>NZ_JBVVQN010000011.1:0-145392 GCF_055811075.1 Mesorhizobium sp. WSM4820 | reverse complement strand
CCCGCGCCCGTTTCTTTGCCCCAACCCCGTGGGGCTGGTTTTCTAATCGTATCTCCCCCCAATAAACCCCCCCCCCCCCCCCTCTCCGCCCCCCGCCCCCCCCGCGCCCCGGCCGCGGCCCCCCCCCCACGAAAGACTATACCCCTAGAGCAAGCCGCCCAATTGGCGGCTCGCTCCAGCTTTTTGTTTTCGCATCGGTTTTGCCGAAAACCGGCATCCACTTTTCGGCACGATGCTCTAGCCCTTCAGCTTCTCGATGATCGAGGCCACCGTATCCCGCTTGGACGTCAGATGCGCCTTCGCCTCGGCCTGAGGCAGGTAGTTGGGGATGAAAAAGGCCTTGGCCTGCCGCTTCTGGATCTCGCCGGCGGCGTAGATTTCCTTCAGCGCGGCGTCGATCTCGGACGCCATGGCGGCGTCCATCTCCTTGTTGAACAGCAGGAAAAACTCCTTGTCGAACGTGAAATCCTTGCTGCCGTCGAGCGTGACGCTGGTCTGGGGGCTGGTGAATTTGAGCATTTCTTCCCGGCTCGTTCCACCCATCCCCGCCTCGGGGGCCTGCGCCAATGTCTCGGGACGCGCGGTGATCCAGACGAAGCGCATCGCGGTGCGGTCGTCTTCCGGCAGTTGCGTGAACTGCTCGTTGGCCTGGATCGAACCGTTGATCACGTCGGCCAGGTCGTCCCACATCGCCTGGTTCTTGTCGGCCTGCGAGCCGGTGTTGACCGCCACGATGTTGGCTTCCGATCCCGGATTGCGCACGCGGGCAGCATTGCGCATGCCGGTGAAACCGATCTCCGAGACGCCGCCCGGCTGGATGGCGACGCGAACCTTCTCGCCTTTTGCGGCTGCCGCGAAAACGTCCTCCATCGACTGATAGGGGGACTTCTTGGGAACGAGGAAGCAGTCGCCGGGGTTGATCGCCACAGTCGGTCCGATCGCGAAATCGGCGAAGGCATCGGGGACGCCCGGCACTCCGTAGAGATAGGAGAGGTAAATCTGGTCGTGGTGCAGCATGATCGTCGTGCCGCGGGAATCGCGGCCGGTGGCGTTCAGCGCCTCACTGGTGCCCACCGGGTCGACGCGAATGTTCACGCCCAGCTTCTGCGCCAGCGCTTCGGCGGCGATCGACGAGTTTTGGTAGGTGTCGCCGCCCGTCGAAGTCGAACCGATGACCATTCGGATGTTGCGCGGCAGGCTCTGCGCTCGCGCGACGAACGGGCTCGCCAGCGCGACGGCGGCCCCGGCTCCTGTTGCGAGAAGGGATCTGCGGGTCAGTTTCATTATGTCCTCCCTGGGCCGCGGAACCCGCGGCGCGATCTCAGGGTCGCGCGGCAATCTCCCATTGCCGCACAACCCGCTCCCATGCGCATCTATGTTAGCGCATACATCCTCATGCACGAAAACGAGCGTTTCTGTCAACCGTACCGACATTGGCGGGTATAAATTCTGTTCTACGCGGACGCATCAAATTGACAAACATGAATGTTACCGCATACATCGAGCGATACGCGTGGAGGATGTCATGCCCGACGACAACCGCAGAACACCGGCGTCGCTGCGGTCGGCGCGCTGGTTTGCGCCGGACGATCTGCGCAGCTTCGGCCACCGGTCGCGGCTGATGCAGCTCGGTTATTCCGAGGAGGATTTTCGCGACAGGCCGGTGATCGGGGTTCTCAACACCTGGTCGGAGCTCAACTCCTGCCATGCGCATTTTCGCGAGCGGGCGCAGGACGTGAAGCGCGGCGTCGCTCAGGCGGGCGGGTTCGCCGTCGAATTGCCTGCACTGTCGGTCGACGAGAGCTTCACCAAGCCGACCTCGATGCTCTATCGCAACATGCTGGCGATGGAGACGGAGGAGATGATCCGCTCGCATCCGCTCGACGGCGTGGTGCTGATGGGCGGGTGCGACAAGACCACGCCGGGGCTGGTGATGGGCGCGCTCAGCGCCGGTGTGCCGATGATCTTCCTTCCCGCCGGCCCGATGCTGCGCGGCAATTATGCCGGCAAGACGCTGGGCTCCGGTTCGGATGCCTGGAAATTCTGGGACGAGAGGCGCGCGGGCAAGATTTCGGATGACGAGTGGACGGGCATCCAGGGCGGCATCGCGCGGTCGGCCGGCGTCTGCATGACGATGGGCACGGCCTCGACGATGACGGCGATCACGGAAGCGCTGGGGCTGTCGCTGCCGGGCGCTTCCTCGATACCCGCTGTCGATTCGGACCACCAGCGCATGTCGGCAGCCTGCGGACGGCGCATCGTCGAGATGGTTTGGGACGACCTCACACCCGAAAAAGTCGTCACCGAGGCGGCCGTCAGGAACGCGGCTATCGTGGCGATGGCCACCGGCTGCTCGACGAACGCCGTGGTTCACCTCATCGCGATGGCGCGCCGCGCCGGCGTGCCGCTGACTCTCGATCATCTTGATGCGCTCGGCCGCACCACGCCGCTGATCGCCAACGTTCGCCCCGCCGGCAAGGACTACCTGATGGAGGATTTTTACTACGCCGGCGGCCTCCGCGCGCTGATGGCTCAATTAAGCGGGCGGCTCGACCTTTCGACGCTGACGGTCACCGGCAAATCACTCGGCGAAACGCTCGAGGGTGCGCGGGTTTGGAACGACGACGTGATCCGCCCGCTGTCCAACCCGGTCTATTCGGAAGGGTCGCTCGCCGTGCTGCGCGGCAACCTCTGCCCCGATGGCGCCGTCATCAAGCCGGCCGCCTGCGACCCCCGCTTTCATGTCCATGAAGGGCCTGCGCTGGTTTTCGACAGCTATCCCGAGATGAAGGCGGCGGTCGACGACGAAGATCTCGACATCACGCCGGACCACGTGCTGGTGCTGCGCAACGCCGGCCCGCTCGGCGGACCGGGGTTTCCCGAATGGGGCATGCTTCCGATCCCCAAGGCGTTGATCAAAAAAGGTCATCGCGACATGCTGCGCATCTCCGATGCGCGGATGTCGGGAACCTCCTACGGGGCGTGCGTGCTTCATGTTGCGCCGGAGGCCTACATCGGTGGGCCGCTTGCGCTGCTGCGGACAGGCGACATCGTGCGGCTGGATTTGCCGAACCGGCGCCTGGACATGCTGGTGGCGGACGACGAACTGGCGCGCCGCCGGACCGACTGGTCACCCCCCGCGCCGCATTTCGAACGGGGCTGGGGCTGGATGTTCTCGCGCCATGTGACACAGGCCGACAAGGGCTGTGACTTCGATTTCCTCGAACGCGATTTCGGCGCTTCAGCCGGCGAACCGGACATTTTCTGAAAGGCCAGGCATGACACTTTCCCTCGACCAGGCGCTGACCGGCATATCGGGCATTCTGGTTACGCCTTACGACGAACACGGCGAGATCGCGCCCGAACGGCTTTCCCCGATCCTCGACAGGGCGCTGGACGCCGGCGTGCACATGCCGGTTGTCAACGGCAACACCGGCGAGTTCTATGCGCTAACCACCGATGAGGCAGTGACGATGGCGCGCGAAGTCGTCTCGATGGTAGCCGGCCGCGCGCCGGTGCTCGCGGGCGTCGGGCGGGGCATCCGCGACGCGCAGAAGCTGGCGAAAGCATCCGCCGAAGCCGGAGCCGCGGCGCTGATGGTGCACCAGCCGCCAGACGCCTTCGTCGCGCCGCGCGGTCTGGTCGACTACCTGAACGCGGTGGCCAACGCGTCGGGCGGCCTGCCGATGATGCTTTATCTGCGCAACGATGCGATCGGCACGCGCGCCATCGCCGAGCTTTGCGGCCTCCCAGGGGTGAAGGGCGTGAAATGGGCGACGCCCAATCCGCTTCGCCTGGCAGAGGCGCGGATCGCTTGCGACCCGTCGATCGTATGGGTCGGAGGACTTGCCGAGGTCTGGGCGCCAGTTTTCTATGCCGTCGGCGCGCGAGGATTTACCTCCGGGCTGATAAACGTATGGCCCGAACGATCGGTCGCGATCCATGCCGCACTCGAGGCCGGCGAATTCGAGAAGGCGAACGCGCTCATCGATGGAATGCGAGTCTTCGAGGACATCCGCGCGGAGGAGATGGGCGGCGCCAACGTGACCGGCGTGAAAGCGGCGCTGATCGCGCAGGGCATCGACTGCGGGCCAACGCGCCCGCCCTCCGCCTGGCCGCTCACTTCGGCGCAGCAGGCGAGGCTCGACGCCTTTTTAGTCGCGAACCGCCTTGCAGCGGGAAATCCCAACTGAATTGCGAATTGCCTTCCGCCCACACCGGCGACCGGAGAAACCACGGCGCTTGCAGTGCCAGCACCTGAAATGAGGAAGCGAACATGGACGAGAATCTGCGCGAAAAACTTCTAGGCGTGTCCGTCGCCACCCTGGCCACAGCGCTGTTCAAGCGCGGCCTGCGCAACCAGGTAATCCAGGGCGTGGGTCCGTTGCAGCGAAAAGGCCGCAACATGGTCGGGCCGGCCTTTACGCTGCGCTACATCCCCGCGCGCGAGGACCGCAACCAGCTCACAGAATTCCGCAAGCCGGATCATCCGCAGCGCGTCGCCGTCGAGACCTGCCCGGCGGGCCATGTGCTCGTCATGGATAGCCGCAAGGATCCTCGCGCGGCATCCGCGGGCGACATTCTGGTGACGCGCCTGATGGTGCGCGGCGTCGCCGGCGTGGTCACCGACGGCGGGTTCCGCGACGCCGCGGTGATCGGCGGACTCGATATCCCGGCCTACCATACGCGGCCGTCCAGCCCGACCAATCTCACTCTGCACGAGGCATTGGACCTGAACGTGCCGATCGGTTGCGGTGACGTGGCCGTGTTCCCCGGAGATATCGTGATTGGAGACGACGATAGCGTCATCGTCATTCCCCGGGAAATCGCCGGCGAGGTCGCCGATGAGGCGGCTGAGATGACGATCTACGAGGATTTCGTGGTCGAACAGGTTAAGGCGGGCGTTCCGATAATCGGGCTCTATCCCTGCACGCGAGACGAACACGCCGAACGGTTCAAAACGTGGCGCGCCGAGCGCGGCCGATAGGCTATGATTCACGGTATGAGCTGCACGTACGCCCGATATCAGCCTTCAACTTCCTCCTTCTGTTCGATGCTGATTCCGTAGCGCGGTGGATCTGGACGGCTGGCAGCGGGTTCAGCTATCGCCAGGGCGCGGCACCTCGAACCTGATCCAGGCGCAACGCGATTTCTTCGGCGCGCCACGGCTTCGAACGGATCGACGGGCCGGGCGCGTTCCATGGCCGTTGGGGAGAGGAGCGGGCGGCTAGTCGAAGGAGCCTCCCAAGCTGTGGCTCGATCGTATTTCATGCATTGATGCTGAATAGTCCTGGAGCTGGGCCTCAGGCGCCCATCGGTCCCGTGTGCCGATTGCTGGCGCGCGAGAACTTGTTCGCCGCCGCCTTCAGCGCAGCGGGATCGACTCCCATGCAGCGCAACGCACGTGCCGCCACTCCCTGCTCCATCGCTGCGACTATAGCCACGACATGCGCACCCAGCAGTGGACGGTGATCGTTTCGGTTGGCCGCCAATTCCTTCATCACCTCAGCTCCCGACGGGGCTGCGTCATAGAGGCCTGCGGCTCCCTGAAGCGGTTCCGGGGTTAAACCCCCGGATTTGTGTTCGCCGGCGTTCACCCCAACGGAGCGCAGGGCTTCCCAATATTGAGCGCCGACCGCGTCGCGGAAGCCAGCGGCATCCGCCCCAATTTCGCGGAATGCGAGACGGGCGGTATTGTCGGGAAGATCGATGGCCGCCAGCAGGAAATGTTCGGCGCCGGCCTGTCGCTGCTGGTCCTTTAAAGCGTAGTTTTCGGCACTTTCGCACAGTGTCTTGATGGTGCGGACGTTCGATAGGCGGGTTTTGATGCCGCTGAACATGATCGTCTCCTATGGCGGATTGTCCTGGGCGTTGATGTCCGACAGCCGCTTATGGGCTGCCTGTTTGGAGATGCCGAGTGCTTGGGCAATCTTCGCCCAGGACCAACCTTGCTTCAGGGCCGCCTTGACCGCTCTACGCTCCAACAGGTCAGCCGCTCGCCGAAGCGCAACGACCGCAGCCAAGGCTTCCTCCGGCTGGTCAGGTGTGGGCAGTTGGCGGACATCGATCATGCGTCAACATTAGTTGACGAAATCGTCTCGTGTCAACATATGTTGACGAGACGATGCATTCGGGTCGGTTTCCGGAGAACCGGAGCAGGTCGAGAGCGGCCGCGCGCGATTGCCAACAGTGTGCACCGAATTTTTGAGCCGTCGCGCCAGGATGTGACACCTCAGCGTTGCAACTAGCTGAGATGCGGTGACTGCCCGAGATTCAGCCGTGCAGCCATGTTGACCAGTTCGGGAAGGGAACCGGCCTTCATCTTTCGCATAACCTGGCCGCGATGGGCTTTTACTGTGATCTCGCTGATGCCGAGCTCGAAGCCAACCTGCTTGTTCAACAGTCCCGTTACGACCAGCGCCATCACCTCCGCTTCGCGGTGACTGAGTGATGAATAGCGCTCACGGAGCACTTGCTTGTCCAACTCGTTCGCACGTGCAGCCCGGCTACGTTCAAGTGCGTACTCGACGGCCGTCATGAGCACGTCGTCCCCAAACGGCTTGGTCAGGAATTCTACGGCTCCAGCCTTCATCGCTTTGACTGTCATCGGCACGTCGCCGTAGCCGGTGACGAAGATAATCGGCATGTCGGTTCGCTCGACGGAAACAAGTTGTTGCAAGTCGAGCCCGCTGAGATCGGGAAGGTTGACGTCAAGAATCAGACAATTCGGAACCAGGGCTCGGGGCCGAGAGAGAAATTCCTGCGCCGATGAGCAGGGCTCCGGATGGAAGCCCGCTGAACGGATGAGCAATTCCAGCGATTCACGCACAGAAATGTCGTCGTCAACGACGAATACGACAGGCGTTTCGTGTGACATGATGCCGGCCTTGCCCTTGCTCGGTGCAGTTGCCAAATCCGTGTGTGCGGGAAGTATCCGTTGCGGATCGGCATAGCAAGTCGCGTTCAATCATTAGCGAAGGCCAGGTTGAGTGCTTTCTGCAGGGCTGTGTCGCTAAACGGCTTGGATAGGCATTCTACCGCACCCTTTTTTAAAAGGTCCGGCCGCGCGGTCTCACAACTCTGCGCCGTAATGTAGATGATTGGGATAGCCTGGCCCCGGCGCGCCAACTCTCGTTCGAGATCAGGCCCGGTCATGCCGGGCATGCTGATGTCAAGCACCAGGCACTCGGTCTCGTTGATGATGCCTGACCGCAGAAACTGCTCCGCCGAAGAGAACGCTTCGGCACGGAAGCCGAACTCGCTCAACAGGTCGGGCAGGGACTCGCGCACGGATTCATCGTCATCGACGATCGACACGAGTGGGCGGCGAGCGTTCATGAAAAACCTCGTTGGATTGAGGCGCTGCTGCTGGTCGGCGCCGATATGGCGCCAGACGAATGGGCAGGTGGTGGTTCTGCGCGTAGATATTCGTGGATCGAAAACGAGAAGGTCGATCCAGGACCGACATTCGCCTCCGCCCAAAGCCGCCCGCCATGGCTTTCGACGAGGGAACGACTGACGGACAGGCCTATTCCCATGCCCTCGGCTTTGGTCGTGTAGAAGGCTTCGAAAAGCCGCTCCGCACCCTGAGCATCGAACCCGATTCCGCTATCCCGCACGAAAAGGTGCACCTTACCGTCCTCCCCGAGCCGAGTGCCAAGCACGACAAGTCTTGGTCGATCGTCGACGGCGACCATCGCGTCGGATGCGTTGCGCAACAGGTTCATGATGACCTGTTGCAGTTGGACCCGATCGCCGCCGACGAGCGGGAGTCCGTCTGCAAGCTGGGTCTGAAGGAGCACCTTGTTGCGCTGAAGGTCTCCGGAAAACAATGCGACCACCTCTGCCGCAGCGTTGTTGAGATCGATCGGTTCAACTAACGTGGCCCTTTTGGCGAACAGCGCGCGAAGCCGGGCGATCACATCAGCCGCGCGGTTGCCATCCCTGATTGTGCGCCGCGCAGTTTCCCGCGCGCCGTCAACGTTAGGCGGGTCGGCCGCCAGCATGCGAAGGCAGGTGCCGGCGTTGGTGACGATGCCCGAGAGCGGTTGGTTCACTTCGTGTGCAATCGACGCGGTCAACACACCCAAGCTCATAGTCCGCGTAGCTTGTGCAAGTTCGGATCGGACTTTCTCCAGCGCCTCTTCGGAGCGCCGCCGTTGTGTGATGTCAAGAACCGCGCCGACATACTCGATGGGGCTGGAATCGTTGTGTGCGCGGTGGGCGATCAAGTGCAGGTGCTTGACCGACAGGTCGGGCAAGAGAATCCGGTGCTGGTATTCAAAGTCGCTATCACCGCGCAGCGCCCGTTCAACCATGTCCCCCATCAGAGGCAGGTCTTCGGGATGAACTCGGCTGGCTATTCTTTCGAGCGTTACGAGCGTACCCGGCTCGAACTCGAAGATGCGGTAAAGAGGCTCGGACCAGGTGATCTTGCCCGTTGCGACTTGCCAGGACAAATTCCCCATGCGGGCAAGGTACTGACCCTCCGACAGGAACGCTTCGCTGCGCTTGAGCGCGTCTTCCGCACGCTTTCGCCCGTGGATGTCGGTATGCGTGCCGTACCATTTGACGATGTTTCCGGCTTCGTCGCGCAGGGGATTGGCCCGAAACAGGAACCACCGATACTTGCCGTCGAAGCGGCGGAGGCGCGCCTCCGCTTCCCCCGACTTGCCTGACGCCAATATGGCCTCCCATGTGGCGGCAAGCCGGTCCACGTCGTCGGGATGGACAGCCGCAGTCAAGTCCCAATACTCGGACAATGGACCGGCCGGCTCCCAATCCTTCGACTGGCCAATGGAGAGGCCGACATAGTGGAGATAATGCTGGTTGAAGAATTCAGGTGACCCGTCAGGACGAGCCGACCATGCCATCACAGGTATGGTGTTGATGATGAGGCCAAGATCGTGCCTGCTTGCAAGCAGCGCCTCTTCGGCGCGCCTCTGGTCGTCAATGTCTATGCCGACCGAATACCAACGGATGACGCGTCCGTTTTCGTCGCGATGCGGCACGCGGCGAGATGTGTGCCAGCGATATTGTCCATCGGCGCGCCTAACCCGCACGTCAATGGTAAGCGGCTCGCCGCTTTCCAGTGCAACTCTCCACGCCGCATCGTTCCGCTCTACATCATCCGGATAGAAATGCGGAAATGTCTTCCCGGATGGACCTGTCGCGTCCTCGAGTGTGAGGCCCATGTAGTCTTGCCACGTCCGGTTCACGAAAGTGCGCGTTCCGTCCGGACTGTATGTTGCAACGAATACGGGGATCGTATCGATCGTCTGCCGAATATCTCGCTCGGCGGCGGTCAGCCTCGCCTCGTCCTGCCGAAGCGTTTCTTCGGCGCGTTTCCTTTGATCGATGTCGGTGTTGATCGCATACCACTCGACGATACGACCAACATCGTCACGCAGCGGACTGCAATGGATCACGAACCATCGGTATTGTCCGTCGGCGCGCCGCATGCGCGCTTCCATTTCGCCGGGTTCCCCGGAAGCCAGTATCGATCGCCAACTCTCGGTCAGGTTCGGCAAGTCTTGCGGGTCGATCGCAGCCTGCCACCCGGAGAAGCGGACCTGATCAAGATCGAGCCCCGTATAGTCTGACCAGCGTCGATTGACGAAGTCGGCATGCCCGTCCGGTTTCGCGGTCCACACCATAGCCGGAAGTGCATCCAAAACGCGGCTCTGTTCGATCTCCATTGCGGTCCTTTCGCGAGTATCGCGTGCCGTGACAATGCGCCGGCGTGATAGCGGCGTCCATTGTGCCTTGGTGTCGGTCCGACGGGACGATGAGGCATCGCCGGGCCAATACAAAGGTATCGCCGATACCATCGTGCAATAGATTTGCCTCGCCTGACAGTCGATCTGTGTGCCGTCCAAAAGCATCAGCAAACAGGGAGAGTGTCATGTCAGCACGGTCACTTACTCGGCGCGAAATTCTTGTTGCGACCGCCGCCGCCGGGGCCGTGGGCCTGCTTCCGGGAACGCTTAACGCTGCAGCCACCAGCAGTTCGATCCGCCCGTTCACGGTCAACATCCCGCAGGAAGAGATTGACGAGCTTCGCCGGCGCATCATGGCGACACGGTGGCCTGACCAGGAGACAGTCGCCGATCGGTCGCAGGGCATTCAGCTCGCACGATTGCAGGAGATCGTCCGCTACTGGGGAACCGAGTACGACTGGCGCAAGGCTGAGGCAAAGCTGAATGCCCTGCCGCAGTTCATGACCGAGATCGACGGGATCGATATCCACTTCCTGCACATTCGGTCGAAGCAACCCAACGCCCTGCCGCTGATCATGACGCATGGTTGGCCCGGCTCCGTCTTCGAACTGCTCCAGACGGTCGGCCCGCTCACGGACCCCGCGCAGCATGGCGGCAAGCCTGAGGATGCCTTCGACCTGGTACTGCCCTCGATGCCCGGCTACGGATTCTCCGGCAAGCCGCGCGGCGTGGGCTGGAATCCAGACCGCATCGCAAGTGCCTGGGCCGACCTGATGCAGCGCCTGGGCTACGACCACTACGTTGCCCAGGGCGGCGACTGGGGCGCGCCCGTTTCCAGCGCGATGGCACGCCAGGCGCCAACCGGATTGCTTGGCATCCACATCAATTTGCCGGCAACGATACCGGCGGACGTGGCCGCAGTCCTTGCCGCCGGCGGGCCGGCGCCAGCCAGCCTCACCGAGAAGGAAGGTGTCGCGTTCGGTTCGCTCGAAACCTTTTACAAGAAATATCGGGCCTACGCGGCAATGATGGGCACCCGGCCTCAGGCGATCGGCTACGCATTGACGGATTCGCCGGCCGGGCTCGCCGGCTGGATGTACGACTACAACAACGGCGAACCCGAGCGCCTGCTCAGCAAGGACGAGATGCTGGACGACGTCACGCTGTACTGGCTGACGAACAGCGCGACTTCGGCGGCCCGGCTCTACTGGGAGACGATGGGCCAGAGCGTTCTTCTCGCAGCGGCGCAGAAAACCTCCGATATCGCGCTCCCGGTCGCCATCTCGGTATTCCCCGAAGAGGTCTATCGAGCGCCCGAGACCTGGGCCCGGCGGGCCTATCCCAACCTGATCTACTTCAACGAAGTGAACAAGGGCGGACACTTCGCCGCCTGGGAGGAGCCGGACCTCTTCTCGGCCGAACTGCGCGCCGCCTTCAGGTCTCTGCGGCCGGCACACTAATACTCAAACCGCGAACGCCAAAGGAAAATAGCCATGAAAACGTTTCGAATGATCGCGGCGGCGACGCTTTTCGCCGGTGCTGTTCTCACGCCGTTGCTAGCGCAAACCGAAGAGGCACAATTGCCCGGTGTTGGGCGCACCGACTTGCTGCGGGCGGACCTCGGCACCCCCGGACGTGAAGTCATTCAGGTGCTTGTCGAATTCGCACCGGGCGTGACGGCGCCTTGGCACGCGCATCCTGGCGAAGAGATCGCCTATGTCGTCGAGGGCCAGCTGGAGTACACGCTCCAGGGTAAGCCGCCGCTGACACTCAACGCCGGCGATACGCTCTTTATCCCCCAGGGAACAAGCCACACGGCCAAGAACGTGGGCAGCGGCAAAGCGCTCGAGCTCGCTACCTACATCGTCGAAAAAGGAAAGCCGCTCGTCGCGCTGGATGAATAGCGCCTAGCAAGTGACGCCCAGCGAAGCATGCGCACGTCAACACAACCAACGGGAAATAGGAGACCATCATGAACCAGGCTGTTATTGCAAGAGATGTCGCGTCCTCCACACAGGCGACAGACATGAAGCTCGAGGTCGTCGTTATCCCTGTCGCAGACGTCGAGCGCTCCAAGCGCTTCTACGGCGAGCTGGGCTGGCGACTCGACGCCGACTTTGCCGTCGGGGACGACTTTCACGCCGTTCAGTTCACGCCCCCAGGTTCGCCGAGCTCGATTCACTTCGGCAAGGGGATCACGTCGGCCACCCCGGGATCGGCTCGAGGACTGTATCTGGTCGTCTCGGACATCGTCGCAGCGCGTGCCGAGCTCATCGCTCACGGTGTCGAGGTGGGCGAGATCTTCCACCGCGCCGGGCCTGGAAAGCCTGTGATCAGCGGTCCGGATCCGGAGCGCCGCAGCTATTTCACATACGCGACATTCAGCGATCCCGACGGCAATGAATGGCTGCTGCAGGAAGTCACCACCCGGTTTCCCGGCCGGATCGACACCAACATGACGAGTTACGCTTCTGAGGCCGATCTGGCCTCTGCGATGCGGCGGGCATCTGAGGCTCATGGCGAGCACGAGAAGCGCAATGGCGGCCAACGCGATGAGAATTGGCCGGACTGGTACGCCAAGTACATGGTGGCGGAGCAGGCGGGCAAGCGGCTGCCGCTCTAAGCAGCAACCCAAATCGGGTGAGCGGGACGGGTCGCCGTCCCGCCGCCCAGCTCAACCGGCGATCCAAGCCTGGTTTGCCGCTGATGTTTCACGCGCTGTTGCCGGCGCAATCGAATGGGAGAACGATCATGACGCACTCCAAAATGGGCATCGCGATGGTGACCGGCGCCTCGGCCGGGATCGGAGCGATCTACGCCGACCGGCTGGCGCGCCGCGGCTATGACCTCATTCTCGTGGCGCGCAGCCAGGAGAGGCTGGACGAAGTGGCCAAGCGCATCGCCGGCTCAACGAATTGCAACGTCAGCGCCGTTGCCGCTGACCTCAACGACAAGGCGGATCTGGGTCGGATCGAGACCTTGCTCGGCGCCGATCCCGCCATCACGATGTTGGTCAATAACGCTGGCATCGGCGCCGTCGCGCCGCTCCTGGAATCCGACATCGACAAGATGCAAGCGATGATCGGGCTCAACATCACGGCGCTGACCCGCCTGACTTATGCCGCGGCTCCCGCCTTTGTGGCGCGCGGCGGCGGCACAATCATCAACATCTCGTCAGCGGTCGCCATCGCGCCGGAAATCCTCAACGGTGTCTATGGCGCGACGAAAGCCTTTGTGCTCGCTTTCAGCCTGTCGCTCCACAAGGAGCTTGCGGACAAGAGGCTGCGCATCCAGGCGGTTCTGCCCGGCGCCATCGCCACCAACTTCTGGGACGTGTCAGGAGGTTCGCTCGACGATCTGCCGAGCAAGGCGATCATGCAGTCCGATGACCTCGTGGACGCGGCCCTTGCCGGCCTCGACCAGGGCGAGTTGGTGACTATTCCCTCGCTTCCCGACGTAGCCGACTGGCACGCCTATGAAGCGGCCCGGCAGAAACTCATCCCGAACCTTTCGCTCAAGACCTCGCCGGCGCGGTACGGCGTCGCCGTGGCTGCGTAACCAAACTCAATGAGTCAGCCTGAGTAAGACGGGTTCGTATTCCCGACACGGCGGCGTGTGCTCCTACATGACGCCGAGGGGATCGCAAACCAAGCATTCGCACCTATCACGGTCGACGTGTCCGATGTGACGATCGACCGAAGATAATCTTCCACCAGGCACCATGCCTTATCAACGGATACAAACCGCTATGACCGAACAGATCGACCTCCATCGACGCCACTTGTTGGGCGTGGCCGTCACCACCGTCGCGGCCGCTCAGTTTGCCATGACGGGCTCGGCAAATGCGCAGTCCAGCATTACGAAACCGGACGCCAGCACAATCGAACCACAAGCAAACACGTCGTTCGGTCCGTTGAAGCAGGTTCAAGCTGGCGTACTCGACATTGGATATGCCGAGGTCGCTCCTGGCAAAGGGTCGGTCGTCATCCTCCTGCATGGATGGCCGTACGACATCCACACCTATGTCGACGTTGCGGCGATCTTGGCGTCGAAAGGTTTTCGGGTCGTCGTTCCATATCTGCGCGGCTATGGCACCACGCGGTTCCTCTCCGACAAAACGCCACGCAATGGCCAGCAGGCGGTGGTCGCGGTTGATGTCATTGCGCTGATGGATGCACTGCAGATCGACAAGGCGATCGTCGGCGGTTGCGACTGGGGCGCACGCACGGCCAACATCGTCGCGGCATTGTGGCCGGAACGCTGCAAGGCCTTGGTCTCGGTCAGCGGTTATCTGATCGGCAGCCAGGAGGCCAACAAGATGGCGCTGCCGCCGAAAGCCGAGCTGCAATGGTGGTACCAATATTACTTCGCCACTGAGCGGGGCCGCGTTGGCTACGGAAAATACAGGCGGGATTTTGCCAAGCTGATCTGGCAGCTCGCTTCTCCGCAGTGGAATTTCGACAACGCAACCTTCGAGCGCAGCGCTACCGCCTTCGACAATCCGGATCATGTCGACATCGTAGTACACAACTACCGCTGGCGGCTCGGGCTGGCGGAAGGCGAGCCACAATATGACGAGTTGGAGCGGCGACTTGCGAAAGCTCCGGTCATCGCCGTGCCGACGATCACTCTGGAGGGCGACGCCAACGGCGCGCCGCATCCCGACCCCAGCGCCTACGCTAAGAAGTTTTCGGGCAAGTACGAGCACCGCCTCATTACCGGCGGCATCGGGCACAACCTTCCGCAGGAAGCCCCGCGGGCATTTGCAGACGCCATACTGGAGGTGGCGAGCCTAGCTTGAGCAAATCGCCGTACCGCGATACATGATCGAGCGGGGCCCAAGGCGAAACTGATGAAATCACAACCGCGCCGAGCAACACGCCGGGGCAGTCCCGATCTCATCGAGCAGGATACGAAATGAACGCTGGGCGTGGCCAGGACCGCTTTCGTCGCCCTTTGCAGTGGCTCCTCGCACCCATTGTGGGGGCAGTAGCTGGCTTGGCCTACGCGGTGATGTTCGACGTCGAGGCCCTGCACTCCGCAGTCAGGGGCGTGTTCATCGGAACTCCTATTCTGTTGTATGAGCGCGGCGTTATCTTGCGCCGATGGCGCGATATCATCCGGCAAGCGGCAACGCCGGTCTTCGTCGTGACTACGATAGCAACCTACGTTTTGATGATTTTGATCGGCAACGCCGCCGCCGGCACAGCGCTTCACCATCTCCTCGGCTATATGAGCACCGCGCGGGAAGCCATGGTGATGTCGGAGTCCGGTCTTCTGTATTCACTCGGTGTCTCCACGCTCGTCGCATTCGTGTTCCGACTGCGTGACCTTATCGGGCCGAGCCTGTTCACCAGCCTGCTTCTTGGGCGCTATCACCGGCCCATTGAGGAGGAGCGGATCTTTCTTTTTCTCGATGTCAGCGGATCCACGCACTTTGCGGAGCGATACGGCGATCTGGAGACCCAGGCCTATCTCGGACAGATATTCAACGCACTTGCGTCTCCCGTTCGTCGCTCCCAGGGCTCTATTGACGACTATATCGGCGATATGGCGCTGGTCACCTGGCCCATGGAACGCGGCCTGCGGGACGCCGCGTGTCTTCGTTGCGTCTTCGACTTCGCGGCGGCCATAAGGGATCAGGCGGCGGCGTGGCAAGCGCGTTTCGGGCAAGTGCCGGAGTTTCGCGCCGTCCTGCATTGCGGGTCGGTGGTTACGGCTGAGATTGGCCTTGAGCGACACAAGATTGCGTATTTCGGCGATGTCGTGAATACCACTGGACGTCTGGAGTCGCTATCCAAGGTTCTCGGTCAACCTATTCTGGTCTCCGCAGATATTCTCGCCGGTATCCGTGTTCTACCTCCACATCTCGTCGCGGAGAACCTCGGATTTCATGCGATTAGAGGCCGAGATGAACCGCTTCAGATCTCAGCCGTAAGGCTAGCATTGGGAAGCTGATTGGAGTGGCGCCATCATCTCCGTGCATCCACCTGTCTTCGATGCTCCTTTTACGGCCGTCGCTGTCACCCCTGTCCGATTCTGAAGGTCCAGGTTCCGCAGCTGCCGGTCCGTTTTCTGCCCCAAACCTGCCAGTCAGCAGCGCGCCTTTTTGCAGCCAAGTGGAATCACTTGGCGCCGCAGAAATGCGGCTAAGACAAATAGATGGAGCGGGATGCCAGTTCAATTTGAACGTATCCGCTCTAGTCGGGACGGCGATAGGCCAGAACCTCGGTCGGCTTGCTCAGGCTCTGCAAGGAGCCAGGTGTTGCGCCGCCGATCCAGCCCAGGACCGAGCGGGCGAGCTCGGCGCCGGCCAGCCGGAAGTTCTCGTTGACCACTAGCAATTCCCTGCGGAACAGGTGCAGCAGGTCGGACGACTGCTTGGACACCACGTCGACGTCCCGGCCGAGCTTGAGGCCGGCGTCCTCGATGCCGGCGACGATGGCGAGTGTCGCGGCAGCGGCACTGCTGACGAAACCGTCCGGCCTGACATCGCGGCGCATCAGCTGCGCGGTCCTCATCCTGATCTGCTCGATCGAATGGTCGACCGAAACGGTGTTGAACGGGATCTCGCTGGCGCCGACCTCGCTCAGCGCATCGGTGAAGCCGTTCAGCGTATGACTGTGGTAGGTCAGCTCGACTGGAGGCGCCAGCAGAGCCAGCCTGCGGCGGCCGATGCCGGCCAGGTGGCGCACAGCCTCGGTCGCGAACGCGTAATTGTCGAAGTCATGATAGGGGTGGATCAGCCCCATATCGGTGCGGCCATGCGTGGCGAAGGGGATGCCACGCTCGAGCATGTAACGGGCCCTGGGGTCGTTCGGCTGGGCGCGCGAAATGATGACGCCGTCGGCGGAGCCGGTCTCCACGAGATAACGTATCGGGTCCAGGGGATCCTGCGAGCGTGAATAGGGTGTGACGATCAGGTGATAGGGTGTGTCGGCAATGACTTCCGAGACGCCGTAGATGATGTCCGAGACAAAGCTCATGATCTCGCGCTCGGTGTTGAGCACGAGGCTGATGACGTTGGTCTTGCCGGTCCGCAGCCGCACACCGGCGCGGTTCGGCCGGTAACCGATCTGCTTGGCGACGAGCTGGACGCGTCGCCTGGTCTCGGCGCCGATCTCGGGCGCGTCCTTCAGCGCCCGGGACACGGTGGTGACGCCCAGCCCGGTCATGAAGGCAAGCGTCTTCAATGTCGGCCGGCCCGAGCCCTCGTCGTCCTTTTCCGTCTGATCTCTGTCCATTCATCCCGCCCGTCAGGCGCATAGCAGTTGCCGTGCAGGTCGGCAATCGGCGATGAACACCCTATATACTGAAACGTTACAGATTGTCACTTGCCATCGCGCAGCGGCCAGTAAAAGCTGGCCTGGATGAGCGGCGCTTCGTTCGACGCAAAGTCGGTGTGCGTCGGCAAGGCTTGCCCGCGAGCAGGGGTTTGCCGAATTTCGCGCATTGCAGCACCATTTTGCAGTGCAGCCTGCCTTGCTGCGGTGCAGTAGGCGAACGTTGTGCGGCGAGTTTGTTCGCTGCTCGAAAAAAATGCCGAGCTGCTCCTGTTCGGGGTTGCGCGCCTCCAACAATTGCCGTATCGAAAATCTGTAACGTTTCAGATTCTGGGAGGAGCCGAAATGCGATACCAAATCATGACCGCTGCGCTGGCAGTGACAACCGCGCTGCCATTCGCCGGGCCGGCGGCAGCGACCGATCTGGAAGTCACCCATTGGTGGACTTCAGGCGGCGAGGCCGCGGCGGTCGCCGAATTCGCCAAGGCGTTCGACGCGACAGGCAATCATTGGGTCGACGGCGCCATCGCCGGCTCCGGCGGCACGGCGCGGCCGATCATGATCAGCCGCATCACTGGCGGCGACCCTATGGGCGCCACCCAGTTCAACCACGGAAGGCAAGCGGAAGAATTGGTGCAGGCCGGTCTGATGCGCGATTTGACCGAGCTCGCCACCAGGGACAAGTGGGCGGAAATCGTGCAGCCGAAGAGCCTGCTCGACGGCTGTACCCTCGACGGCAAGATCTATTGCGTGCCGGTCAACATCCACTCCTGGCAGTGGCTGTGGCTGTCGAACGCAGCTTTCGAAAAGGCCGGTGTGCCGGTGCCGAAGAATTGGAATGAATATGTCGCGGCCGCCCCGGCGCTGGAGAAGGCAGGCATCTTACCGATGGCGCTCGGCGGGCAGCCCTGGCAATCCTCGGGCACCTTCGACGTGCTGCTTACGGCGGTCGGCGGCACGGACGCTTTCTTGAAGGTCTATCGCGACAAGGATGCCGGATTCGCCGCCGGGCCCGAGGTCGCCAAGGTGTTCAAGGCCGCGGATGATGCCCGCAAGATGGCGAAGAACACCAATGTGCAGGACTGGAACCAGGCTACCAATATGGTCATCTCCGGCAAGGCCGGCGGCCAGATCATGGGCGACTGGGCGCAGGGCGAATTCCAGGTTGCCGGGCAGGCCGCCGGCAAGGACTATACGTGCCTTCCCGGCCTTGGGCTGAACGAGGTCATCGCCACCGGCGGCGACGCCTTCTACTTCCCGCTGCTGCAGGACGCTGAAAAATCCAAGGCGCAGGAAGCGCTGGCTAAAACGCTGCTCGATCCCAAGACGCAGGTCGCCTTCAACCTCAAGAAGGGCTCGCTGCCGGTGCGCGGCGATATCGACCTCAAGGCGGCGAACGACTGCATGAAGAAAGGACTCGACATCCTGGCCAAGGGTAGCGTCATGCCGTGGACGGACCAGCTGCTGTCGCAAGACACCCAAAAGCAGAAAGAGGACCTTTTCTCCGAGTTCTTCGCCAAGCCGGACATGACCGTGGAAGAGGCGCAAAAGCGCTTCGCCGACATCGTCGCCTCAGCGGACTGACGACCGACGAACTGCTCGCTCCCGGCCCGCGACCGCGGGGCCGGGAGCTCCGGGTCAAGAGACTCTTCGGCTTTGACCCTCCCGCCCTTACCCGATCCAGCCCGGCTGTGCAGATGAGCAAGAGCGAACGCCCCAACCAACTCTTCCGCAACCTTAATGCCAAGGTCGCCTCTATTCCGATGGTCCTCACCGCACTGGTGATCTTCGTTGGCGGCAGCGCGTGGACGGTGCTCTATTCCTTCACCAATTCAAAACTGCTGCCGCGGCTGAACTTCGTCGGGCTCGACCAGTATTATCGGCTGTGGTCGACGCCGCGCTGGCTGGTCTCGATCGAGAACCTGCTGGTCTACGGCGTGCTGTCGCTGGTGTTCTCTCTGATCATCGGCTTCATACTGGCGGCGCTGCTCGACCAGAAGATCCGCTTCGAGGACACGTTCCGCACCATCTTCCTCTATCCCTTCGCGCTCTCCTTCATCGTCACCGGTCTGGTCTGGCAGTGGCTGCTCAACCCGGAGTTCGGAATCCAGGGGGTGGTGCGCGGCCTCGGCTGGGAAACCTTCAGCTTCGATCCGCTCTACAATTCCGACATCGTCATCTACGGCATCCTGATCGCCGCGCTCTGGCAAGGCACCGGGCTGATCATGTGCCTGATGCTGGCGGGCCTGCGCGGCATCGACGAGGATATCTGGAAGGCCGCGCGGGTGGATGGGATACCCACCCTGAAGACCTATCTGTTCATCATCATCCCGATGATGCGACCGGTCTTCATCACCGCGCTCGTCATCATCGCCGCCGGCATCGTCAAGGTCTATGACCTGGTTGTCGCCCAGACCAGCGGCGGTCCCGGCATCGCCTCCGAAGTGCCGGCCAAATATGTCTATGACTACATGTTCTTCGCCCAGAACCTTGGGCAGGGCTTCGCCGCCTCGACCATGATGCTGCTGTCGGTGGTGGTCGTCATCGTTCCCTGGGCCTATCTCGAATTCGGAGGCAAGAAGCGTGGCTGACCTTGCCGTTCCCCTGCCTGCCGGTACGGGCTCTATCGGGCTTGAGGCATCCGGGCCGCGGGGGCCCAAGCCGCGGCATGTGTTCTCGCGCCGCAACATCTTCCTCTATGGCACGCTCATCGTGGTGGCGCTGTATTATCTGCTGCCGCTCTATGTGATGGTGGTGACATCGCTCAAGGGCATGCCGGAGATACGCCTCGGCAACATCTTCTCGCCGCCGCTCGAGATCACCTTCGAGCCTTGGGTGAAGGCCTGGTCCAGCGCCTGCACCGGCCTCAACTGCGACGGGCTCTCGCGCGGCTTCTGGAATTCGGTGCGCATCACCGTCCCGTCGGTCGTCCTGTCGATCGCCATCGCTTCAGTGAATGGCTACGCGCTTGCCAACTGGCGCTTCAAGGGAGCCGATACTTTCTTCGTGATCCTCATCGTCGGCGCCTTCATCCCCTATCAGGTGATGATCTATCCGATCGTCATCATCCTGCGCGAGATCGGCCTCTATGGCAGCCTGAGCGGCCTGGTGATCGTCCATTCCATTTTCGGCATGCCGATCCTGACGCTGTTGTTCCGCAACTATTTCACTTCCATGCCGGAGGAACTGTTCCGCGCGGCGCGCGTCGACGGCGCCGGCTTCTGGGGCATCTATTTCCGGATCATGCTGCCGATGTCGCTGCCGATCTTCGTCGTCGCCATCATCCTGCAGGTGACCGGCATCTGGAACGACTTCCTGTTCGGCGTCGTCTACACCCGCCCCGACACTTATCCGATGACGGTGCAGCTCAACAACATCGTCAACTCTGTGCAAGGCGTGAAGGAATACAACGTCAACATGGCCGCCACCATCCTGACCGGCCTGGTACCGCTCGTCGTCTACTTCGTTTCCGGCAAGCTTTTCGTGCGTGGCATCGCCGCCGGCGCGGTGAAAGGATGATGATGACAAGACTCGAAAATCCCAGCGTCTCAATCCAGGACCTTTCGCTGAATTTCGGCGCAATCTCGGTGCTGGAAACACTCAACATCGACGTCGCCGAGGGCGAGTTCATCGTGCTGCTCGGGCCGTCCGGCTGCGGCAAGTCGACCCTGCTCAACTGCATCGCCGGTCTGCTCGACGTTTCGGACGGCCGCATCTTCATCAAGGGCAAGAACGTCACCTGGGAGGAGCCCAAGGACCGTGGCATCGGCATGGTGTTCCAGTCCTATGCGCTCTACCCGCAGATGACGGTGGAGAAGAATCTGTCGTTCGGGCTGCGCGTTGCCGGCATTCCCAGGGACGAGATCGCCAAGCGCATCGCGCGGGCCGCCGAGATCCTGCAGATCGAGCCATTGCTGCAACGCAAGCCGTCGGCGCTTTCGGGCGGCCAGCGCCAGCGTGTGGCGATCGGGCGGGCGCTGGTGCGCGACGTCGACGTCTTCCTGTTCGATGAGCCGCTCTCCAATCTCGACGCCAAGCTGCGCGCCGAGCTGCGTGTCGAAATCAAACTGCTGCACAGCAAGCTGCAGAACACGATGATCTATGTCACCCACGACCAGATCGAGGCGATGACGCTGGCCGACCGTATCGCGGTGATGAAGGGCGGCGTCATCCAGCAGCTCGACGCACCGCAGACCATCTACAACCGCCCGGTCAACCGTTTCGTCGCCGGCTTCCTCGGCTCGCCGGCGATGAATTTCCTCGACGGCCGGCTGGAGAAGGACGATGGCAACTGGCACTTCATCGCCAACGATGTGCGGATCCCGCTTGCCACCTACGCTTTCGAAAAGGAGCCCGTGCCGGGATCGGCGGTGTTCGGTATCCGGCCCGAGCATGTCGCCTTCAACAGCGGCTCCGGATGGCCGTTCACAGCCACGGCAAATGTCGTCGTCGTCGAACCCATGGGGTCCGACACGCTGGTCTGGCTGAAGCTCGCAAATCAGAATTTCACCGTGCGGGTGACATCTGAGCGCACGCCAAACAACGCCGACACCGTGAGCATCGGTTTTGACCCGATGCGCGCTTCGCTGTTCGACGCCGCAACCGGCAACCGCCTGTAACTCCCCAGAATTTCACCTCAAGCCCATCCATCCCCAGAGAACGGACAGAGACGATGAATTGGTCATTCCAACTTTACAGCGCCCGCAATTTCCAACCTTGGGATGGGGTGCTCAAGATGCTGGGCGAGCTCGGCTACGCCCAAGTCGAAGGGTTCGGCGGCGTCTATGACGACCCCAAGGCGTTTCGTGCCGAACTCGACAAGAACGGCCTCACCATGCCGACCGGCCATTTCTCGATCGATGCGCTCGAGAAGGATTTTGACGGTGTGCGCAAAATCGCCGACGCGCTCGGCATCACTCTGCTCATCTGCCCCTATCTGGTCGCCGAGAGCAGGCCGACCGACACGGCCGGCTGGCGCGGCTTCGGCGCACGCCTGGCCAAGGTCGGCGAGACGGCTGAAAAGGCCGGCTACGGCTTTGCCTGGCATAACCATGATTTCGAGTTCAAGAAGCTTGCCGACGGCTCGGTGCCGCAGGACCACATCCTGGCGGCAGCGCCCGACATCGGCTGGGAGATGGACGTCGCCTGGGTGGTGCGCGGCGGCGACGATCCGCTGCCCTGGATCGAGAAACATGGCAAACGCATTGCCGCCGTCCATGTCAAGGACATTGCCAAGCCCGGCGAGGGCCTTGACGAGGACGGCTGGTCGGATGTCGGCCACGGCACAATCGACTGGGCCGGTCTGATCCAGGCGCTGCGCGCCAACAGCCCCGCCAAATACTACGTCATGGAACACGACAACCCCAACGATATCGAGCGCTTCGCCCGCCGCTCGATCGCAGCCGCCAAGACCTATTAGGAGCATCAGCATGGCAAGAAAACTTGGGGTCGGCGTCATCGGCTGCGGCAACATCTCGAAGGCGTATTTCTCGTTTGCGCCGCTGTTTCGCGGCATCGAGATGCGCGCCTGTGCGGATATTAACATGGATGCGGCCAAGGCGCGGGCGAAGGAGTTCAAGCTGCGAGCCGAGACAGTCGAAGGGCTGCTCAAGGCTGACGATATCGACATCATCGTCAATCTCACCGTTCCGGCGGTGCACTACGAGGTGTCGAAACAGATCCTCGATGCCGGCAAGCACGTCTATTCGGAAAAGCCATTCGTGCTATCGGTCAAGGAAGGGCTCGACCTGAAGAAGCTGGCGGAGAAAGACGGACTGCGCATCGGCTCGGCGCCCGATACTTTCCTCGGTGGCGCGCACCAGCTTGTCCGCGACCTGATCGACAGTGGCAAGCTCGGCAAGATCACCAGCGGCACATGCCACGTGATGAGCCATGGGATGGAGCACTGGCACCCCAATCCGGACTTCTTCTTCCAGCCTGGCGCTGGTCCGGTGCTCGATATCGGACCCTATTACATCACCAACCTGATCCAGCTGATCGGACCGGTGAAGCAGGTGGCGGCCTTCGCTTCGATCCCGTCGACAGAACGCACGATCTCGTCCAAGCCTCGCGCCGGCGAAAAAATCCTGGTCGCCACGCCGACGACGATCCACGGCGTGATGGAGTTCGAAAATGGCGCCGTGGTGACGCTCAATACCAGTTGGGACGTGTGGAGCCATGGCCATGCGCCGATGGAACTCTACGGCGAATTGGGCACGGTGTTTTTGCCGGATCCGAATTTCTTCGGCGGCGACGTTCGCTTCACCGATGCCGCCAAGCCGGTCAAGAAGCTGCCAAAGTGGAAGCATCCGTTCGGCGTGGCCAACCAGATGCATTCGCACGGCATGATGGCCAACTACCGCACCGCCGGTCTCGCCGACATGGCGCTGGCTATCGCGGAAGGACGGCCGCATCGCTGCTCGATGGAACTGGCGCTGCATGCCGTCGATGTGATGACCGGCATGTTGCGGTCGGGCGCGAGCGGAAAGTTCGTTGCCATGCAGACCACCTGCGAACGGCCTGCGGCACTGGGCGTCAAGGAAGCGGAAGGGCTGTTGGCGAAGAAAAAGTAACGCAAGCGCTTCAGCGATCCCTCTCCCCATAGGAACGGCGAGAGGCTAAGGGTGAGGGCAGGGCCGACTCACCCTTTTTTTCGCGGTGGCAACTGCCGGGCTCGCTTTTGATTTGAGGATCTCCCCATGCCCTATGTGCCCGCCGAAAACCGCTACGAGAACATGGTGTATAATCGCTGCGGGCGATCCGGCCTGAAATTGCCGGCGATCTCGCTCGGGCTCTGGCACAATTTCGGCGATGACACGCCGCACCGGACCAAGCAGGCGATCGCGCGCAAGGCCTTCGATCTCGGCATCACGCATTTCGACCTCGCCAACAATTACGGCCCGCCGCCCGGTTCGGCGGAGACGGCTTTTGGCGAAATCCTGCGAACGGATTTCTCCTCCTATCGCGACGAGCTGATCATCTCGACCAAGGCCGGCTACGAAATGTGGGCCGGACCCTATGGCGAATGGGGCGGGCGCAAATATGTGCTGGCCAGCCTCGACCAGAGCCTGAAGCGGATGGGGCTCGACTATGTTGACATCTTTTATTCGCACCGCTTCGACCCTGATACTCCGCTGGAAGAAACGATGGGCGCGCTCGATCACGCGGTGCGCTCGGGCAAGGCGCTTTATGCCGGCATCTCCTCTTACAATTCGCAGCGCACACGCGAGGCCGCCGACATATTGAAGCAGCTCGGCACGCCTTGCATCATCCATCAGCCGAGCTATTCGATGCTCAACCGCTGGGTCGAGGACGACGGTCTGCTCGACACGCTGGAGGGGCTCGGCGTCGGCTCAATCGTGTTCACGCCGCTGGCGCAAGGCATGCTGACCGACAAATATCTCGGCGGCATCCCTGAGGGCAGCCGCGCCAGCCAGGGCAAGTCGCTGCGGCCGGCCTTCATCAACGACAAGACCATCGTCAACATCAAGGCGCTGAACGCCATCGCCGGCCGACGCGGCCAGACGCTGGCGCAGATGGCGCTGGCCTGGGTGCTGCGCAAGGGCCGGGTGACCTCGGCGCTGATCGGCGCCAGCCGGCCGGAACAGGTCGAGGATTGCGTCGGCGCGCTGAAGGCGCTCGATTTCAGCGATGCCGAACTCGCCGAAATCGACACCTACGCGCGCGAGGCCGACATCAATCTGTGGGCGGCCTCCGCCGAGCGCAAGGGTCCGCCACGGAAGTGACAATCACTTCAGGTTTGCATCGATTGGCATAGCCAAACAATGCCTCGGAGTTGGCCGGCTTCTGGGCCATGCCGACACAGAAACAGTAGCAAAAAGGCCGGTTCGTCGCTATCTGGAGAGAATTGAAGCCGATTGCATGCGGAAAATGACGAGCAACCGGCGCAAAACGGGTTGGAAACAGGATCATGGCGGCAAGGGATGTGCTGACGAAAAACCAGTTGTGCGTGCTCGAGAAACTCGAGGCCGCCAGCGGGCCGCTCAGCGCCTATACATTGCTCGACCAGCTTCGCGATCGGGGTTTTCGCGCACCGCTGCAGGTCTATCGCGCGCTCGACACGCTGGTGAAGTCCGGCTTCGTGCACCGGCTCGAAAGCCTCAATTCCTTTGTCGCCTGCGCCGAGCCGCACGACCACAGCCATTCGATGACCGCCTTTGCCATCTGCGACACATGCGGGCAGGTGACCGAATTTTCCGACCATGATGTCGGACACCGGCTCGACGAATGGGTGCGCTCGACCGGCTTCGCCGCCAAGAAGGCGGTGATCGAGTTCCGCGGGACGTGTGCCAAATGCCTGGCCGAGGCGGCTTAAAGGCCTGTTGAAGCCTAATGCGCCTCTTCCCAATTGTCGGCGGCGCGAGCGTCGACGTGCAGCGGCACCGACATCGACACCGCCGGCATCGCGGCGTTCTCCATGACATGACGCACGACGGGGATCGTCGCCTCGACCTCCGCTTCGGCCGTCTCGAAGACCAGTTCGTCATGCACTTGCAGCAGCATGCGGGCGGACAGCTTCGCCTTTTCCAGCGCTTCGTCCATGCGAATCATGGCGCGGCGGATGATGTCGGCCGCGGTGCCCTGCAGCCGGGCGTTGATCGAGGCGCGCTCGTTGAAGGCACGGACCGACGGGTTTGACGACCGTATCTCCGGGTAGTGGATGCGGCGGCCGAAGATCGTTTCGACATAGCCGTATTCGCGGGCATAGGCCTTGGTCGCGTCGATATAATCGCGGATGCCTGGGAAGCGTTCGAAGTATTTCTTGATGTAGGCGCCGGCCTCTTCGCGCGGGATCGACAGCTGGTTGGCCAGGCCAAAGGCGGAAATGCCGTAGATGATGCCAAAATTGATCGCCTTGGCGCGGCGGCGTACCTCCGAGGGCATGCCCTCGACCGGCACGTTGAACATCTCCGAGGCGGTGATGGCGTGGATGTCGGCGCCGTCGGCAAACGCCTGCTTGAGCTGCGGGATCTCGGCGACATGGGCGAGCACGCGCAGCTCGATCTGGCTGTAGTCGGCGGAAACCAGCTTGTTGCCCTTGTCGGCGATGAACGCCGTCCGGATCTTTCGCCCCTCGACGGTGCGTACCGGAATGTTCTGCAAATTGGGATCGGAGGACGACAGCCGGCCTGTCGTCGTTGCGGCAAGCGCGTATGAGGTGTGGACGCGCTTCGTATCGGGATGGACGAAACCGGGCAGCGCGTCGGTATAGGTCGATTTCAATTTGGTCAGCTGGCGCCAGTCGACGATCTTGCGCGGCAGCTCGTGGCCTTCTGCGGCGAGGTCTTCCAGGAGCTGGGCCGAGGTCGACCATTGGCCGGTCTTTGTCTTGGAGCCGCCGGGCAGGCCCATCCTGCCGAACAGGATGTCGCCGAGCTGTTTTGGCGAGCCGATATTGATGCGCTCGCCGACGAGCTGGTAGATCTCGTCCTCCAGCCGCGCGGCGCCCTGTGCCAGCTCGCCGGAGAGCCGCGACAGGATCTGCCGGTCGACGGAGATGCCGCGCTGCTCCATCCTTGCCAGAACCGGCACCAGCGGCCGTTCCAGCCGCTCGTAGACCGAGACGAGGCCCTTGGCGGCAAGCCGCGGCTTCAGCACCCGCCAGAGCCTGAGCGTCACATCGGCGTGCTCCGCGGCATAGGCGGTTGCCTTGTCGATGTCGACCTGGTCGAAGCCGACGAAGCTTCGTCCAGAGCCGGCCAGTTCCTTGAGGGCAATGGTCGAGTGGCCGAGCCACTTTTCCGACAGAGCCGCCATGCTGTGGCCGCCGGACGTGCCTGCGTCGAGCACATAGGAAATCAGCATGGTGTCGTCGAAGGGGGCGATATCGATGCCATGGCGGCTCATGACGACGAGGTCGTATTTCAGCTCCTGAACGATCTTGAGAACCGACCTGTCCTCCAGCAACGGCTTCAGAATGGCAAGCGCATCACGGATCGGAATCTGGTTTTCGACCACTCCGCCGCCGAGCAGGTCGCCATTTCCGCGTTTGTGGGCGAGCGGCACATAGGCGGCGCGACCGGGCGCAGTGGCTATGGACAGGCCGATCAACTCGGCCTGCATCGGATCGGCTGAATTGGTCTCGGTGTCGAAGCCGACGATGCCGGCCTCCATCGCCACGGCCACCCATGCCTTCAACACTTCAGTGTCGCGGATGGAGACGTAGGCGCTGGTGTCGATCTTGCTGGCGGTGGCGTCCTCGAAGCGAAGCGCCGAGAGAAGCGATGGGGTGTCGCCTTGCTTGGGTTCCACCTTGACGGTGGCCGGCACCGCTTCCCCGGCTTCGTCTGTCACTGTGCCCGCCGCGCTTTCGGCGGCGCCCGGCACGCCAAACCCCATATCGGGACCATGCGCGGTGTCGGCGCGCTCGATAATGACGGGCATGGCCTTGATGTCAGTCGCTTCCGTTCCGGTTGCTTCCGCCACGCGGCGGGTCAGCGAGGAGAATTCCATCGTCTTGAGGAAGCCGATCAGCCTTGGTCCGTCGGGCGGGTGCAACACGAAATCATCGAGCCCGCCGTTCAACGGCACGTCGTTCTTCAGCGTCACCAGTTCACGCGAGATGCGCGCCTTGTCGGCGTTGGCGATGATCGATTCGCGGCGTTTGTCCTGCTTGATCTCGGCGGCGCGGGCGAGCAGCGTATCGAGATCGCCGAACTGTTCCAGCAATTGCGCTGCGGTCTTCGGCCCGATGCCGGGCACGCCCGGCACATTATCGACCGAATCGCCGGTCAGCGCCTGCAGGTCGATCATTTTTTCCGGCGGCACGCCCCATTTCTCGATTACCTCGGGAACGCCGATCTGGCGGTCCTTCATCGGGTCGTACATGGCGACCGAAGGGCCGACCAGCTGCATCAGATCCTTGTCGGAGGAGATGATGGTGGTGTCGGCGCCGGCTTCGCAGGCAAGCCGGCAATAGGTGGCGATCAGGTCGTCGGCCTCGTAGCCTTCCGTCTCGAGGCAGGGCAGGTTGAAGGCCCTGGTCGCCTGGCGGATCAGGCCGAATTGCGGGATCAGATCTTCCGGCGGTGCCGAGCGGTTGGCCTTGTATTCGGGGTAGAGATCGTTGCGGAAGGTTTTCGACGAATAGTCGAAGATGACGGCGAAATGCGTCGGCACGATGCCGACATCGGTGTTGCGGGCGTCCTGCGTCAGCTTCCACACCATGTTGCAGAAGCCGAGCACGGCACTGGTCGGCAGCCCATCGGATTTGCGGGTCAGTGGCGGTAGCGCGTGATAGGCACGGAAGATGTAGCCGGAGCCGTCGACAAGGAAGAGATGATCGCCTTTTTTCATGGGACGAAGGGATAGCGCGGCGCGGCGTCGTGGTCCATGCCAAAGGCGGCCTCAACCACCGGTTCCGGCAACATCCCTGACACGTCGATCCGATCACGGCTATGTTACGAAAGTGTAATCTTCGTGCCCTTGAATCGCCACGTTCGGAGACACAGATAAACGCCATCGGCATTTTTCGCCGAGGTCCGGAGCAAGGCCCGTCCCCCGCCTATCCCGGACACTTGCGGCAGCCTATCCCCCCTCTCCGGGCTGCCGCATCGTTTCGAGTAAAGGCCGCCGTGGTTCCCCCTCCACCACGGCGGCATTTTTTTGCCTTTCGGTGCCCGTGGTCCAACGACCGCCGGCTTTTCGTTTCTGCCGCGCAGCTTTAGGGTTGCCGCTCAGAATCGAAAGGCTTTATAAAAATGTCCAGAATTTCTCCCGTCCTCGACCGCCTCGACAAAAATCTCGACGAGAGCCTGGAGCGCCTGTTTGGCCTGCTCAGGATCAAGTCGATCTCCACTGATCCATCCTATGCCGCAGACTGCCGCAAGGCGGCAGAATGGCTGGTGGCCGAGCTCAGACTGATCGGCTTCGACGCCAGCGTGCGTGACACGCCAGGCCATCCGATGGTGGTGGCGCACCATGACGGGCCGGCGGGCGCGCCGCATGTCCTGTTCTATGGCCATTACGACGTGCAGCCGGTCGACCCGATCGAGCTTTGGGAAAGCGATCCGTTCGCGCCTTCGGTAAAGCAGATCGAGCCCGGCCGCCAGGTGATCGCGGGACGTGGTTCGGCCGACGACAAGGGGCAGTTGATGACCTTCGTCGAGGCTTGCCGCGCCTGGAAGCAGGTGCATGGCGGGCTGCCGTGCCGCATCACAATTCTGTTCGAGGGCGAGGAGGAGTCCGGCTCGCCATCGCTGAAGCCGTTCCTCGAGGCAAATGCGGCCGAACTCAAGGCCGACTTCGCGCTTGTCTGCGACACCGGCATGTGGGACCGCGAAACACCGTCCATCTGCGTCGCGCTGCGCGGGTTGGTGGGCGAGGAGATCACGGTGAAAGCCGCCGACCGCGACCTGCATTCCGGTCTCTACGGCGGTGCTGCCGCCAATCCGATTCGCATCCTGGCCAGGATCCTGGCCGACATCCACGACAAGGACGGCCGCGTCACCATTCCCGGTTTCTATGACGGTGTCGAGGAGACGCCTTCGCAGATCCTGAAGTCGTGGGAGGCGCTCGGCGAGACCGCTGAGACGTTCCTTGGGCCCGTCGGCCTGTCGATCCCTTCCGGCGAACACGGCCGCTCGGTGCTCGAACTCACCTGGGCGCGGCCGACTGCCGAGTTCAACGGCATTATAGGTGGCTATACCGGCAAAGGGTTCAAGACGGTGATCGCGGCGGAAGCCTCGGCAAAAGTGTCTTTCCGCCTCGTCCACAAGCAGAACCCGGAAAAGATCCGCGCCGCTTTCCAGGCCTTCGTCAGGGAGCGCATCCCGGCCGACTGCTCAGTCGATTTCCACCCGCATGGCGGCTCGCCGGCGATCCAGCTTTCCTACGACTCGCCATTTCTCGCCAAGGCCAAGGACGCGCTGTCCGACGAGTGGCCGAAGCCGGCGGTGACCACGGGAAGCGGCGGCTCGATCCCGGTGGTCGGCGATTTCCAGACTTATCTCGGCATCGAATCCTTGCTTGTCGGTTTCGGGCTCGACGATGACCGCATCCATTCGCCGAACGAGAAATACGAGATGAGTTCCTTCCACAAGGGCCAGCGCTCGTGGGCGCGCATTCTCGACGCGCTGACACGCTGAGAGGGCCAGACTGCAACTTTCTGTTGATTTTTCATCGGATCGCGGCGAGGACGGGATAGAGCGACGCGCGCCCAATTGGACGCACGAATGGGCCGCGACCGGAGAAGACGATGAGCGATATCCGCTTCCACAAGAACGACCTGCCCGGGCTCTTGCACTACGACGTCGGGGCGGTCGCGATCGACACGGAGACGCTGGGGCTCAATCCGCATCGCGACCGGCTTTGCGTGGTGCAGATCTCGCCGGGCGACGGTTCCGCCGACGTCATCCAGATCGCGCCCGGCCAGAAGAAGGCGCCAAACCTCGTCAGCCTGCTCAGGAACCGCAGCATAACCAAGCTGTTCCATTTCGGCCGTTTCGATCTCGCCGTCCTCTACAACGCCTTCGGCGTCATGCCAGAGCCGGTGTTTTGCACCAAGATCGCCTCGCGGCTGACCCGAACCTACACCGACCGGCACGGGCTGAAGGACATTTGTTTTGAGCTTCTCGGCGTCAGCCTGTCGAAGGCGCAGCAATCGTCGGACTGGGCGGCGGAGACGCTGTCGCCCGAACAACTCGAATACGCAGCCTCCGACGTGCTTTACCTGCACCAGCTGCGCGATGTGCTGACGATGCGGCTGGCGCGCGACAACCGGAGCAAGGAGGCCGAGGCCTGCTTCCGCTTCCTGCCGACGCGTGCGAAACTCGACCTGATGGGCTGGGATGAGGCAGACATCTTCGCCCACAGCTAAGTGGAACCAGGTGTTCGCCTCGACGTTCTATCGATCGATGGAGGGGATGAAATGGCTGCCAGAAAACCAATCGAAACAGCACCCAGGGATGGCTCCAAGGTCACCGTCTACTGGAAGGACAGCGACGGGGTGATGAACGAATCCATCGCGCAGTACAGGTCGCTCGACCGGCTGAAAGCGGCCGGCGGCGACTGGGACGAGAACGACACCGGCTGGTGGGCCTATACGGACGGTCATACGCAAAGAAAGATCGAGCCGATCAGCTGGCGGCCTGCATCCGGGGATGACGACGGCGAATGACGCCGCTGGCGGCGCCGGTTTCTTTCCAATAGGTTGGACCTGTTGCAATCGGAGGTCGATTCGGAGCTTTCTGCTCCGCGACCATTCGCGCGGGAGGGATCTGCAATGGGTACTGAGAGCCTGCTTGTCTTCATCATCATCGGCGCCATTGCCGGCTGGCTCGCCGGCTTGATCGTCAAGGGTTTCGGCCTCGGCCTGATCGGCAATATCGTCGTCGGCATCGTCGGCGCCTTGATAGCCGGCTTGCTCTTCCCCAGGCTGGGATTCGCCATAGGCGGTGGCATATTTGCCGCCATTATCCACGCCACGATCGGCGCGGTGATCCTGCTCGTGCTGATCAAGCTGGTGAAGCAGGCCTGATCCTGCGAAGCACATCAAGGGCGCGCCATGAAACAGAACATGCTCTATCTCGTCATCGGCGCGCTCGTCGTCGTGGTCATCGCGCTCGGCACCTATGTCTATCGCGAGCAAACCAGGCCGGAGGGCGTGGAACTCAAGATCGACGACAAGGGAATATCGATCCAGCGGAATTGAGCGGGTGTTGGGTTGACGCGGCAAAGGAGCCGATGACCCCCATCAGGCCGAAAATTGACGATAAGGCAGGGGCCGCTCCATCCTTCGATGCACCCAAAGAGAAGCCAAGCTGGATACGGAATGAGAGTGACGTATCGACACATTCGCGGTATGATCTTGGTACAGGGAGTTTGGGGCCAACCCGCCTACTATTAGGAGGTTGCCATGAGGCACCAAACACTGGACCAACTGCATACGGTGGCAAAGGTACACAGAGACCCAACGCCTCCTGCAATGGACCGAACCCAGCGTCTCGAACGTTGGTCAAAACTTCTTGAACGGCAGCCCAACCGACTCCTCACCGCACTTATCGGGACCGAATATCGTTCGTCACCCGAGCGCGAAATTATGCGTAGCGAAGGCTCGCCAATATCGGTTGCCTTCGAGGATTCGATCCTGCGCGATGAGGGGCTGAAAGACGATACTTATGGCGAAGCAAAGCGTTTCTTCGAATTGACCGACAATGAGCTCCACGAAATTGTCTGCTACTGCCATGTGGGCGAGACGATGCAATCATCCTGGGCAGCGCTTTCCGTTCGTGCTGCGATTGGCTAACGCATGACCCCCAGTGCGCGTCACTTTGGTGACAAGGTCATGCGTAGATTCAATGGTTTAGAGCGCGATCGAACGCACTTTACCGATCGCGCTCTATGACGGGCATAGATTGCGGCAACCTTGCTATCGGCGGTCCGCGCCGAACGACTGCGGCTGGGCAGTTGATGCCGAAATGCGAGAACGCCCGCCGTCTCGCGATAGACGCCATTGTTGCCGACCGCCAGGAGCAAGGAACGGAGCGGTGACGTGCCGTAACGCATTGAATTAACTTTGAACCATTTAACCCGCCCTTAAATCGCCGCATCTACTCTTCACCCGGAACGCCATGGAGCGACGTGCGTCCGTTCGGACGCACGCTCTAAGACTTTGAAGCTTCGCATCGGCTTTTTCCGAAAATCGATTCCGATTTTCAGGCCGATGCGACAGGCATCGGGACAGACAGCACAGCGCATGGCGAACCGCAGAGACAGCCGCATCGAACCGAGCTTCGAGGGACCGCCACGGGCGAAATCCTCGGCCGGTTTTTCGGTGAGCGAGGAGGATCGCGTCGTGCCGAGCAACCGCAAAACCTCTGCAAAGCGCCAATCGGCCAAGACAAAACCGTCGCGTCGAGGAAGCGGCAAAAGCCGGCGCGGCCTGTTCGGCGTGCTCGGCCGGTTGGCCTACTGGTGCTTCGTGCTGGCCATCTGGGGCGGCATCGCCGCCGCCGGCATCGTCGTCTATTACGGTGCGAAAATGCCGGCGGCCACAACCTGGGCCATCCCCGACCGGGCGCCCAATATCAGGATCGTCTCGGTCGACGGAAAACTGCTCGCCAATCGTGGCATGAGCGGCGGCGAAGCCGTCGGCCTGCATGAAATGTCGACCTATATTCCCGAGGCCGTCATCGCCATCGAAGATCGCCGCTTCTATTCGCATTTGGGCATCGATCCGATCGGTCTGTCCAGAGCCATGGTGGCCAACGTTGTCGGCGGGCGTTTTTCGCAGGGCGGCTCGACGCTGACCCAGCAATTGGCGAAAAACCTGTTCCTGACGCCCGATCGCACGCTGGAACGCAAGGTGCAGGAAGTGCTTCTGGCGCTGTGGCTCGAGCACAAGCACACCAAGGACCAGATCCTCGAGATGTATCTCAACCGGGTCTATTTCGGCTCCGGCGCCTATGGTGTCGAAGCGGCCTCGCGCCGCTATTTCGGCAAGAGCGCGCGCGACGTCACGCTGCCCGAAGCCGCACTTCTCGCCGGCCTGTTGAAAGCGCCGTCGCGACTGTCTCCGGCGCGTGACCCGAAGGCCGCCGAGCGGCGCTCGCAGCTTGTTCTCGCCGCCATGCGCGACGCAGGCAAGATCAGCGCCAAGGAACTGACAACGGCGATGAGCGCGCCGGCGTCGCGGGTGGCATCCTACTGGACGGGTTCGGAAAACTACGTCGCCGACGCCATCGTGGAAGAACTGCCCGACCTGATCGGCGACGTGCGCGGCGACATCATCGTCGACGCCACCGTCGACCTGACGCTGCAGAAGCTCGCCGAACAATCGATCCGCCGACTGATCGACGGCAGCGGCAAAAAGCTCAATGCCAGCCAGGGCGTGCTGGTGTCGATCGACAATTCCGGCGCGGTACGCGCCATGGTCGGCGGCTATGATTATTCGACCAGCCAGTTCGATCGCGCCTCGGAGGCGCGCCGCCAGCCGGGCTCGGCGTTCAAGCCCTTTGTTTACATGGCGGCGCTGGAAGCCGGCCGCACGCCCGACAGCGTGCGCAATGACGCGCCGATCAAAATTGGCAAATGGACGCCCACCAATTACGGCGGCAAGTATTTCGGCAAGGTGACGCTGGCGACGGCGCTGGCGAAGTCGCTGAACTCGGTGGCCGCCCAGCTGACCATGGAAGTCGGGCCTGACGCGGTCGTCGAAGCGGCGCATCGCATGGGTGTCCAGTCCGACCTAACGGCCAACACCTCGATCGCGCTCGGCACGTCTGAAGTGACACCGCTGGAACTGACGTCGGCCTATGTCCCCTTCGCCAATGGCGGCTACCGGCCGGATGTCCATTTCATCCGCCGCGTGACGACAGCCGGCGGCAAGGTGCTCTACGACAACAATGGCGGCGCCCCGCGCGTCATCAAGCCCGAGATCGTCGGCATGATGAACTCTATGATGATGGGCACCGTTGAAATCGGCACTGCCAGGAAGGCGGCCTTTGCCTGGCCGGCCGCCGGCAAGACCGGCACCAGCCAGAATTCGCGCGACGCCTGGTTCATCGGCTATACCGCCAATCTCACCACCGGAGTCTGGTTCGGCAATGACGATGGCGGTCCGATGAAGAAGGTCACCGGCGGCGCGCTGCCGGCGCAGGCCTGGCATGAGTTCATGGTCGCCGCGCACGAAGGCGTGCCGGTGCGGCCGCTGCCTGGAACATGGAGGTCGACGCCTGCCGATACGATCGTGCAGGACGAATTACCGCCCAACACGGCGCAACCGGCGCCGGTGCCGTCCGCTTCGGTTGGCCAATCCGCGCCGACCGCTCAAAAAGCGTCGCCGCCTCGCGCCGTGCGCCCCGCCGAAACGGTCGATGCCGGCGGCTTCGGCATGCCGGGCGGTGGCGGCACAACCGCATCGATCAAGCGCCCGGTGCCGCCCGCCGATGTCGGCGGCCCGGTCAAGAAGCGGCAGACCTCGATCCTCGACATCCTCACCGGCGGCTGACCCCTCGTCATCGCTGCCGTGTTCCGCTACATCTGCGGTTTAAGAGAGATCGTGAATGGCCGAGACCGACACCAGAAAGACCATCGTGCTGACCGGCGCCAGCCGCGGCATCGGCCACGCCACGGTCAAGCGCTTTTCGCGCGAAGGCTGGCGCGTCATCACCTGCTCGCGCCAGGTCTTTGCCGACGACTGCCCGTGGCCGGCCGGTCCGGAGGACCATATCAAGGTCGATCTCGCCGACCAGGAGGATGTCGGCATCGCGATCTCGGAGATCCGCCATCGGCTGGAGGCGCATGGCGGCCAGCTTCATGCGCTGGTCAACAATGCCGGTATCTCGCCGAAGCTCAAGGACGGCAATAGCCGCATGAATTCGATCGACACTCCGATGCATGTCTGGCGCGACGTGTTCCAGGTCAATTTCTTCGCGCCGATCATGCTGGCGCGGGGATTGTTCAGGGAATTGGCGTCGGCCAAGGGCTCGATCGTCAATGTCACCTCCATCGCCGGCACTCGCGTGCATCCCTTCGCCGGCACCGCTTATGCGACGTCGAAGGCGGCGCTTGGCTCGCTGACGCGCGAAATGGCGCATGATTTCGGCCCGCATGGCATCCGCGTCAACGCCATCGCACCCGGCGAGATCGACACCGCGATCCTGTCGCCGGGCACGGAAAAGATCGTCGAGACGATTCCGCTGCGGCGGCTGGGCACTACGGCGGAAGTCGCCGACATCATCTTCTTCCTGTGCTCACAGCAGGCGTCCTATGTGACGGGCTCGGAAATCCACATCAATGGCGGCCAGCACGTGTGAGCTTTTGATCGATCGTTGAAGCTGCCCCTCACCCCCTGCCGGGACCTTCTCCCGTAAAAAACGGGGAGAAGGGGCTTGACCGCAACGCTGGCGACCCCCTCTCCCCGTTCTTCACGGGGAGAGGGGCAGGCTTAGGCTGCTGAAGGCGCTTTCGATGCTGCCAAAACCTCTTCCACAATCCCACGGGCGATCTCGCGCTCACCCATGATGACCGTGTCGGCTCCGAGCCCCTTGAGATGCTCGACCTCGGCATCGGAGTGGGCGCGGGCGATGACGTTGATCTTCGGGTTGGCGGCGCGGGCGCGCAGCACGATCTGTCCCGCCTCGAAGGCGTTGGGGATAGCGAGGATCAGCCGCTTCGCGCCCTCGGGATTGGCTGCGGCGAACACCTCGCTATTCGCGGCGTTGCCTGACACGGTTTCGATGCCGTCGTCCCTGAGCTTCGCCAGCGTCTTGTCGGCATCCTCGATGACGAGGAAGGGCAGGGCGGCCTCCTTCAAGGACGCGCCGACGAGGCTGCCGACACGGCCATAGCCGACCAGGATGGAGTGGCCGGTAAGCGCTGTCCTGGGCGGCGGGCCATCCTCTTTCACCGGTGCCGCAACCGAAGCCAACTGGCCTGGCTCCGTGGCGGGGCCGATCGGCTTTGCCCCGTCGAGCGACGCCGCCTTGCCGGCGCGCCTCTCCAGCCATGGTTTCATCCAGTCGACGGCAAGGAACATCAGCGGGTTGAGGACGATCGACAGGATAGCACCGGCGAGGATGAGGTCGCGTCCTTGTTCGGGCAGCAGCTTCAGCCCGACGCCGAGCTCGGCCAGAATGAAGGAGAATTCGCCGATCTGGGCCAGGCTTGCCGAAATCATCAACGCGGTCGCGATCGGATAACGGAAGGCGACGACGATGACGAAGGCCGCCAGCGATTTGCCGATGACGATGATGGCTAGCGTCGCCAAGATCGGCCAGCCATTGCTGGCCAGGCTGAACGGGTCGAACAGCATGCCGACCGAAACGAAGAACAGCACGGAAAAGGCGTCGCGGAGCGGCAGCGATTCCTCGGCCGCCCGATGGCTGAGCTCGGATTCGCTCATGATCATGCCGGCAAAGAATGCGCCCAGCGCGAGCGAGACGCCGAATAGCTTGGCCGCGCCGAAAGCGACCCCGAGCGCGATGGCCAGGACCGCCAGCCGGAACAATTCACGCGACCCGGTATGGGCGACGTAGTGCAGGACCCAGGGGATGACCCGGCGGCCGACCACCAGCATGACAACGACAAAGGCCGCGACCTTGGCCAGCGTGATGCCGACGACACTCCAGACGCCGTAGCTCGCCGGCAGCGACAGCAGGCCGCTGCTGTGGGCCTCCACAGGCTCCTGACCGCCCAGTACGCCGGCCAGCGCCGGCAGCAATACCAGCGCCAGCACCATGGCCAGATCCTCGACAATCAGCCAGCCGACGGCGATGCGGCCGCGCTCGGTCTCGATCAGCCGCCGCTCCTGCAAGGCACGCAGCAGCACAACGGTCGAGGCGACGGAAAGCGCCAGCCCGAACACCAGCCCCGCGCCCATCGACCAGCCGAGCATCCAGGCAAGGCCGGCGCCGAGCGCCGTCGCGAAGCCGATCTGCACGATGGCGCCGGGCACGGCGATGGCGCGGACCGACAACAAGTCCTTCAGCGAGAAATGCAGGCCGACGCCGAACATCAACAGGATCACGCCGATTTCGGCCAGTTCATTGGCGAGGCCTGTATCGGCGACGAAGCCCGGCGTGTTCGGCCCGACTAGGACGCCGGCGACGAGGTAGCCGACCAGCGGCGGGATGCGGAAGCGATTTGCAATTGCGCCGAAGACGAAAGCCAGCCCCAAACCGGCGACGATGGTGGCGATAAGCGGCGTGTCATGCGGCATTGTCTATGGAGCGCCTTTCAAAATTACGATGTCGGATATGCACCGCCCGAAGCAGCCGCACCTGCAATATGGCGGCCCGGATGGCCGCGAGGCAACCGCAAATGCCATGGATCGACGACAAGGGTGGCAGAAGGCGGGCCGCCTCGGGCTGGCAATGGTTGCTGCTAAAAAGAAACCGCCTGCGCCTGATGCCCGATCAGGTGGCCTGCAGCAGGTTTTCGATGTCGACGATGGTGTGGTTGGTCAGCGTCTTGGGAATTTCCACTGTGATTTTCTCGGCGACTTCCTTGTGAAGTTTTCGACGCATGTCGCCCAGCACCTGCGGCGGTGCAATCAGCACCATCTCCTTGAAGGCGCCGCGGTGCGCGAGCTTGTACAGCCGCTCGGCAATTTCGTCTCCTTGCCGAGGCGATGCCAGTCAGTGTCCTCGACTGCGCTGCGGTGGACGGATGGGCCGTCGCTGTAGCGACCCGGGCGGTCCGAACCTTGCTCTCGCGTCGCCGGATTTGCCTGTTCCATCTCCTGCACGACCTGAAGGTCGGGATACTGGGTGTCGCCACGGTTCTCGAGGAACAGTGCCTTCTCGCCGTCGGCGACCACGACCCACAGTCCGCGTTTCAGCTTGAGGTTGTTCACCGGAGCGCTCCTTTTTCTGTTTTTCATGGTTTTCCGGGCCCGTCTCTGGAGCCATTGCCGCAGCTGGACAGCCAGGCTCGGATTCGCAGAGGAGCAAACGCGCGCCGAGGCAGGAATGTTCCGGTGACGACAAGCACGGCGAGCAAGCCAACCAACGGGGATGACGGTGCTCAGCGCATGTCGGCTTTAATCTACTAGATTGGTAGAATTTAGAAAAGAGTTTTGTAATATACTTCGCTTGTCGCTAGAACGGCCGCAGATCAAGGCTCGCAACAGCGGCTTGGATCCGCTCCACTCGTGGGTGTGGAATTTTTTTCTCCTGCCTCTGGTGCTTGCGGAAAAGCGATTGCTTCGCACGAAGCGATGCGCGAGTGCGTTCCTTCTGTTTTTTCGCGCCCGCGCGTAAAACCGACAGCGTATTCAGGATTCCGCTCGTATGCCGCAGGCCCCCGCCAAGCTCAACGCCTTTCCCGTCTTTATGCGGGTCGCTGGCGAAGCCGTGGCCATCGTCGGCGGCGGCGAGGAGGCTCTGGCCAAGGCGCGGCTGATCGGCCAGTCAAGCGCCGTCTTGCGCATCATAGCTGATGCCCCCGAGCATGATTTGCTGGCCTTCATCGCCGCGAATGGCGCCGTCCACATCGCTGCCGCCTATGAGGCCGCGCATCTCGAAGGCGCGGTGATGGTGTTTGCTGCCAGCGGCAACGAGGCGCTTGACCGCCGCGTTGCCGAGGATGCGCGCCGGCTGGGCATTCCGGTCAATGCCGTCGACCGGCCTGAGCTATGCGATTTCTTCACCCCGGCGCTGGTCAACCGCGCGCCGGTCGCCATTGCCATCGGCACGGAAGGGGCCGGACCGGTGCTTGCCCAGATGCTGCGCAGCCGCATCGACCGCATGCTGTCGCCGTCGCTCGGGCCGCTTGCTTCGCTTGCGGCCTCGTTGCGCGGCACTGCTGAGAGATTGCTGCCGAAAGGCAATGCCCGCCGCCGTTTCTGGAGCGAGTTTTTCGGTGGCGCGCCGGCCCGCGCCATGGAGGCTGGCCAGCTTTCGCAGGCGCACGGCTCGGCCGTCGACCTGTTGCTTTCGAATGCGCCGGCCTCGGGCCACATTGCCCTGGTTGGCGCGGGTCCCGGCGCCGAAGACCTGCTGACGCTGCGCGCCCACCGGCTGCTGATGGAAGCCGATGTCATCGTCCATGATGCGCTGGTGCCGGAGGCGATCGTCGCCATGGGCCGTCGCGACGCCGAGCGTCTGCCGGTGGGCAAACGCAAGGGCTGCCACACCAAGAGCCAGGCCGAGATCAATGCGCTGCTGATCGAGCTCGGCCGCGACGGCAAGCGCGTCGTGCGGCTGAAATCCGGCGATCCGCTGGTGTTCGGCCGGGCGGGCGAGGAAATGGCAGCGCTGCGCGATGCCTGCATCGCCTATGAGGTGGTTCCGGGCGTCACCGCGGCCTTCGCCGCCGCCGCCGATTTCGAGCTGCCGCTGACGCTGCGCGGCGTGTCGTCGTCGATGGTGTTCACCACCGGCCACGACCTCAAGGGAAATTCGCTGCCCGACTGGGCAAAGCTCGCCATTTCCGGCGCCACGGTCGCCGTCTATATGGGCCGCTCGGTCGCGGCCGAGGTTGCCGGCCGGCTGATCGAGGCCGGCCTGTCGCCGGATACGGCGGTCGCCGGGGTCGAGAATGCCAGCCTTGCCAACCGGCGCCGTTTCCACGGCACGCTCGCCGACCTGCCGTCGCTGGAGGTTCGCGCCGACCTTACCGGCCCGGTCATGACCATCATCGGCGATGCGGTCGCCGGCGCCAATTTTGAACGTTCCGAGCCGCTGGCGGCACACAGGCATGAAGGCGCGGCCCAAACAGCCGCCGAAGGAGCTGAACGATGAAAGTCCTGACTGCAAACCGCCTCGCCGACGGCGAAGCCGTCTGGTACGCCAATGGCGGCTGGGCCGAGACCATCGACAATGCCGATGTCGCCCATGACAAGGCGGCTGAAGACCGGCTGGAGGCGATCGGCGCCACGGCCTCTGCCAACAATGAAGTGGTCGACGTCAATATGATCGACGTGACCGTCGCCAATGGTGTCGTCGAGCCGGTCCGGCTGCGCGAAAAGATCCGCGCCGCCGGCCCGACCAACCGCAACGACCTGGGCAAGCAGGCCCGCCCGGTAGCCGCCCGGGCGGCGTAAACGACGACATTGAAGACAACGGGCGGACGCGCCCGGAAAGACCAGACATGTACCGTTACGATGAGTTCGATCACGATTTCGTCCAGGCCCGCGTCGCCGAGTTCAGCGATCAGGTCGCGCGGCGGCTTGCCGGCGAGATCACCGAGGATCAATTCCGGCCGCTGCGGCTGATGAATGGCGTCTACCTGCAGTTGCACGCCTACATGCTGCGCATCGCGGTGCCTTACGGCACGCTGAACAGCAAGCAGCTGCGCATGCTCGGCCACATCGCCCGCAAATACGACAAGGGCTACGGCCATTTCACGACCCGCCAGAACATCCAGTTCAACTGGCCGGCGCTGTCGGACATTCCGGCGATCCTGGCCGATCTGGCTGGTGTCGAGATGCACGCCATCCAGACCAGCGGCAACTGCATCCGCAACGTCACCGCCGACCACTTTGCCGGTGCCGCCGCCGACGAGGTGGCCGATCCGCGTCCCTATGCGGAAATCCTGCGCCAATGGTCGTCGGTGCATCCGGAATTCTCGTTCCTGCCGAGAAAATTCAAGATTGCGGTGACCGGCGCCGAGCGCGACCGCGCCGCCATCCAGACGCATGACATCGGCCTGCATTTGAAGAAGAACGCTGCCGGCGAACTCGGTTTCGCCGTCTATGTCGGCGGCGGCCAGGGCCGTACGCCGATGATCGCCAAGAAGATCCGCGACTTCCTGCCCGAGGCCGACCTTCTGTCCTATTGCACGGCGATCCTGCGCGTTTACAACCTCTACGGCCGCCGCGACAACAAATACAAGGCGCGCATCAAGATTCTCGTCCACGAGACCGGCGTCGAGGAGATCACCCGCCAGGTCGAGGCCGAATGGCAGGAGCTGAAGGATGCGGATCTAAAGCTGCCGGAAGCCGACATCCGCGCCATCGATGCCTATTTCGCACCACCGGCGCTGGTCGAACGGCCGGAAGGCGACGAGGCCGTCAAGCTCGCTCGCCTCGATTCGAAGAGCTTTTCGGAATGGCTCGACCAGAACGTGGTGACCCACCGTCACCCGGATTATGCCGCCGTGACCATCTCGCTCAAGGGCATTGGCGAAGCGCCGGGCGATGCCTCCGACAGCCAGATGGAAGCGGTCGCCGACCTTGCCGAAAAATATGCTTTCGACGAGCTGCGCGTCAGCCATGAGCAGAACCTGATCCTGCCGCATGTCGCGCGGGCCGACCTCAAGGCGGTCTATGACGCGCTGGTCGACATCGGACTGGCGACCGCCAATTCCAACCTGATATCAGACATCATCTCGTGCCCGGGCCTCGACTATTGCGCGCTGGCCACGGCGCGCTCGATTCCGGTGGCGCAGGAAATCTCGCGTCGTTTCGCTTCGCTCGAGCGGCAGCGCGAGATCGGCGAACTGAAGCTGAAGATTTCCGGCTGCATCAATGCCTGCGGCCATCACCATGTCGGCCATATCGGCATCCTCGGCGTCGAGAAGAAGGGCGCCGAACTCTACCAGGTCACGCTCGGCGGCTCGGCCGACGAGAACACCTCGGTCGGCGAGATCATCGGCCGCGGCTTCAGCTCGGCAGAGATCACCGACGCCATCGAGCAGATCGTCGAGACCTATCTCGGCCTCCGGCTCGACAGAAACGAAAAATTCATCGACGCCTACCGCCGTGTCGGTCCCGCGCCGTTCAAGGAGGCGCTCTATGCTGGCGAAGCCAAGGCCGCTTGATCGTATCGTCGACGTCGAGGCCGGCATCGCCGCCGAAGCGGCGGGACTCGATGCGCTTTATGGTCATCTGAAGCCGCTGGAGATCATCGAGCGGTCGGCCCGGGAATTCTTTCACGGTGAAATCGCCGCAGTTTCGTCGTTCGGGGCGGATTCTGCAGTGCTTCTGCACATGATCGCCAAGATCGACCGGACGCTGCCGGTCATCTTCCTCGACACCGGCAAGCACTTCGAGGAGACGCTCGGCTATCGCGACGCGCTGGTTGCCGATTTCGGGCTGACCGATATCAGGGTGATCACGCCCGAAGAAGCGGCGCTCGAACGGATCGATCCGGCCGGTAATCTGAACGAAACCGACACCGACGCCTGCTGCGGTGTTCGCAAGGTCGAGCCGCTGGCGCGCGGCGTCGAGCCGTTCCGCGCCTGGTTCACCGGCCGCAAGCGTTTTCAGGCGACGACGCGGGCATCCCTGCCGGTGTTCGAGGCGGTCGGCTCACGCATTCGCATCAATCCGCTGGCGCATTGGACGACATCAGACCAGGCCAACTATATGCGCGCGCATGCACTGCGTGAGAATCCACTGGTCGCCTATGGCTATCTATCGATAGGCTGCTTCCCGTGCACGCAGCCGGTGCAGCCGGGCGAGGATGCACGCAGCGGCCGCTGGGTGGGGCACGCCAAGACAGAGTGCGGCATCCATTTGTCGGGGCTGGAGAAGTCGCTGACCGACGCATCGCTTTAGGGTATGTCGATATTCAGGTGAGGCTGGCCTGCGAATGGCGGCACGTACCCAAAGTACGCTCCGCTCCGGTTCTCGGAAGCCACCATTCTCGGCTCGGCCTTACCTGAATCTCACACACCCTCGAGCGTTTTCAACTTTGGAATTTTGTGGACTTGGGAATTTCTCGATGAGTGAATCGATAGCGGAAAACGCCACCCGCCTCTGGACCCCGACAGGTTTTAGCGAGGACGAGTGGAGCCATGCCGAGAGCGCCGACGCATTGTCCGGCAATGGCCGCTTCATCCTGCCGCTGCAGGCGTTTCTCGGCCTCGATCCGGCGGTGCGCCGGTCGGCGAAGGAGCGCCTCGGCGTACTGCTTCAGCCCGGCGATCAGCTCGAAAAGATCGCGGACCTGCTCGACCAGATATCGCTGGTGGCGCTGGCCTTCCCGGCTTTCAGTGACGGCCGCTCCTTCTCCAAGGGCGAACTGCTGCGCAGCCGCTACCGTTTCGAGGGCGCGGTCCGCGCCACCGGACAGGTTCTGGTCGACCAGCTTCCGCATATGCTGCGCCTCGGCTTCGACGAGTTCGAAGTATCAAATCCAGTGTTGCTGAAACGGCTCGAGGAAGGCCGCACCGGCGGTCTGCCGCTCTCCTACCAGCCGACCGTGAAGCCGGAGGCGAAGGGCCCCAAATATTCCTGGCGGCGGGTGCGCGCCGGCTGATCTTCCCGACGAAGCAGGTCGCATCTGGTCGGACCACTCTGCCGATTCAATCTTTTATTTTCGGCATCCGCCCCTTAAGATATGGCCTATTATTTCGCGATCCGAAATAAATTCGCCACCAAGGGAGGAACCGGGAATGGCTGGTAAGAAGATATTGATGCTCGTTGGCGAGTTCAGCGAGGAATACGAGATTTTCGTCTTTGAACAGGCCATGCATGCGGTCGGCCACACCGTGCATGTCGTGTGTCCCGACAAGAAGGCAGGCGATATCCTGAAGACGTCGCTGCACGACTTCGAGGGTCACCAGACCTATACGGAAAAGCTCGGCCACGACTACATCCTCAACAAGACGTTTTCCGAGGTCAATCCGGCTGAATACGATGCCGTCTATGCGGCAGGCGGGCGCGGGCCGGAATATATCCGCATCGACAAGCGCGTGCAGGCGCTGGTGCGGCATTCCACGAGACCGGCAAGCCGATCTTCACCATTTGCCACGGCGCCCAGATCCTGATGGCGGTCGACGGCGTGCTGCGCGGCAGGGAGGTCGCGGCGCTGCAGTATTGCGAGGCGGAAGTCACGCTCGCCGGCGGCACCTATATCGATGTCGCGCCGACCGGCGCCCATGTCGACGGCAATCTGGTGTCGGCCAAGGGCTGGCCGGGGCTGGCCGCCTTCATGCGCGAATGCCTGAAAGTGCTCGGCACCGAGATTCGCCACGGCGAGATCCTGATGCGCGACGAACGCCAGGCGGCTTGAGCCACACGTTATAAAAGCCGCCGCACCTCTGGTGCGGCGGCTTTACAGCGCCGCGCGTTCGTTTTTGGGATGTGCTTTATGCAGTCATCCGCGCTTCGCGAAACGATACCAGCTTGCTGCGGCTCTCATCCCACAGCGCCAGCTTGACGCAGCGCAGGCTGTCGAGAAGCGTGACGCGGCCAATTTTGCGCAGTTCCGGATAGTCCCTCAGGACCTCCTGCAGACGATAGCACGGCACCTTGGCGGAGAGGTGGTGCACGTGATGGACGCCGATATTGCCGGTGAACCAGTTCAGTACCGGCGGCAGGTCGTAATAGGACGAGCCGTGCAGGGCCGCATGCTGGAACTCCCATTCGGAGTCCTTTGCCCACTCTGTCTCTTCGAACTGGTGCTGGACATAGAACAGCCAGATGCCGGCGGACCCGGCGAGAACGACGATGGGCAAATGGACGACCAGGAACGCTTCGAGGCCGACGAACCAGACAAGGGCGGCGGCGGCGACCGCGATGGCCGCGTTGGTGGCCATCGACGACACCCAGGGCGTGAGGCCGCCTCGCATCATGCCGACCGGCAGTCTCTGCTCAAAGATGAAAAGCCAAATGGGGCCGAGGCCGAACATGACGAGCGGATGGCGATAGAGGCGATAGGCAAGGCGGCCCCGCCAGGACATTTGCCGATATTCGGCAACAGTCAGCGTCTTGATGTCGCCCGTGCCGCGCTCATCGAGATTGCCGGCGCTGGCATGATGGGTTGCGTGGGCACGTCGCCAGCAATCGTAAGGCGTCAAAGTCAGGATGCCCAGGCCGCGGCCGATCCAGTCGTCGGCGGTGCGGTTGGCGAAGAAGGAACCGTGGCCGCAATCGTGCTGGATCATGAAGATCCGCACCAGAAAGCCGGCGGCCGGAAGGATGAGGATCAGACCCCACCAATGGCCATAGGCATAGGCAGCCGAGGACAGTGCCCACAGCGTGGCAAAGGGGATGAGGGTGATGGCAAGTTCGACGGCGCTGCGCCGCCTGTCAGGTTTCTTGTAGCGCGCCAGGATCTTCAACCAGGCACGCTTGCTGTTCGCTACAGCTTCGGGGGAAATCATGTTCATCAGGAAGCATAGACGGACCATTTCGTCGCCGCAAGCCAAGCATCACGCAAAGTTACTGCGGGTAATTGTCGCGCGACGCGCAAGCTGCGGCAAAAGGCATGCCAATGGCGCGCAGCGACAGGCGTGTGTGTTGTCTATCGCCGGTTGCCACCGGCGGCTACGCTGCTTTCGATGCCGTCCAGGCGGTCAAGCAATTCCCTGAAACGATCGGGAATGTCGTTCTCCGTCCGGAACGCCGGCAACGCGCGCAGAAAGTGCATCGTTGCCTCGGTGCCGAACTGGCGCCTGATGCCGGCCGCCAGCCTTTTACGTCTTTCGTCATCGTTGGGGGCGCCATTCTTGCGGTCGCCGTCGTTGCGGGTCGCCATCTCAAAATCCTGTGTCGGTTTCGAAACTCTTCCAGCAGACGAATGGTTCCCCTATCGCAGCATCTTGGCAAGCAAAGCCGGTGGTTACAGTAAAATTTGAATTAATATCGAAAGGTCTCCATGATGCGTCGTCAAAAGCGCGAGCGGCCTGTCCAGTATCGCTTGCCCCTTGATTTTTGGCCGCCAAACCTCGATATCGGGCACAAAATCCACATCATTTGAAATGACGGGAAACGGCGATGAGCGACCAGGCAAAAGACGAACGCGCGCCCGATGAAGCCGAGACGGCCGGGGCTGCCACCGAACACACGCAAGGCAGCGCCGACGGCGACTATGAAGCGCTTGTGCGGCTGCTGAAGGAAAACGACGAGTTGAAGGACCGCGCGCTCCGCGTCGCAGCCGAGATGGAGAATCTGCGCCGCCGTACCGCCCGTGACGTGCACGATGCACGCGCCTATGCGGTTGCCAATTTCGCCCGTGACATGCTGTCGGTATCGGACAATCTGCGCCGCGCACTGGATGCGATCCCGGCTGAGTCCAAGGCGTCGGGTGATGCCGGTTTGAAGTCACTGATCGAGGGCGTCGAGCTCACCGAGCGCGCCATGCTATCGGCGCTCGAGCGGCACGGAGTGAAGAAGCTCGAGCCGGAAGGCGAGAAATTCGACCCGAATTTCCATCAGGCGATGTTCGAGGTGCCCAATCCGGAGGTGCCGGCCAACACGGTGGTCCAGGTCGTGCAGCCCGGCTATTCGATCGGCGAGCGGGTGCTGCGGCCGGCCATGGTCGGCGTTGCCAAGGGCGGTCCCAAGCATGTGGCTGGTGAAGCGCCGGTCGAGCCAGGGCCGGTGAACGAGCAAGCTGAGAAGGATGCGTAAGTTAAGGGAATAGGGCAGTAGGAGCAGTAGGGGCAGTAGGGTAAAGGAGCCGTACCAATCGTCCGGCTTCGTGCTATTCATACATCCCTATTCACCCGCTCTCCTACTCCGCTATGCCCTTGAACCCGATCGAGCTTCTCGACTATGCCGGTGTCGCCGTCTTCGCGGCGACCGGTGCGCTGGCCGCTTCGCGCAAGCAGCTCGACATCATCGGCTTTTTGTTCCTGGCCAGCGTCACCGGCATCGGCGGTGGCACGTTTCGTGACGTCATCCTCAATCTGCCGGTCTTCTGGGTTACCAACTCTGGCTATGTGCTGATCTGCGCGGTGGTGGCGATGCTTGTCTTTTTCGGGGCGCACCGTCTCGAATCCCGCTGGAAATTACTGCTCTGGCTCGACGCCGTCGGCCTCGCCGCGTTTTCGGTGATGGGTGCCGCCAAGGGCCTGGCCATCACCGGCTCGCCGGTCGTGTCCGTTGTTACCGGCGTGCTCACCGCCACGTTCGGCGGGATCTTGCGCGACCTGCTGGCCGGTGAGGCTTCGGTGCTCTTGAGACCAGAAATCTATGTCACCGCCGCCCTTGCGGGCGCCATCCTGTTTACAACAGGCGATCTCGCCGGACTGCCGCCGCTCGCCTCGGGCCTGGTGGGCTTCATAGCCGCTTTCTGCGTGCGTGGCGGCGCGCTTAAGTTCGGCTGGGCCTTTCCGTCCTACAAGAGCCGGCCCGGCCGGCGGCCGGAAGATATTCCGTGAAATGAGGGCGAGTAGCGAATAGGCACAACGATCCGCAGCGAATTGGCGGAACTCCCGCTACTCGCTACTCCCTATTCGCTACTCATTGGAATCTCAGGCGGCGAAGCGCTGGGCTTCCCCGCCATAATAGCTGACGTAGCGGGCGCCGATCTCCTTGACCGGCATCACCACGAACACATCGACCGTCGAGAATTCGCGGTCGATGACGCAGCCGTCGCCGATGCGCGCGCCGACGCGCAGATAGCCCTTGACCAGCGGTGGCATCGCCGCGATCGCGGCCTTGGCGTTGACCGCCTCGATCGGCATCAAATCCATGGAGCAGTAGCGGCCGGCAACGGCGCGCACGTCCCAGGCCGAATTCGTCCGGCAGTGATGGGCGAGATAGGTCAGCGCTTCGGCGTGTGCCGCCGGCACGGTGCCGGGGAAAGAGGCGCAACCGGTCATCACGCCGATCCCATAATGGTTGATATAGGCCCAGATACCTTGCCAGAGCGCCTCGATGGTGCGCTTCGAGCGGTATTCCGGCAAGACGCAGGAGCGGCCGAGCTCGAGGAAACGCTGGCCGGGATGGCGGGCGATAAGATTGGTCAGCTCAAACTCGCCCTCGGAATAGAAGCCGCCGGCCGCTGCTGCGATCTCCTGCCGCAACAGGCGGTAGGTGCCGACAATGCGGCGATGCTCGGGACCGGACAGCGAGGTGTCGAAGACGAGCAGATGATCACAGAGCGGATCAAAATGGTCGGCGTCGCGGCGGTCCTGCACCTGAAACAGGGTTTTCCTGGCGCCGAGCTCGTCATAGAACACCCGGTAGCGCACTTCCTGCGCGGCGGCGATCTCGGCCTCGTTGCGTGCGAGCCGCACTTCGAGGTTGCCGATACGGCCAAGCGCTTCGCCTTTTATGACAGCATCGACGTTGCGCCCGGTGAGCAAAGCACCCCTGGCGTTCGGCCGAGCGTCACATTCCGGCATAACTGTATGCACGAGTGATTCTCCTTCGAGCCATCCCTCTTGGCACGGGGATACGGCGTAGGTGCAACAGGATTGTGACAGTACCGTGATACGGCCCTGCCGGCAATACTTCGTCGGCTGGTCAACCCTTCAACCGGCTATGTTCTGCAGGTAAGCCAGGCAAGGACAGCCGGCGGATCAAGCGGCCACGTGACCCTCGACCGCATGGACAAGCGCGTCGGGGTCGAGCGGCTTGGTGACGAAGCCGCTGGCGCCATGGGCGAGCACTGCGTGGCGGGTCGTTTCCTGACTGTCCGCCGACAGCACCATGATCGGAACCGGCGACACGGCGGTTTCCTCCTCGTGCCGGCGGATGGCGGCGATCGCGTCCAGCCCGTCCATGACAGGCATGTGCAGGTCCATCAGCACCACGTCGAAGCGGTACTTGTGGTCGGTGCCGGTGATGGCCTCGACGGCGGCCTTGCCGTTGCCGACCAGTTTCACGCGATGCCCGGCCTTTAGCAGCGTGGCACGGGCAAGCATGGCGTTGATGTCGTTATCCTCGGCGATCAGCACGGACAGGCCCCGCCGCCGGCCGCCAATGGCGCGGGCGGTTGGTGCGCCGCGCTTTTCCGGCTGCGGCTGGGTGAGGGCAGGCACGCTGCTGGTCAAAAGCACGCGAAGCAACGTTTCGCCACGCACCGGCCTTGCCAGAAAGGTGGCGTAGCCGCTGGCGCGGAACTCGCCCAGCATGCCGCGGTCGGTTGGCGCGATCAGTGTGATCGCCTCGCAATCGGCAAAGCCGCTCTGGCGAAGGCGCTTGAGCAACCTGCCGTCGCCTTCCTCCATGGCCGCATCGACCAAAAGCACGTCGCAGCCTTCGGCCAAGGACGCTGCCTGGGCGGCCGTCGCGGCGAGATCGACCTTGCCGCCATTGGCGCGGATGGTGCGGGCGATGGCGTCGGCCTCGACGGCGTTCTTCGACAGGATCACGGCGCGCCGCCCTGACAGCGCATCCCGACGGCTCTGCGGCGGCTCGGTGGCCGATATTGCGGGGATTTCGAAGACGAATTCCGAACCCTGGCCGAGCTGGCTCGACACCGAGATCGTGCCGCCCATGGCGATCACCAGGCGCCTGGAGATGGCAAGACCGAGCCCGGCGCCGCCATGCGCGCGGGTCGACGTGCCGTCAGCCTGTTCGAATTCCTCGAAGATGCGCTCCAAGTCGTCCTCGTGCAGGCCGGGACCGGTGTCGGTGACGGTGAAGCCTATGCGGTCGGTGGTTTCGGTGCGGGCACGAGCGATGCTCACCAACACGCCGCCGCTGTCGGTGAACTTGATGGCGTTGCCGATGAGGTTGAGCAGCACCTGCCTGACTCTTCCAGGATCGGCTGATATCATCTGCGGCACGTCGGGTTCGACATGGCAGCCAAGGCCGATGTTCTTGGCGAAGGCACGCGCTGCCAGGAGTTCCACGATGTTGTCGGCGATCTCGCGCACCGACATTGGCTGCGGTTCGGGATCGAAGCGGCCAGCCTCGATCTTGGAATAGTCGAGCAGATCCTCGATCAGCGCCAGCAGGGCGCTGGCCGAGGTCGAGATGGCGCCGACGTAGGTCCGTTGTTGCGGCGAGAGCCCGGTGTCCGCCAGCAGCTTGGCCATGCCCATGATGCCGTTCATCGGAGTGCGGATCTCGTGGCTGACGGTGGCGAGGAAGCGCGATTTGGCCTGGCTTGCATATTCGGCTCGCTCGCGGGCGGTGATCAGCGACGTTTCGGCGTGCTTGCGTGCGGTAATGTCGCGGGCGATTGCGCGATGCGAGACGGAACCGCTCTCCTTGTCGCGCACGGACAGTTCGATCCATGAGAACCAGCGCGGGCCGCTCGGTGTGCTAATGGCGACGTCGGTGGAGCTCAGGCATTCATGGTCGGAAAAAGCGGCATCGGGAACGATGCCGACGTCGATGCCGAGGTCGGCCAGGGCCCTGCCGGCAAGGTCGCGCTGGTCGGCTCCGACAAGCTCGGCGAAAACCTTGTTGGCATAGACGATGTGGCCGTCACGGTCGCGATGGACGACGAGATCGCCAAGCGCGTCGATCAGCCCGCGAAAGCGTTCCTCGCTCTCCTGCATCTCCCACACGCGGTCGGCCAGGCTCTCAACCTCGGCGCGGCTGCGCGCTGCGGTCGCGCCAAGCAGCGCAACCGTGCGGCGCGCCGTGCGCCTGGCACGCAGATGCACGGCAAGGCCTGCCATGCCAGTCGCCAAAAGCCCGAAGGTGATGAAGATCGGCGCGCCGGTCAGATGCGACAGGCCCGCCAGCACGACGATGGCGACGAGCATAAGGAACGGCAGGCCTTCGCGATTGGCGGCGGGCAATTCAGGCGCCAGTGGCGGCGCCGCGATATGCTGCCGGCTTGGCGCCTCCGGGCCGATCCCGTCGACGTTTTCGGCGCTCTCTGTTTCTCTGATGCCGGATTCCGTGACCATGCGGAAACCCTTGCCAGACAGAGATTATGGAAAATTGCCGCGGATCGTTCGAATTTTAGCGGTCGCGCGGTTTTTGCCTCTCCGCTCCTGAAGCGCGTCGCGTTTGGCCGGCCTCATGCGAGGCGCTTCACCGCTGCACACCCTGGGTCAGGCTTTTGCTAATGCATTAAAAACCGGAGAAGGAAGAGCTCACATGTCCACCACCACGCGACCGCGGACCTCGCCCTCGATGATATCGTGCGCGGCGTCGATGATGCCATCGAAGCCAATGGTCGTGGACAGTTTGGCGAGCTTCTGGAGGTCGAGGTCCGTGCCGATGCGGCGCCACGCCTCCATGCGGACCGTTTTTGGCGCCATCACCGAATCGATGCCGAGCAGACAAACGCCGCGCAGGATGAACGGGGCGACGCTCGTCGGCAGATCCATGCCGCCGGCCAGGCCGCAGGCGGCGACGGCGCCGCCATAGGAGGTCATCGAAAGGACGTTGGCCAGGGTGTGACTGCCGACCGCGTCGACGCCGCCGGCCCAGCGTTCCTTGGCGAGCGGCTTTGCCGGCTGGGCAAGCTCGTCGCGCGAAATCACCTCCGAAGCACCCAGGTCGGTCAGGTAGGAACTTTCAGCGCTGCGGCCGGTCGAGGCGACGACGTGATAGCCGAGGCTGGACAGAATCGAAACCGCGACCGAGCCGACGCCGCCGGCCGCGCCCGTCACCACGACGGGGCCGCGTTCCGGCACGATGCCGTGCCGTTCCAGCGCGATAACGCAAAGCATGGCGGTGTAACCTGCCGTGCCGACCGCCATCGCATCATGCGGGCTCATGCCCTGAGGCAGCGGCACCAGCCAGTCGCCCTTGACACGGGCGCGCTCGGCATAGGCGCCAAAATGCGTCTCGCCGACACCCCAGCCGTTCAATATGACCTTGTCCCCCGTGCGCCAGTCGGCATGGGAGGACGAGATGACGGTGCCGGCGAAATCAATGCCCGGCACCAGCGGCCAGCGGCGGATCACCGGCGCCTTGCCGGATATGGCGAGGCCGTCCTTGTAGTTCACCGTCGTCGCCTCGACGGCGACGGTGACATCGCCTTCCATCAGGTCGGCTTCGGTAAGGTCGGTGATCGCGACCGACTGCTTCTTCTCGGCGTCGCGCGAAACGAGGATGGCTTTGAAGTTTTCGGGCATGTCTTCTCCTCGGGCTTCTTGAATGGGACACTGTATGGCGGCAGAAGGCCAGGTCAATCGCTTGAGGGCTTGGCCTCACGCCGCCAACCAATGAGTTCGTCGAGGACGACCACCACCGCGCCGACTGCGATGAAGGCGTCGGCGAGGTTGAAGATGGCGAAGGACCATATTGGGGTGTGAAACAGGATGTAGTCGATCACGTGACCATAGGTAACGCGGTCGAACAGATTGCCGAGCGCGCCGCCGACGATCAGCGCAAAGCCGATGCGGGTAAGCACGTGGCCGGGCGGAGTGCGGGCCGCGAGATAGAGCACGAAAGCGACGACAAAAGCGGCGATGACCACCAGGCCGGTGTCACCGAAGGACGAAAACATCGAGAAGGCGATGCCGGTGTTGTAGGTGCGATACAATGCCAGGAACGGGACAAGATCGACCTTTTCCTGAAAAGGGAGGCCGGTCTCGACCAGATATTTCACCCACTGGTCGAGCGTCACCGCGGCGGCGACCAGCACGACGTAGGGCAACCAGGATTTTGCCGTTGGGGCTTTCACCGTTCGGGATGTCACGGTCAGGCGCCCTCCGGGGCAAGTTTCAGCGCGCGGCGCCGGACCTCGAACAGCATGATGCCGGTGGCCACCGCGAGATTGAGCGAATCGGCCCGACCAGACTGTGGAATCCGCAGCAATCTGTCGCAGCTTTCGGCCAGGCTTTCGGGCAGGCCCTGCTGTTCGTTGCCCATCATCAGCAGCACCGGGCCTTTGGAAAAGTCGACCGAACGGTAATCGACCGCACCCTTCAGGTGTGTGCCGGCAACCAGGCCAGGAAAGCTTTTTCGCCACGCAAGGAAGGCTTCCGGCGTCGCCTTGGCGACCGGCACGGCGAAGATCGAGCCCATCGTGGCGCGCACGGTCTCGACGGAAAAAGGATCGGTGGTCTCGCCGACCAGGATGATGCCCTTGGCGCCAACGGCATCGACGGTGCGGATGACGGTACCGAGATTGCCGGGATCGCGCACGCGGTCGAGCGCCACCCAGACATCGCCGTCTTGAGCGCGGATGTCCTTCAGCGGCAGGAACTTTTGCGAAAAGACGCCGACCACCATTTGCGGGTTGTCGCGGCGCGTGATGGCGACGAGCACTTTTTCCGAAACTTCGAGCACGGTGCCGCCGGCGGCAACCGTGCGTGCCGCGACCTTTTCGACCGCCGCGTTGCCGCGTCCGGCTTTGGCGAAGACCAGCGTCCGGATCGACCAGCCGAGGTCGAGCGCGTCGATGACCAGCTTCAGCCCCTCGGCCATGAATGCGTTCTGCTGGTCGCGGTATTTCTTCAGCGAGAGCGCCTTGATGTCCTTGATCAACGGATTGGCAAGGCTGGTGACTTCCTTCACCTGCCCTGGCGCGCCGGCGTGCCGCTCGCTCATTCAGGCCACCCAGCGCGAAAACAGCGAGGTGGACAGCGCCCGGCCGGCGGATTTCTCGCGGATAATCAGTTCGCCGGATTCGACCGTGCCGCCCATGCCGGCAAAAGTGTCGCGCATCAAGGCATGGATGGCGAAGAAGGAAGCGCGGATCGAATAGGCGGTCAGCACGACAGCGAGCGGCTTCGGCGTCAGGACCGAGCGGCAGAGGTCGGTCAGAGCCGGCAGATCCTCGAACAATTGCCAGACCTCGCCCCTGGGGCCACGGCCATAGGCGGGCGGATCGAACAGGACGATGTCGTAACGGCTGCCTCGGCGCTCCTCGCGCTCGGCGAATTTTAGGGCGTCGTCGACGATCCAACGGATCGGCTTTTGCGACAGGCCCGCCATCTCCTGGTTCTCCCTGGCCCAGCCGATCGCCTTCTTGGAAGCATCGACATGGGTGACCTCGGCGCCGGCGCGCGCCGCCACCAGCGAGGCAAGGCCGGTATAGCCGAACAGATTCAGCACTTTGACCGGCCGCTTCGCCGCCGCGATCAGCCCGGCCATGTGATCCCAGTGCGAGGCCTGCTCGGGGAACACGCCGACATGGCGAAACGAGGTGAAGCGGCCGAGATAATCGATGCCGTCATGCTTCATTGGCCAGGTTTCGCCGAGCGGCGTCCTGGGGAAACGCCAGCGGCCGATGCCTTCCTCGTCGGTGTCGCCGGTGAAAATGGCGTCGGCGCGGTCCCAGTCTTTGGCCGGCAACGCTTTTTGCCAGATCGCCTGGCCTTCAGGCCGAACGATGCGATAGGGGCCGTACTGCTCGAGCTTCTGTCCGGCACCGCTGTCGAGCAACGCGTAGTCGGCGTTGGGCGCGACTTCGAGGATCAGCGGCAGGTGTTCGGCGGGCAGGGCGCCGTCGCGGCGGGAAAGGACGCGCGGCGCGGCTATCGGCTCGGTGCGGTTGCCCGATGCGCCGGTTGCGCGCGGTTCCGCCCCGCCCTTTGCGAGCTGATGCGAGCGGCTGTCGCGGCGTTTGTCGCGAAAAGGTTTCAAGGAAGAGCATCTCCTGGGGCGACGTGGCCCGCTTCTGCCACAGCACATTCGCCGGCGCAACAAACGCAGTCGCCGGACATTTCCGAACCGGTCAGCCGCGCTTGATGAAGAGCAGGGCGGCAACCAGCGATACGAAACCGACGGCCTTGAAGCCGGCGACGATCATATGGCCTGTTTCCCAGCGCAGCCGGATCGCTTCGAAATTCTCCGGAATCGGGCCAGGCACCCAAGTGGCCAGAATATCGTTCGCCGGCTTGACGAGAGCAAACCACATCGCAAGAGACACCGCATAGATCACGGCAGCGGCCAACGCATACCAGAACGCTGGACGGTCATTGCGCAGCATCCAAGCGAGCAGTCCCGGACAGCCGATCGCGGCCAGGTCCAGTGGCGCGCCAATGACGGCAAACAGCTGGAACTGGGCGTTGAAGACAGTCGTCTCGCGCCAGAGAGAAGGCGACCATTTCGTCAGCCGAGGAGCTGATTCCAGGACATGGGCGAAGGATGGTCCAAGGCTGAGCGCCGCGACAACGGCGGCCAAGATGGACCAGAACAACAGGAACCCGCGTATCTCCATAACGCCCGAACAACGGGGTGACGCCGGAGACGTTCCGAAGGGAAGGGAGTAAGGCAGTAGGTGAGTAAGTGAATAGGGAAAGCATGGCTTGCACGAAGCCGCTCGATTTGTACGGCTCCCCTACTGCCTACTGCCTACTGCCTACTGCCTACTGCCTACTACCCTACTCCGCGCCTTGTACACCGCAATGCCGGCGGCGAGGTCTTCGAGGGCTGCGCCGACCGATTTGAACAGCGTGATCTCACCGGGGCTCTGCCGGCCCTTCTTCTGGTCGCGTGCCAATTCATGCAGGTCGGCGACGATGGCTTGCGCCTCCAGCACGCCCGAGGCCAGCGGCTGGACGATGTCGCCCGCTTCCTTGGTGGCGCCGGCCCGGGTGTCGACGTAGACGCGGGCGCGCGCAATCGCATCGTCGTCGCTTTCGCGCATGGCCGGCGTGAAGCCGCCGACCAGATCGACATGGGTCCCCGGCTTCAACAGCGCGCCCTTGATCAGCGGCGTGGTCGTGATCGTCGCCGACGAAACGATGTCGGCCTGGCCGAGTTCGGCGTCGAGATCGCTCGCGGCGGTGGCCGCAAAGCCCTCGGCGCGCAATTCCGCCGCAACCTTTTCGGCATTGGCCGGCGTGCGGTTCCAGATGCGGATGACGGTGATCGGCCGCACCGCGCAATGCGCCCTGGCGAGGAACGGCGACAGCGCGCCGGCGCCGACCACCAGCAGCCGCGAAGCGTCCTCGCGGGCCAGATAGGAGGCTGCCAGCGCCGAGGCGCAGGCCGTGCGCCACTGCGTCAGCCGCTGGCCGTCGATCATGGCTTCAGGCTCGCCGGTCGCACCGTCGAGCAGGAGGTAAAGCCCCATCACAGCGGGTTTGCCCACGGCGTTGTTGTCGGGCGACACGGTGACGATCTTGACGCCGATATGGCCGCCTGCCGACGAGCCGGCGGCATTGAAGTCGGTCCAGGCCGGCATCAGGAGCAGGGTCGAGGCCGCGCCGTCGGGCCGTTCGACCGTATGGTGGTGCCTGACCGGCTGTACCGCGCCATCGCGAAAAGCCGCGCGCAGCGTTTCGACCAGGCCGGGAAAGGTCAGCGCCTGATCGACCTCGGCCGCCGAAATGCTCAACATAGGAAACTCCGTCGAGAGAAATACGCCTGACGCATGACCGCGAAATCAGAAGCGATTTTCTGCAAAGATCATGCGCAATCAAAAATGGTACAGCGTCCTTTGCGCGCCCAAAAAGGACGCGCGGCGGTTCCGGCTCAGCCCGTCGGCTTCGGCAAGGAGGGGCCTTGTTGCGCGGCCGGTGCCCGGCTGACCGCCTGGCGCAAGTTCTCGGCCTCGACGCCGCGCTGGCGCGCCAGCTTGCGATAGCGGCCCTGCTTGATCCAGGTCGCCAGGCTGCCGACGATCATGCCTATGGCGATGGCCACGAACAGGAAGATGAAAAGCGGCAGCGTCATCGTCAGCGCCGGATTGCCGGGGTTGAATGGGTCCAGGGTGAAGGCAACCGGATCGCGGTTGGCCACCGCCAGCGCAATCAGAATGACGGCCAGCGGCACGAAGACCACGATGAGCATGAAACGATTGAACATAGAATTTCCTGTCGAAGGCGGGCTCTACCAAAGGCCGGGCCTCCTGAAAAGGCCGGCATGGCGCATGAGCCCGCGCGGCGCTTATTTGCCGCTGTTCAGCCTTTCACGCAATTCCTTGCCGGTCTTGAAGAACGGCACCCATTTCTCCTCGACCTCGACGGATTCGCCGGTACGCGGATTGCGGCCGGTGCGGGCGGGGCGGTTTTTCACCGAGAAAGCGCCGAAACCGCGCAGCTCGACCCGGTTGCCTTCGGCGAGCGCGTCGGTGATCTCGTCGAAAATCGCGCCGACAATGTTTTCGACGTCACGCAGGAAAAGGTGCGGGTTGCGTGTGGCGATGATCTGCACAAGTTCGGATTTGATCATGAGAAGGCTCCCCGTGAAAACACTGCGGTCAAATTATGAGGATGATTTTATTTGCTTTTTTCACTCGTCTCAAGGGTGCCAGACGGAAACCAGACCGTCAAGAAACAAGCGATCGGCACCAAGTTCGTGAATGATGTCGCCGCCATAGTCGGGCAGGCCGAGCGCACTGCCGATGGTTCGTGCCATTGCCTTCGAGAACAGGAAGCCGCCGCTTTCCGCGTGTTTCCACTCCACCACCTTGAGCTTGGCGTCGATGCCCTTGGTTGCGAGCCAGTCGATCGCTTCGGTCTCGCCGCCGACCGCGTCGACCAATTTGTTGGCAACGGCCTGCCGGCCGGTGAAGATCGATCCGTCGGCCAGCGCCAGCGCCTCCGGTTTGGTCATCTTGCGGCGTTCGGCGACGATGCCGACGAACCAGTCGTAGCTGTCGAGGATGAGCTTGCGGACCATGGTGCGCTCGTCGTCATTGGTCGGCTTGAAAGGCGATGGCGAAGCTTTCAACGGCGAGGATTTCACTTCCTCGAGCTTGACGCCGAGTTTGTTCATAAGGCCGCTGACGTCCGGATACTGGATCAGCACGCCTATCGAGCCGACAATCGACGATTTGCGCGCGACGATATGATCGGTCGCGGTAGCGATCATATAGCCCGCCGATGCGGCCAGCGTGCCGACCTGGGCCACCACCGGCTTTTCGGCGGCCAGCTTGCGCACTGCCTCGTAGATCGATTCGCCGCCGACGGTGGTGCCGCCAGGTGAATCGATCGACAGGATTACAGCTTTCACCCTCGAGGATTGACGGATGGCATCCAGTTGCTTGATCAGGTCGTCGTCTTCGGTGATGGTGCCCTCGATCTTGACCTTGGCGATATGGTCGATCGCCGCGCCAGTGAAGTCATCGCCGTAAATCCAGGTCGAAAAGGCAATCAGCCCGGCTGCTGCGACAACAAGCGCTGCAACGCGCCAGAATGTCAGCTTGCGGCGCAAGCGGCGGCGGTCGATCAGGTCGTCGGCTCTCAATACCATGGTCAGCCTCATAGTCGGTGGGAGCAGATGCTTTTAAAGCAACCGCCCGCGCCCGGCTACCGATTCCTGACGAGCTTGCGCCAAAGACAAGGTCTCGACGTTGGCGAGACGGCGTTTCGAGAGAACATAAAAGACCAATCCACAGCCCCTAACGCTGTCGGCCCGTATCTGGTATGACGTGCAAGTTGTGCCGGTTTCATTTTCGTTTGTGCAACAGCAACCGTCACACTTTTGCGGTTTTCCTCCGCTTGTGCTTGCTTGAGGGCGCCGGCATCCCACCTATAGGGGTGCTTGGCGGCAGGGGTTTAGAAGAAAGCAGTTATGTTAGCGCGACCGATCGAACCGACCAACACCGAGACGGAGTTGGCTTCCCCGGACGTAGGCCCGGCGCGAGTCGACGCCTTCGGCATCGCCCAGCGCCATTCGCGCCGCGTGCGTATCTTGAAGCTGGCGGTGCCGCTGGCCGCTGCCGCGATCGCGGTCGCCGTCCCGGTCTATTCCTATCTCGTGGCACCTGGCTCAATCCAGGTCCAGGCCGACGCCAGCGCGTTCGCCAATGGCAAGCTGGTGATGGCCAACCCCAAGCTCAACGGGTTCACCAAGCAGAAACTGCCCTATTCCATGACGGCTTTGCGCGCCATACAGGACGTGAGCCAGCAAGGCATCATCAATCTGGAAAGCATCGACGCCAAGCTGCCGATATCAACCGACAATGTGGCGGCCATCAATGCCCCGCACGGTAGCTTCAATCGCGATGGCAACACCATGAGCCTGACCAGCGATGTCACCATAACCACCACAGATGGCCTGGCGGCAAAGTTCAAATCGGTCTTCCTCGACATGGGCAAAGGCACTATGAAGACGAACGATCCGGTCGACGTCAGCCGTGGCGGGTCGCGGATTACCGCGGATTCAATGTCTGTCCAGGACAACGGCAAGATCGTGGTTTTCGAGAACAGAGTGCGTGTCAACATCGATCCCGCCAGCTTGAAGGCGGCAGAGGCAATGAGCGGAGAATCCAATGCGGTTCAGTAGTTCGACACGGCTCGTGGCCGCGGCTTCGGCGTTGCCGGCCGTAGGGCTGGCCGCCCTGGGGCTGGCTTTGGCGGCGGCGCCGGCTCTGGCGCAGTCCAGGACCACCAGCCAGCTGTCGGGCCTCAAACTGTCCGGCGACAAGCCCATCCAGATCGAAAGCGACAAGCTCGAGGTCCGCCAGGCGGACAGCGTCGCGGTGTTCACAGGCAATGTAAACGTCGTCCAGGGTCCGACCTTGCTCAAGGCCGGCAAGATGACGGTCTATTACGTCAAGGACCCGGACGCTGCCGCCAAGGGTGAGCAGGCCTCGGGTGCCGCGATGACCGGCTCGGCCGACATCGACCGTCTGGAGGTCGCCAACAAGGTCTATATCAAATCGGACGACCAGGTCGCCACGGGCGACAGCGGCACCTTCGACATGAAGACGGAAGTGCTGGTGCTTTCAGGCAGCAAAGTCGTGCTCTCGCAAGGCGACAATGTACTGGTCGGCTGCAAGCTGACCGTGCAGATGAAGAGCGGTCTGGCCCAGGTCGACCCCTGCGGCGGTGGACGCGTCATGATGTCGATCACGCCGCCGAAGTCGGGAGCGGCGAACCCCTGATGGTCGACGTAGCATCGCTGTTGGCGCGTCTTCCAGGACGCGCCGCCAGCAAACTTGCGGCACCGGCCGCAATTAGCCTCGATCAGGTAAAATTCAAGGGAACCCTGATCGCCAAAGGGCTGACCAAAAGCTACAAGGGCCGCAAAGTCGTCAGTGGCGTGACGATCGGCGTGCGCGCCGGTGAGGCGGTCGGGCTGCTCGGCCCCAACGGCGCCGGCAAGACCACCTGCTTCTACATGGTCACCGGCCTGGTGCCGGTCGACGAAGGCACGATCGAAATCGACGGCTTCGATGTCACCTCTATGCCGATGTACCGCCGCGCCCGCCTTGGCATCGGCTACCTTCCGCAGGAGGCGTCGATCTTTCGCGGCTTGAGCGTCGAGCAAAACATCCGTGCCGTGCTCGAAGTGGTCGAGAAGAGCCGCAAGGAGCGCGAACGCATTCTCGACGAACTGCTCGAGGAGTTTCACATCAGCCATCTGCGCAAGGCCCCGTCGCTGTCGCTTTCCGGCGGCGAGCGGCGGCGCCTTGAAATCGCGCGCGCCCTGGCGACCCGCCCCGCATACATGCTGCTCGACGAGCCTTTCGCCGGCATCGATCCGATCGCCGTCGCCGACATCCAGCAACTCGTGCGCCATCTGACGGCGCGCGGCATCGGCGTGCTCATCACCGATCACAATGTCCGCGAGACGCTCGGCCTGATCGACCGCGCCTACATCATCCATGCCGGCCAGGTGTTGACCCATGGCCGGGCCGACGAAGTGGTTGCAAACCCGGATGTGCGGCGGCTTTATCTCGGTGAGGGGTTTACACTCTAAGCGTGAAAATTTCTGTCCGGACGCGGTTTTTGACGCGAGACAGAGCTTTTTCTTCGATTTCTCGTCGGAATACGCACGGACAGGCGAGTTTTGTTCGCCGTCGCCTTGACAAGCAAAAGCCGGGCCAGTTTCTATGCCGAACTCCTTCCGGCAGTCCGATGCGTAGACAGGGCGTTTGAACCGAACCATGGCGTTGGCGGCAAAACTACAGCTACGACAGTCCCAGTCGCTGGTGATGACGCCGCAACTCATGCAGTCGATACGGCTGCTGCAGTTCACCCACATCGAGCTGGAACGCTTCATCGACGACGAGATCGAGCGCAATCCTTTGCTCGAGCGCGCCGAGCCGCAAGACGATGCCGTCAGCGACCAGGCGCAGAAGATCGATGCCGCGCCGGAAACGGCCACCGCCGGCGACTGGTTCGAGAAGGAAACGGCGTGGAGCGCCGAAGCGATCTCGGAAAAGCTCGATACTTCGCTGGAAAACCTGTTTCCCGACGACCCCGGCACCAGCGAGCGGCTCGGTCCCGACCTGACGGCCCAGTGGAAATCGGCATCCGGCAACGGTTCTGCATCCTCTTCCGACGGTTTTGACGTCGGAGACATGGCGGCCGGAGCCATCACGCTGCGCGAGCATGTCGCCGAGCAGGTCGCGCTTGCTTTCGCCGACCCGGCAGCACGCCTGATCGCCAGCGAACTGGCCGATGGCCTCGACGAGGCCGGCTACATGCGCGCCGACATGGCTGAGATCGCCACCCGTCTCGGCACCGACAGAGCGGCGGTGGCAAATGCGCTCGCGGTCTGCCAGACATTCGAGCCCACCGGCCTCTTTGCCCGCGACCTTGCCGAATGCCTGTCGCTGCAGCTTGCGGTCCGCGACCGTCTCGACCCTGCGATGAAGGCTTTGATTGCCAATCTCGAACTCCTGGCCCGGCGCGATTTCCAGACCCTGAAACGGATTTGTGGGGTCGATGAGGAGGATCTGCTCGACATGCTGGCCGAGATACGTGCGCTCGATCCGCGCCCGGGGATGGCGTTTTCGGGCGGCGCCAGCGACGCGATCATCGCCGATGTCGAAGTGCGTGCGGCCAATGACGGGAGCTGGGTGATCGAACTCAACCCCGAAACGCTGCCGCGCGTGCTGGTCGACCATATCTATTTCGCTCGGGTTTCGCCGCATGCGAAAAATCAGACGGAAAAGGATTTCCTGGCGGAGTGCCTGCAAAACGCCAATTGGCTGACGCGCAGCCTCGATCAGCGGGCGAAGACTATCCTCAAGGTTGCCTCAGAAATCGTGCGCCAGCAGGACGCCTTCCTCGTCCATGGCGTGCGTCACCTGAGGCCGCTCAACCTGCGCACGGTGGCCGACGCCATCGGCATGCACGAATCGACCGTCAGCCGGGTCACCGCCAACAAATACATGCTGACGCCGCGCGGCGTGTTCGAACTGCGCTATTTCTTCACCGCCTCGATCGCTTCGTCGGGTGGCGGTGACGCGCATTCGTCTGAAGCGGTGCGCGACCGCATCAAGCAGTTGATCGACGAGGAGAAACCTGCCGACGTGCTTTCCGACGACGCGATTGTGGATATGTTGCGGGAAAGCGGCGTCGATATCGCCAGGCGCACGGTCGCCAAGTATCGGGAGGGCATGAATATTCCCTCGTCGGTGCAGCGGCGGCGTGAAAAACGCGCTTTGGCCAGCGCCGGACGTTGATCTCCGACTGAATTTTCGACAGCTTTCGCACTTCATTGACAAGCCGCAATGAAGTGGCTAGAAGCCCGCCCGCATGGGACGGGCTACTGCCCGCATGCGGATGGTCCGTCACGACGTTGGCCACGGGACGGTCAAGAAGGCGGCTTGTGATCAATCGGAAAAGTTCGGATTTAAAATCGGCGCAAGTGACGCCGCAAAGCTTGTGCGCTCAGACCACGGGTATAAACTCGGGACAGTTTGAAGCCTGAGCAAGGAAGGTCAGTATTCAGATGACGCTGCGCATATCAGGAAAACACATGGATATCGGCGATGCGTTCCGTACGCGCATCAACGACCGTGTCGGAGAGGTGATCGGGAAATATTTCGATCGGGGCTTTTCAGGGCAAATTGTAGTCGTCAAATCGGGATCGCGCTACACGGCCGATTGCATGATCCGGCTGGATTCCGGCGCTTCGCTGCAGGCGACCGGTGAAGCGCAGGACCCGACGCTCGCTTTCGAGGCGGCGGCGGATCGCTTCGAGACCCGGCTTCGCCGCTACAAGCGTCGGCTGAAGTCGCATAATTCAGGCAACGCCAATGGCGAACCCACCGACGTCGCCTATACGGTGATGGCGCCGCTTGCCGACGATGACGAGGAAATGCCGGAGAATTTCGCGCCAGCCATCGTCGCCGAATCAACCATGACGCTACGGACCATGTCGGTGGCGTCAGCGGTGATCGAACTCGACACCAAGGACAGCCCGGTCCTCGTCTTCCGCAACGCCGGAAACGAGCATCTCAATATCGTCTATCGTCGGCCGGACGGAAACATCGGCTGGATCGACCCGTCTACGACCAAGGTCGCGCAGGGCTAACGGCCAAGGCCGCACTGGGCTGACGGCCAAGGCCGCAGCGGGCTGACGGCCAAGGCCGCACTGGGATAAGGCACCAGCCGCACGCGAGAGTGAGGGCTGGCGACGGCAGGCGAACAAGGGATTTCAAGTATGGACCTGAGCGATCTTATCAACGTTCCGGCAATCTTGCCGGCGTTGAAGGCGAACTCCAAGAAGCAACTGCTGCAAATGCTGTCCGAAAGGGCGGCGGCAATTGCCGGCATTCCGGAACGGGAGGTGTTCGACACCATCCTGCAGCGTGAACGGCTGGGCTCGACCGGTGTCGGCAACGGCATTGCCATTCCGCATGGCAAGCTGGCCGGGGTGAAGCGGATCGCCGGGGTTTTCGCCCGGCTGGAGACGCCGGTCGATTTCGAGGCGCTGGACGACCAGCCGGTCGATCTGGTGTTCCTGCTTTTGGCGCCCGAAGGCGCCGGCGCCGACCATCTCAAGGCGCTGTCGCGCATTGCGCGGGTGCTGCGCGACGCCGACACGGTGGCCAAGATCAGGGGCACCCGCGACGCCGCCGCGATCCATGCGCTTTTATCGGATACACAAGCCTCGCATGCGGCCTGAGTTTTTTCGATCAGTTCGGTTAAAGGGCCGCCGCGAGCGGCCCTGTCCGTTCTAACCAGATCGCTGCGCCGTCTTGTTAGTGGATGGCGACTTAGTGGATCGCGACGGGGGTCAGGTCGTTTTCCAGGGCGCCGGCCAGCGCCCGCTCGCGAGCGTCGGAAAGCAGGATCGGCTGGCCGTTGGCGGCAAACAGGGCCCACAGTTCCAGCCCGGGCGCGATTTCGCCGAGGCCCGGGAAACGGCCGCGAAGATCGTCGCTCGAGATTTTCCTGAGATAGGCGACCGAGCCTTCGCCGAGATGGGCGAACTCGCCGCTGGTCATGATAAGGTTTTCGTCAGTTCTGGTCATTTAAGCCTCCGTGCAGCGAGGACCCCGTTCAAGGCCGCCTCGCATGAGAGCAATCGGTAAAAATCAGTCTTTCACCGATATGTTTATTTTCCGTACCAGCCGTTCGGACTCGGGCCGATCGAGATCGATCGACAAAAGACCGTTCTTCAGCTCCGCCGCGATCACCCGCATGCCGTCGGCCAGCACGAAACAGCGCTGGAACTGGCGCGCGGCAATGCCGCGGTGCAGAAATTCGCGCTCGGTGTCATCGTTCTGACGGCCGCGCACGACCAACTGGTTCTCCTCCGTGGTCACATCGAGATCGTTTTCGGCGAAACCGGCGACAGCGAGTGTGATACGCAGCCTTTCGGCCTTGCCGTCGGCACCGCTGAGGCGCTCGATGTTGTAGGGAGGGTAGCTGTCACCCGACTTCGCCAGACGCTCCAGGGTCTTTTCCATGGCGTCGAAACCCAGGAGAAGCGGGCTGGAAAAAGGCGTCATTCGGCTCATGTTACACTGTCCTCTCAAGAGCGACATAAACTGGAAAAACCCGTATGGCATTTTTCCCGATGGTCTTGATATGGTCCGCCCGGCGGTCGAGTTCAAGCCGTCAAAATCCCCGCCCAAAAAGACTCCCTAAAAAGGAATTGAAATGCCCCAATCCCGCAAGATCATCATCGACACGGATCCCGGCCAGGATGATGCCGTCGCCATATTGCTGGCGCTCGGCAGCGCCGAGCTGGAGATCGTCGGCATGACCGCCGTCGCCGGCAACGTGCCGCTGAGGCTCACCGAAAAGAATGCACGCAAGATCTGCGAACTGGCCGGCCGGCCTGACATCAAGGTCTATGCCGGCGCCATCCGGCCGCTGGCGCGCGAACTGGTCACCGCCGAGGAGGTGCATGGCGAGACCGGTCTCAACGGTCCGCAATTGCCCGAACCGACCATGGAGCTGCAGGCCCAGTACGCGGTCGATTTCATCGTCGAGACGCTGATGAAGGAAGAGAGCGGCACGATCACCCTGTGCGCACTCGGCCCGCTCACCAACATAGCGCTGGCGCTGATCCGCGAGCCGAAGATCGCGCCGCGCATCAAGGAAATCGTGCTGATGGGCGGCGGCTTCTTCGAAGGCGGCAACGTCACCCCGACCTCCGAATTCAACATCTATGTCGACCCGCATGCCGCCGATGTCGTATTCAAATCCGGCATTCCGATCGTCATGATGCCGCTCGACGTCACCCACAAGGCGCTGACCACGGCCAAGCGCACCCAAGCCTACCGCAAGCTCGGCACCAGGGTCGGCACGGCCACGGCGGAGATGCTGGAATTCTTCGAACGATTCGACGAAGCGAAATACGGCACCGACGGCGGTCCGCTGCATGACCCTTGCGTCATCGCCTATCTGTTGAAACCCGAGCTGTTCAGGGGCCGCAACTGCAACGTCGCTGTGGAAACCGCCTCGGAACTCACCATGGGCATGACCGTGATCGACTGGTGGGGCGTGACCAAACGGCCGAGCAACGCCATGGTGATGCGCGACATCGACCACGATGCGTTGTTCGCGCTGCTGCTGGAAAGGCTGGGCCGGCTTTAGGGCTGCTTCCCTCTCCCCTTGTGGGGCCTTGTGGCCCGAAGGGCGGGCGAGGCCCGTGACTCGCCCCGGGCGGGGGACCTGCGTGCAGCGCCGAGACGGTTGAGGGTGTTGGCCGGAGCGCTGTTGGTGCCAAGCTGGAACACCCCTCATCCGGCCGCGGAGCCTGTCCTCGGGCTTGCCGGAGGCAAGACCCGTGGGCGGCCACCTTCTCCCACGAGGGGAGAAGGAAAAGAGTGCCGCTCACTTCGCTTTTGAAAATGCCAGCCACAGGCCGCCGCCGACCAGAAAGCTGCCGCTTATCCGCGACAGCAGCTTGACGCGGCCGGCCGAAAGCAGGCGTCCGGCGCGGCCGGCGGCCAGCGCGTAGGTCGAATCCGATACGGCGGCAAAGATCATGGCGGTGAGACCCATCACCCCGATCTGCAACCCATGGTTGCCGTCAGGGGCGATGAACTGCGGAAAGAAGGCGCCGAAGAACACCAGCGTCTTGGGATTGCTGATCGCCACCAGCAGGCCCTGCAGGAAGAAGCCGCCGCGCGGTGTCTTTGCCGATCCGTCGGCGTTCAGCTTGCCCTTGGAGCGGAACATCTGCACACCCATCCAGATCAGATAGGCGGCACCGATCAGCCTGACCCATTCGAACCAATGGCCCATTCCCGCGATCAGCGAGGTCAATCCGATGCCGACAATGGCGATCATGATCGCCAGTCCGGCCTGTGTGCCGGCGACGTTGGCGAGGCCGGCGCGAGAGCCATGGCGGATGCTGTTGGCGATGATCAGCGTGACCGTCGGTCCGGGTACCAGGATGATGACAAGGCAGGCGACGAGATAGGTGGCATAGAGTTCCAGCGACATGGTTTCCTCAACAGTATGCGGCTTTGCAACACGGCTGACCGCGATCAATGCATGACAGTAACGCGGGTGCAAGCCGGCAAGAGATGTCGCTGGCAACCTTGACCTGGATTTAGGCTCCAGCCAGCCACGGCAGCGTCGTCTCGTAGGCTGCCGCCGCTTTCAGCACGGCCATGTCGCCGCGCGGCCGCCCGATCAATTGCATGCCCATCGGCCTGCCGCTGCCATCGAAGCCGGCCGGCACGTTGACCGCCGGGCAGCCGCCCAGCGTGGCGAGCGCTGACACCTGCATCCAGCGGTGATAGCTGTCCATGGCACGCCCGGCCACTTGGGTCGGCCAGTGGGTGAGCACATCGAAGGGAAAAACCTGGGCGGTTGGCAGCGCGATCAGGTCGAAGCGGTCGAAGTGTGACAGCAACGTTCGATGCCACGACGAGCGCCTCACCGTGGCGGCGTGGATCTGCGGCGCCGTGAGTTGCAGCGCCTGTTCCACCTCCCACACGGCCTCCGGCTTCAGAAGAGCGCGTTTCAAGGGATCGTCGTAATGCGCCTTGAGCGCACAACCGCTGCTCGCCTGGCGCAGCGTCACGAAGGCCTGCCACAGCGCTTCGAAATCGACATCCGGCACCAGCGCTTCGGTCTGAAAGGATGCCGCGGCGAACCGGCCGAGAGCGGCCTCGCAAAGACTAAGGATGCCGGGTTCGACCGGCAGATGACCACCGAGATCGCCGAGCCAGGCGATGCGGCCGCCGGCCGCCGGCGTTTGCAGCCCCTGCAGGAAGCAGCCCTGTTTGTGATGCGAGAGCGGCGCGCGAGGGTCGTAGCCAGCCTGCTCGTCGAGCAGCAACGCCATGTCGCGCACGCTGCGGCCCATCGGTCCTTCGACGCCCATCTGTGCGTGGAAGACGTCAAGCTCGGGGCCGGCCGGGACAAGCCCCTGCGACGGACGGAAGCCATAGACGTTGTTGTAGGCGGCCGGGTTGCGCAGCGAGCCGCCGAAGTCGCTGCCGTCGGCGACAGGCACCATGTCGAGCGCCAGTGCGACCGCCGCGCCGCCGCTCGAGCCGCCGGCGGTCAAGGCCGGGTCGAAAGCATTGAGTGTCGGGCCGAACACCGTGTTGTAGGTATTGGAGCCCAGGCCGAATTCGGGAACGTTAGTCTTGCCGATGATGATGGCGCCGGCCTTGCGGATGCGCTCGACGAAATAATCGTCTTCCTGCGGCACGAAATCGGCAAAGATCGGCGAGCCGAAGCTGGTCCTGAGGCCCTTGGTCTGCGCGAGATCCTTGATGGCGATCGGCAGGCCGAACAGCGGTCCGGCATGCCCAGCATGCGCCAGATGGGCGTCCGCCCTGTCGGCCTCGCGCAAGATGTCGGCACGGTCGCGCAGCGAGACGATGGCATTGACCAGCGGGTTTACGGCGTCGATCCGGTCGAGGAATGCCGTCACCACCTCGCGCACCGACAACCGCCTGCGCCGGATCGCCTCGGCAAGATCCATGGCGGACAGGCGGCAGATATCGCCGGCAGGCGGCACGGCGTGTTTTGTGGCCGGACGCATGGCTCTCACCTAGCTGGCGTGTCTTGGAGCGCCGCCTCGACGTCCTTCGCCAGCGGGATTGCCGGCTGGGCGCCGGGCTTCAGGCAAGCGAGCGAACCAGCGGCTGCAGCACGGGCGAGCGCCTGGTCGAGCGGCAGGCCCGATGACAGCCCGGCGGCGAAATAGCCGCAGAACGTGTCGCCGGCGCCGACCGTATCGACCGGAGTGACGTTCAACGCCGGAACCATCAGGAGATCGGCTGGCGTGGCGGCCAGAACGCCCTCACCGCCGAGCGTGACGACGATTGTGCGACCGGTCGTCCCCGCGAAATCGCGCATCCGCGCCGGGCGATCGCGGCCGCTCAGCGACAGCGCCTCGCCATAGAGGTCGAATTCGGTTTCGTTGGCGACGACATAGTCGGCCTTGCCGAGGAAGGCGGCCGCCTCTGCGCGGAACGGTGCCGTGTTGAGCACGGTAACCGCGCCTGCCGCCCGTGCTGCGTCCAGTGCTGCATCGACAGTCTGCAGCGGGATTTCCTGCTGCAGGAGCACGACATCGCCCTTCTTCATGAAAGCCTTGGAGAGGTCGCCTGTGACGACCGAATCATTGGCGCCCGGCACCACGGCAATGACATTCTCGCCGTCGTCGGCGACCATGATCAAGGCCGTGCCGGTCGAGGCGAAGGTTTCACCGACACCGGACAGGTCGATCTTGCCGTCCCGCAACAGCGCCAGCGCTTCGGTGGCGAAATTGTCCTTGCCGACCGCGCCGACCATGCGCACCTTGGCGCCGGCACGCGCGGCGGCCAGCGCCTGGTTGGCGCCCTTGCCGCCGGGTGCGGTGGCGAAACCGGAGCCACGGACCGTCTCGCCCGGTGCGGGCAAGCGGTCGACATTGGCGATAAGGTCGAGGTTGATCGAGCCGACAACGATTATCAAGTGGTGCCTCCCTGCTGACTGCGGGAAGCTACTCCGTAAGGCCGCCGCTTGCCAGACCGCGCGATCCAATCGCGTCAGGTTTGAACGCGCTTCTCAGCGCAACTCCAGGCGTCGGCGGTGCCGACATCGACAATTGGCGCGCGATTTCAGGATCCGACCTGTCCCGCTTCCCAGCCAAGGATGGCGCGTTTGCGCGTCAGGCCCCAGTGGTAGCCTGTGAGCGCGCCGGACTTGCCGAGAGCCCGGTGGCACGGCACCACGAAGGACATCGGATTGGCGCCAACCGCGGCACCCACCGCCCGGCTGGCGCTCGGTGCGCCGATGCCGGCGGCGATCGAGGAATAGGTGCAGGCCTTGCCCATCGGGATGCGCAGCAGGGCCTCCCAGACGCGGACCTGGAAGTCGGTGCCGATCAAGACGACGCGCAGCGGCTGGTCGGCGCGCCACAGTGCCGGGTCGAAGATGCGCGCCGCATAGGGCGCCGTCGCGGCCATGTCCTCGATATAGTTTGCGTTCGGCCAGCGGCCGGACATGTCGGCAAAGGCTGCGCGCTCGTCGCCGGCATCGCTGAAGGCGAGGCCGGCAAGCCCACGATCTGTGACCATGATCAGGGCGATGCCGAAAGGCGAGATATGATAGCCGTAGCGGATCGTCAGCCCGGCGCCGCGCGTCTTGTAGTCGCCCGGCGACATCGCTTCATGGGTGACGAAAAGGTCGTGCAACCGGCCGGGGCCCGACATGCCGACCTCGAAAGAAGCCTCGAGCAGCGGCATGCCGGAATCGAGCAGTTTGCGCGCGTGGTCGAGCGTGACCGCCTGCAGAAACGCCTTGGGCGACAGGCCGGCCCAGCGGGTGAAGAGCTTCTGCAACCCGGTCGGCGTCTCGCCGACCTCCTCCGCCAATATCTCGAGCGACGGCTGGTCACGATAGTCAAGGCTGATCTTCTCGATCGCGCGCCGAACAACTTCGTAGTCACCGCCTTCGGGTGTGATGTCTTTCTTCAGAATAGCTGTCTGTGCGTTCATCGGGCCATCTCCTTGATCGTGAATATCGTCCTTCGCGGCTCCGATCACCACCCGAAACTTGCCTTCTCGTCATGTGCATCCAGATAGATCTGGCTTCGGAGGAAGGAGCCGACGAGGGCTGACAAAAAGGTGCATTCCAGCAGGGAGAAGTAGACGCTGCCGATTACCGTTCTTCGCCGATTGCCGGTTTATGAGGCACTGCAGAACCGGTTCGCGAACGAGGCGGTTCGCTCACATTCAGCGCGCTTTCGCGGTCGCCAGGGCGCGCGAAAAGGCTGACGCAAAGCTCTCGCGGTCATCGGGATTGAGGAAGCCGCCGATCGGCACATTCTGGCCTTGTGCTTCCACCGCCATCCTGGTGATGCCGATTTCGGCGTGGCGGGCGACCGAAAAACGCGCCCAGAACGGATTGAAGCGATGGGCTTCCGATTTGCCCGATGGCGCGGTCTTGCGGATGTCGAGGCTGGTGCGCGAGACCGACACCTCCTCACGGGCGCGGGCGGCACGATAATTGGCGCGAAAGGCGATGTAGACGGCGATGACGTCGAGACCCAGGAAGCCGAACACCGGCCAGGCGCCGCGCGACAGGAAAAACGCTCCGGTGACCAACGAGCCGAACAGCAGAGCGCCCATCAGGATGGCAAAGCCGGTTTTGCCCAGCGACCGATGCGGTATCAGCAACGCCTGGAAGAATGGCTCGTCGGCCTGATATGAGGCGTTTGTGTCGCTCATGCCGGGATATTATAGGAAGGGGATGACGAGCCCCAAGTCCAAAAAATCCTCTACACCCAAAAATGAATTGCTCCCCGGCCGACGCGACGGCGCGAACGCCAAACCGCGTGCCCGGCCGGTGCGGTCCGATTCGCGCTACAGCCCGGCCGAAGTGCACGAGATTTTCCGACGCTTTTCCGTTCAGCGGCCCGAGCCGAAGGGCGAACTCGAACACATCAACGCCTTCACGCTGCTGGTGGCGGTGGTGCTTTCGGCACAGGCGACCGATGTCGGCGTTAACAAGGCAACGCGGGCGCTGTTCAAGGTCGCCGACACGCCGCAAAAGATGCTGGCTCTCGGCGAAGCCAAGGTCGGCGACTATATCCGCACCGTTGGGCTCTGGCGCAACAAGGCCAAGAACGTCATCGCGCTGTCGGAGGCGCTGATCCGCGATCATGGTGGCGAAGTGCCCGACGACCGCGATCAATTGGTCAAGCTGCCGGGCGTCGGGCGCAAGACCGCCAATGTCGTGCTCAACATGGCCTTCGGCCAGCACACCATGGCGGTCGACACGCATATCTTTCGCATCGGCAACCGGCTGCGGCTGGCGCCCGGCAAGACGCCGGAACAGGTCGAGCAGGGGCTGTTGAGGATCATTCCGGACGAATACATGCGCCATGCGCATCACTGGCTGATCCTGCATGGCCGCTATGTCTGCAAGGCGCGCAAACCGGATTGCCCGGTCTGTGTCATCGCCGACATCTGCAAGGCCGAGGAGAAGACGAATGATGTTCCGGCGCCGCTGATCGAAATTGCGCCGCTCGAACCCGTAGGTGAAATTCAGTAGCCGTAGCCGCGCGCCATCGCCGCGGCGAAGACCGGGATCAGCAGGAAGATCAAGGCTTCGGCGCGGACATAAGTTCGAACGGATGCAAGTTGTGCCGCCGGCACTTGAAAGCCGGGGCTGGCCGAGGCCTGCCTGCTCCAGGACGCAAAGCGGACAGTCGGGATGATCGACAGCAGCCCGACGGTGACGAAGGCCACCATCTTTGCCCAGAATACCCAGTTGTAGACGTAGAATTCCCAACCTTTCAGGCCGTAGATGACGCGTCCGATACCGACAACGATGATCAGCATGGCGATGATGCCGTAATGGCGATCGATGCCGACTAGCCGCCGAAGCGTCGCCGCGGGCAGATCGCCGCGGATCAGGACAAATTCGGCGCCGATGATGCCGGCCAGTGAAAACACCAGCAGATGATGAAAGATGGCAAGCAGAAGATCGGTGGTATCCATGCCCTTTTCCCTCCGTCGGACGGCACAGCGACGCTGAATCAGTTCATGCGAAGGGTAGCATCGTTCGGCAAGATTCCCATGCCGGAGCTGGAGTTCGCGACTACGTTGACGCCAAATCCTGACAGCCTAAATTTTGACCATGACCAGACTGAAACGCGCCTTGAACCCAATGCCGGACGACATCCGAACCGCTTTGACAAAGCAGGGTTTGATGGCGGCCTATGATGACAGACCGGATTATCAGAAGAACGACTATCTCGGCTGGATCGCTCGTGCCAAACGCCCCGAGACAAGACACAAGCGGCTCGACCAGATGCTGGACGAATTGAAGCGTGGCGGCGTCTACATGAACATGCCGTGGCGCGGCTGAAATCGCGCTTGTCAGGTCACAGTTTCCCGCGGTCGAAGCGCCTCGACCTCGTTTCTCGCGCTGGAAGATGATCTGCGCTGTCCTGGCTCTTGTTGGACATTTGGGCGACATGCATGAGGCACCGGCAAAGAAACACTTCGAATTTGCGCATGATCGTTTCGGAGGCGGTTTTTCGGCGATCATGCGTGGCGAGGCAGAGTTATGGGAAATCCAGGAGCAGCCAGTGCACCGGTCATCGAGACGAAGCGAACCATCTTGCGGCCACACCAGCTCGATGATTTCGATGCCTATGTCGCCATGTGGGCCGATCCGGACGTCACCCGCTTCATCGGCGGCAAGCCGCGCACGCGCGAGGAAAGCTGGATGCGCTTCCTGCGTCATGCCGGCCTGTGGTCGCTGCTGGGCTACGGCTTCTGGGCGATCGAGGACAAGGCATCCGGCCGCTTCATCGGCGAGGCCGGTTTCCACGATCTGAAGCGCGACATGGTGCCGTCGATCGAAGGCGTTCCGGAAGCCGGTTGGGCGCTGGCCCCGGGCGCACATGGCCAAGGGTTCGCCAGCGAAGTCGTCGGACGGGCTCTCGCCTGGGGCGACGAGGCATTCGGGCGTGCAAGGACTGTCTGCATCATCGATCCGGAAAACTCCGCTTCGCTGAGCGTCGCGGCCAAATGCGGCTACAGCGAAGTGTTGCGGACCACCTATCACGACAATGCGACGATCCTGCTGGAACGGCAGCCCTAGCGGTTGCGGCCTGGCATCCTGTGGTTCTGGTCGAATCGAGGCTTTCTACGCCTGCCGCTTCAGCACCGGGCCTTCCGCTTCGGCCTTTAGGGCCGCCTGTTCGAGCATCGAGGCGTCTTCGCCGAAAGCGCGGGTGGCGCGCGCGGCCGCCTCGATCAGCGGATTTTTCATGCGCTGCAGAAAGGCCGCGTCGACGCGCGTGCTCGGGCCGGACAGCGTCAACGCACCGAGCAGGATTTGCCCCGGCCCGAACACTGGTGCCGAGACGCCCGCCGTCTCGGGGTCGCGATCGCCGACCGACAAACAATGGTAGGTTTTGCGGATCGTCTCGTATGGTTCGCCCTGCTGACCGGAAAACGCCGCAAGCACGCGGCCGCCTGTGCCGGCCAGCAGGGGCAGCACGTCGCCTTCCCGGATGGTGTAGCGGATGGGATGCTTGGACTCGACGCGGTAAAGACAGGTGCGCACGTCGCCCGAACGGACATAGAAGGCGACGCTTTCCCAGCTTCGCTCGGCTAGATCGCGCATGATCGGTAGCAGGATGTCGATCGCCACCACCGAACGCTGGTATAGGGCGCCCAGCCGAAAGGTGGCAGGGCCGACACGGTAGCGGCCGTCGTCGAGACGCTCCAGCAATTGCCCGCGCAGCAACGAGTTCGCCAGCCTCAGGATCGTGCTCTTGTAGAGGCCGGTGCGCGCCGCGATTTCGGCCAGGCTGAGCGACTGCTCGGCAGCAGCGAAAGCGTCGAGGATGGCGATCGCACGATCGAGCGCGGCAACGCCGTTGGTCGACGCAGGCTTGGATTGTGTTACGGTTGTCCGCTTGACCACGTCGTTCCGTTCCCAGTTGGACAGAAGGGCCGATCGGAACAATTGTGCCGCATCCGGACAGTTCTGTCCAGCAGAATGCCATTCCGGTTGACAGAACGATGCAAAGACTGCATGAATTTTTGTCGAGCGGGTCTGAATTCAGGCTACGTTGCTGGCAGGCACCGGAGGAGGTGTCGTGATTGGAGGAACCCCATGCTGAACAGACGCAGATTTTTAACGAGCACCGCCGCTGCCGGCGCCGCCGGTTTCGCAGCGTTGCATCTCTCGCCCGCTTTCGCGCAGGACGCACCGCAGATCCAGATCTTTGTGCCGGCAGCGCCGGGCGGCGGCTGGGACCAGACGGCGCGCACGATGGACCAGGTGCTGCGCAGTGAGAAGCTGATCTCCGGTTCGCAGATCACCAATGTCGGCGGCGCCGGCGGCACAGTCGGCCTGCCGCAATTCATCAGCCAGTGGAACGGCAAGGGCAATTCGCTGATGGTTGCCGGCATGGTCATGGTTGGCGCCATCATCGCCAACAAATCGGCCAATAATCTCACCGAGGTCACGCCGATCGCCCGCCTCACCGGCGAATTCGAGGCGCTGGTGGTGCCGGCGGCTTCGCCGTTCAAGACAGCAGCGGATTTCGTCGCCGCCCTCAAGGCCGATCCGACCAAAGTGCCGGTGGCTGGCGGTTCGGCCGGCGGCTCGGACCACATATTGTTCGGCCTTATCGCCAAGACGGCCGGTGTTCCGGCAGCCAACCTCTCCTACGTGCCGTTCGCCGGCGGCGGCGAGGCATTGTCGGCGCTTCTCGGCAACCAGGTCGCGGCCGGCATCTCCGGCTACGGCGAGTTCTCCGAACAGGTCAAGGCAGGCGCGCTTCGGCTGCTTGCCATTTCCGCGGACAAGCGCCAGGAAGGCATCGACGCACCGACGATGAAGGAAGCCGGCATCGATGTTGAACTGTTCAACTGGCGCGGCGTCTTCGCACCGCCGGGCGTTTCCGACGCCGACAAGGCGGCGATGATCACGCTGGTCGAGACGATGGCCAAAAGCGAAGCCTGGGCCACCGAATGCAAAAACCGCAACTGGACGCAGATCCTGCTCACCGGCGACGACTACGCGAAATTTCTCACCGAAGACACGGCTCGGATCGCAGCCATCCTCAAGGACCTCGGCCTTGCCTGATGTTCCCGGAGAGGGGCGGTCCGCACTGCCCCTTTCCGATGTTCGCCAGCCGCATGGACATACGATCCGGCGCGAGTGAAACTGCGATGAGGTCGGCCGTGGGAGACCGGCTATCCAGGGAGGACGATCATGAGCACCAGCGACCAGCAGGCGGCGCGGCCGCGCCTTGCCGTGCCCGAATTGCTGATCGGCATCGGGCTTCTTGCCTGCGCCTGCGCAGTGGCCTGGCAGACGCTGTCGATTCCGGTGTCGCCGCTCTACTCCAAGGTCGGCCCGACCGTCTTCCCCTACATCACCATGGTCGGCATGACGGTCCTTTCCCTGCTGCTGATCGTCGCCGCTCTGCGGGGCGGCTGGCAGCCGGAGGAAGAAAAGGAAACCCCGACCGACTGGAAGGCGATGGGCATCGTCGCCGTCGGACTGGTCGCGAATCTTGTTCTGATCCAGCCGCTTGGCTTCACCGCAGCCTCGGTGATCATGTTCGTTCTCATCTGCCACGGATTCGGCAGCAGACATCCGCTGCGTGACGTGCTGCTTGGCCTGATCCTGGCGCTTGCCGCCTATTTCGGCTTCGCCAGGGCGCTCGGCGTCAACATCGGCGCCGGCTTCATCGAGAACCAGCTGAACACGGGCCTCGATTCCATTATCCGTATGTTGAGAGGCTGAAGCCATGGAAACGCTTGGCCATCTCGCGCACGGATTTTCGGTCGCCTTTACGCCGGTCAATCTCATGTGGTGCCTGCTCGGCACGACACTGGGGACAGCGATCGGCGTGCTGCCAGGCCTCGGACCTGCGCTGACCATCGCCCTGCTTTTGCCGATCACCTACCAGGTGGCGCCGGAAGCGTCCTTCATCCTGTTTGCCGGCATCTATTACGGCGCCATGTATGGCGGTTCGACGACATCGATCCTGCTCAACACGCCGGGTGAAAGCGCGACCATCGTCACTGCGTTGGAAGGCAACAGGATGGCCCGTTCCGGCCGCGGCGGCGCGGCACTTGCCACTTCGGCGATCGGCTCCTTTGTCGCCGGCACGCTAGGCACGCTGGGGGTCGCCTTCCTGGCCCCGGTCGTCGTCAAATTCGCGCTGTCCTTCGGCCCGGCCGAATATTTCTCGCTGATGGTGCTGGCCTTCATCACGGTTTCGGCGGTGCTCGGCTCGTCGTCGGTTCGTGGCCTGACCAGCCTGTTCATCGGCTTCGTCATCGGCATGATCGGCGTCGACCTGCAGACCGGGCAACCGCGCTTCACCTTCGGCATGAGCCAATTGCTCGATGGCGTCGACGTGATCGTCGTCGCCGTCGGCCTCTTTGCGGTCGGCGAGACGTTCTACATGGCCTCGCGCCGCTATGCCGGCAAGGACGAGATCGTGCCGCTGAAGGGCTCGCTCTACATGACGGCGGCCGAATGGGCACGCTCGTGGAAGGCTTGGCTGCGCGGCGCCCTGCTCGGCTTCCCGATCGGCGCGCTGCCGGCCGGCGGCGCCGAAATCCCGACCTTTCTGTCCTATGCAATCGAGAAAAAGCTCTCCAAACACAAGGAGGAGTTCGGCACGGTCGGCGCCATCGAAGGCGTTGCCGGGCCGGAAGCCGCCAACAACGCATCGGCCGCCGGCGTGCTGGTGCCGATGCTGACGCTTGGGTTGCCGACCTCGGCGACGGCCGCGATCATGCTGTCGGCCTTCCAAAGCTATGGCATCAATCCCGGGCCGATGCTGTTCATGACGCAGGCCAATCTGGTCTGGGGGCTGATCGCCAGCCTGTTCATCGCCAACATCATTCTCGTCATCCTCAACCTGCCGCTGATCGGATTGTGGGTGCGGCTGCTGAAAATCCCGGCGCCGCAGCTCTATGCCGGCATCCTGGTGTTCGCCACGGTCGGCACCTACGGTATTTCTCAGTCGCCGACCGACCTCGTCATCCTCTATCTGCTCGGCGGGGCCGGGTTCCTGATGCGGCGCTTCGATTTCCCAACGGCGCCGGTCATCATCGGCATGATCCTCTGGCCGCTCGCCGAAACGCAGTTCCGCCGCGCGATGACCATCTCGAACGGCGACTGGTCGGTGTTCTACAAACATCCGCTATCGCTGACACTGCTGACGCTGGCGTTCATCGGGCTGATCGGGCCGCATGTCTACGCTTACATCGAACGCCGCCGCATGCGTGGACCGGAACACGTGCCGGGCGATGCCTAACCTGTTTGTGACATCATGACCGATCTGCTGTCCGGCATCCGCGTCCTCGACCTGACCAATGTTCTGGCTGGCCCCTACTGTGCCTATCAGCTGGCGCTGCTCGGGGCCGATGTGATCAAGGTCGAGGCGCCGCAAGGCGGCGATCTGGCGCGCCAGCTCGGCGGCTCGCCGGAACTCAACAGCACCGGCATGGGCGCTTCATTCCTGGCGCAGAACGCCGGCAAACGATCGGTGGTGCTCGATCTCAAGAAAGAGGCCGATCGCGAACGCTTCCTCGATCTGGTCGCCTCCGCCGACGCGCTGGTCGAGAATTTCCGCCCCGGCGTGATGGATCGGCTGGGGCTCGGCTATGCCAGGCTGAAAGAGGTCCGCCCCAGTCTTGTCTATTGCGCGATTTCGGGCTTCGGCCAGACCGGGCCGATGCGCGACAATCCGGCCTACGACCAGATCATCCAGGGTCTTTCGGGCATCATGAGCATCACCGGCACAGCGCAGACCGCGCCGCTGCGTGTCGGATACCCCGTCGCCGACACGCTGGGTGGGCTGGTCGGGGCGTTCGCCATCACGGCGGCACTTGTGAAGCAGAAGACGACAGGCGAGGGCGCTTTCCTCGACGTGTCGATGCTAGAATGCACGCTTTCCGCGCTGGGCTGGCCGGTCTCCAACTATCTGACGGCAGGCGTCGAGCCGCAGCCGATGGGCAACGAGAACATGACGGCGGCACCTTCCGGCACGTTTCGCACCGGCGACGGTCTGCTCAACATCGCCGCCAACAAGCAGGAGCAGTTCGTCACGCTCTGCCGGCTGGTCGGGCTGCCGGAGCTGGCGTCGGACCCGCGCTTTGCCGAGCGCGAGACGCGCAAGCGCAATCGCATCGCCTTGAAGGCACTGATCGAGGATGCCCTGGCGAACAGCTCGGCCGCGGCCTGGGAGGAGACGCTCAATCGCGCAGGCGTGCCGGCGGGCAGGGTGCTGACGATCCCGCAGGTGCTGGCCGAGCAGCAAGTGATCGAGCGCGAGATGACCGCCCGTTTCGATAGCATGCCGAACATCGACCGGCCGCTGACCGTCGTGCGCGGCGGGTTCATGGTCGATGGCGAAGCACCGTTGCCGACCAAGCCGCCGCCGGCGCTGGGCGAGCACATGGACGAGGTGTTTGCCAGTCTGCCGCCGCGCGTCAAGAAAAGGGCGCAGGCATGAGCGACGCGAGAACATGAGCAACGTTGAGAAAAAAACCGGCCGCGAGCGCGGTGAGGAATGGTGGCAGACCGATATCATCGAAATGCGCCCTGGCGTGATCCGGCTGCGTGGCTATGAGATCCAGGACCTGATCGGCCGCGTCAGCTTTCCGGCGATGATCTGGCTGATGCTGCGCGGCGAACTGCCTGGCGAGGAGCAGGCGGCGCTGCTCGGTATCGCGCTGGGGGCGGCCGTCGACCACGGGCCGCAGGCGCCGTCGATCGCCATTGCCCGCATGGCGGCCACCTGCGGCGTCGGCATCAACAGCGCCATGGCTTCAGCCATCAATGTGCTTGGCGACGTGCATGGCGGCGCCGGCGAGCAGACGCTTGCCTTCTACGGCGACATCGCCGCGGCACTGGACGCAGGCGTGACGCTTGCCGATGCCGTCGCGTCGCGGCTCGATCGCTTCTTCGCCGAGGAAAAATCCTATGTGCCGGGGCTCGGCCATCGCTTCCACCCGGTCGATCCGCGGGCGCCGCGTCTCATTGAGCTGACCCGCGATTTTGCCGCGCGCGGCGTCGTCAGCGGACGTTTCGCCGACATCGCCGAGGCTGTCGAGGCCGAGGTCGCGCGGCGCAAGGGCAAGAAGATCCCGCTCAACATCGACGGCGCCACCGCCGTCATCTATGGCGAGCTCGGCTTTCCGCCGCCGCTGACACGTGGCCTTTTCGTGCTGTCGCGCTCGGTCGGCATCTTGGCGCATGCGTGGGAACAGTCGCAACAGAGCGACCGCAACAAAGGACCACTGCCGCGCGAATGGTTGTGGGCCTATACCGGCACGCCGGTGCGGTCTTTCCCTCAGGGAGAGGACGACGCCAAATGAGACCTTGGTTCAAGTTCGCCAGCGGGCGCTGGCTGGGGAATTTTCAAGTTCTTCAGCAGCGTTGAAAGTTCGGGCTCGTCGATAAGCACGGCTGCGTCTGCCGGCGCCAGCCATGCCCGCTGCCGCCTTTTGGCTTCCTGCCAGTTGGCCAGTTCCTCCGTCACCGCCAGCAGGTAGACGGTGACGTCGACGCGGACGAAGCGGTTCGTCAGCCGCTTCCAGTAGGAATAGGTGCCGGCCGGCTGCTTCAGCGTCTTGCCGAGGACGCCGGCTTCCTCCCGCGCTTCGATGGTGGCTGCCTTGCGCCCACTCTTGCCCTTCATCGGCCAGCCCTTGGGCACGATAAAGCGCCTTGTCGATATCGAGGTGACCAGCATCACCTCGACGCCGCCATGCCTGCCCAGCCGAAAGGGAATTGCCGCGACCTGGCGGATCCGCTCGCCCTTCCTCGCCTTGCGCACGACCTTCTTCTTGGTGGCTGCCATTGCCGACGATCCAATCAGGGCAGTGCCCAAGCGCAAAGGCACGTTGCGAAAATCAAAACTGCCTTTGATGCTACTTAAAGTAGAGCGGCGTTCAAGCATATCAGCTAAATAAATGAAAACGCCGGGCCATCAGCGGCAGACGCTGATGAAGCGGCTGCCCGATCGCCGCAACTGGCAAGTAGGCGCCATCTGCGGCACATCTGGCCGTTGCGGCACGACCACGCGATCCTGGGCACGGAACTGCTGTTGCTGCTGCTGAAATTGCTGCCGTCGCACCCTATTCTCCAGCATCTGCAATTCGCCTTGCAGGACCACCGTATTGCGATTGGCGGGAACGACGTTCTGCGCGGAGACAGACGCGCCCGACAGCATCGCTGTTGCCAGGGTTGCCGACATCAAGATCGTCGAAAGGCGAAGCGGCGACATCCATCCATTCCCTTACGAAATACATCTTGGGCCCGCACGAAACAGAACCCTGCGATTATATAGGGCGCTTGTCTTGATGATGCCATGGCTAAAGCCACGCCGGAGCGGAATTGGCGGGCTAGCCAGTCAGGGCGCAAAGCCCGTCGACCGATGTGTGCTGGCGAAGGGCACCAATACGAGGCCGACGACAAGAAGCTGGAGAGCACCCTGCGGTTCCATACCTTTCAGGCCTGGCTTAGATAATTTGAACCGCAACATCACACAGTTGAAAAGCTCGGCATGGCCGGGCTGCGTTCCCCGGAGCCGTGGCCACGGCACGGCGATAGGCCAGCCGCGCGACTATTCGCGGAATGCGCGGCTGATCTGGTCGGTCAATGGCTTCATCAGAAACGAGATGACGGTGCGATCGGTCGTGCGCATGAACGCCTCCACCGGCATGCCTGGCTTGAGGCTTTCCGGATCCAACGAGCCAAGCTTGCCTTCGTCAAGCCTGATCCGCACGCTGTAGTAGGATAGTCCGTTCCGCTCGTCTTCGACGAGGTCGGGAGAAACCGTTGCTACATGTCCTTCGATTTCCGGCGTGACCTGCTGGCTGAACGCCGACAGCCGCAGATGGACAAGCTGGCCGGGCTGGACCTGATCGATGTCTTGAGGCGCGATGCGTGCGTCCACAGTCAATTCGTCAGCGGTCGGGACAATCATCATAATTGGCTCGCCGGTCGTGACGACGCCGCCGACTGTATGGATCGCAAGCTGATGCACCCGTCCGTTCTGGGGTGAACGAATATCGGTCTGTCTAAGCAATTCCTCCGCAGCGATCTTTCGCTCTGCCAATTCTGTGGTTCGAGCCTCCGTTTCGCGTAATTCTTTCGCGACCTCGCTGCGCCAATCCTGCTGGATCTGGATGATGGCCATTTCTGTTTCGCTGATTCTGCCGTTCGCTTCGGCTATCGCAGCGACGAGTTGGCCGCGCCCTCCCTCGATCTGAGCCTCGCCCCGCTCCAGGTCCAGGAGTCGCGACCGCTGGACGAGTTTCTTTTCCCAAAGGCCCCTGACGCCCTTGATCTCGTCGCGGACCAACGCAATCTCGTGCTCCTTGGCCGCCCTTTGTGCCTCGAGGCCCGCTATCTCCTCCTTGAGCTGGCTCACCCGTTGCCTGCGTTGCTCGATTTGGGCACGGTAAGCTCCCCGGCGCAAAGCGAAAAGTTTCTGCTCCCCGCCGATCACACGCGCCACATGTCCAACAGAGGAGCGGCTGGTGAGATCTTCGGAAAAGGCTATCGCCTCGGCACCCTCACGCTCCGCTGTGAGGCGTGCCTCCCGCGCCGAGAGTTCGTCCAGGGTATTGGTTATGACGGCGAGATTGGCGCGTGTAAGCGTGTCGTCGAGACGGAGCAAAATATCGCCTGCTCTGACTTCATCGCCGTTGCGCACGTTGATCTCACCCACAACGCCGCCGCTTGGATGCTGAACCGCCTTGACGTTGGATTCCACTGCGATATGGCCGGTAGCGATGACGGCGCCTGACAATTCCGTCGTTGCGGCCCATGCACCAAGGCCGCCGACAAGCAGCGCCACGGTTGCGGCGCCAAGAAGCATATACCGGCGAAGGGATAAGTCGTTCTGCGTCGGCTGCGATCGCACATCGGTAGGGAGGTTAGCCCGAACGAACGGCAGCCCGCCGATTTTGCCCTTGACGCCGGCCAGATGGCTCGCTCCGGCACGAATATGCGGAATCATCCCCCTCACGCCGTTACGCGCGCCAAAGAACGATCGATCATGAAATAACGTCATCCTGATGCCTTTTCCTCCGGGGCAACTGCTTGAAGCGTTCCCACGGAGGCACTCCGCGTCGTGCCCCGGACGACCAGATCCCTCGCCCCAAATGCGTGCTGACGGCCGGAGTCGAGAACAAGTATAAGGTCCACTGCCGCCAGGGCGCTTGGACGATGGGCGATTACGACAACCACTCCGTGCCGCTGTTTGACTGCAAGGATCGCCTGGGTCAAAGCCTGCTCGCCTCCAGCGTCCAGATTCGAGTTCGGTTCATCCAAAACAACGAGGAAAGGATCACCATAAAGCGCGCGGGCCAGTCCGATGCGCTGCCGCTGTCCTGCTGAAAGCGATGCGCCGCCCTCGCCGATCTCGGTCTGATATCCGCGAGGCAAGCGCAGGATCATTTCGTGCATGCCCGCGGTCTTGGCCGCCGCGATAATGGTTGCCGGATCCGGAGAAGGATCAAAACGGGCAATGTTTTGAGCAATGGTGCCCGCGAAAAGTTCGACATCTTGCGGCAGATACCCGATGTGCCGCCCCAGTGCCTCAGCCGGCCACTGTTCGATGGCGGCGCCGTCCAGGCGGATTTTGCCGCGCGCTGCCGGCCAGACGCCGACGAGCGCCCGGGCCAGTGACGATTTGCCCGATGCACTCGGACCGATGACACCGAGCGCGGAGCCGGCACTCAGCGAAAACGCAACATCCTGTACGACAAAACGGCGTTCGCCTGGCGGAACGACGCTGATCTCTTCAACCGAGAGTTGTGTCCGCGGCGGCGGCAGCTGCAAGCGATCCTCTGTGGCAGGGAACTGCGTGAAAAGTTCGTTCAGCCGGTGCCAGCCTTGTCTGGCGGCAAGAAAGTTCTTCCAGTGCGCAATTGCGAGTTCGACTGGCGCCAGCGCTCGCGCGGTGAGAATAGAACTTGCGATGATGATGCCAGGCGTGGCTTCCTGGCCGATCACCAAATACGCTCCGATCGCGAGAACGACTGATTGCAGCAGCATCCTAAAGCCGCGGGAGAGCGCGCCGAATGAACCCGTGACATCGCTGGCGCGCATCTGCGCCTGCCTGTATTTGCCGTTTGCTTCCGCCCAGCGCGAGGCCATAGTGGATCTCATGCCCATCGCTTCGAGCACCTCGGCATTGCGAATGCTTGCCAGTGCGATACTGCTGCGCGCTCCGGCATATCCAGACATTTCAGTTGCTGGACGGCGGACCGTTTTCTCCGTGAGCACGGTCAATGCCAAAAGCAGGATCGCCCCAATCAGCGCAGCCAGGCCGAGCCAAGGATGGAAGGCAAAACAGAGCGCGAGATAAAGCGGCATCCACGGCAGGTCGAAAAGAGTGGCGGGACCACCGCTGGCCAGGAAACCGCCGATTTGATCGAGATCGCGCACCGGCTGCATGCCTTCGCCCGAACGGCCTCTGGCCAAGGGCAGTTGCGACATCACGCGGTAGGTCCGCTCACTCAGGCGCTCGTCGAGTCCGCTGCCGATACGCGCCAGCACCCGGCCGCGGATCGCGTCGAGTGCACTTTGAAAAACATATAGAATCGAAATCAGCAGGACCAGAGCCACCAGCGTCGGCACGCTACGGCTGGGCAGGACCCTGTCGTAGACCTGCAGCATAAACACCGAGCCGGACAACATCAGCACGTTGATAAGGCCGCTGAAACCCGCCACCGCCAAAAAGGCGCGCCGGAAATGCGCCAGGCAGGCAGCCAATTCGGACTTCGCCCTCGGCGGGCGGAGCTTCTCTGAACCAGATTGTGACATTGATGTCCCCTCGATCAACCGCATGCGTCAGCAGGCGATGCGGGCCCATAACTGCAGGCCCGCATCGTCCGGCATTGGCTACGCGGCCTGATCGGCGATCACGCTGTTGTTATGCGCAGACAGTTGCTCGATGAGTTTCGCAGCCAGCGCGTCGGCATCGCCCGCTTGCGTATGTGCATACTCTGCCCAATCAAAAGCCGGTCTCGGATCGCCCGCATTTGCTAGCGCGGTCGATACAGCGTCCCGGACCTGCTCGATAGCGTCGTCGAGTTGGCCCCGAGCGTTCCCGAGTTGTGGAAACACGATGTTATCGCCCTCAAGCGCCACCTGTGCGCCACTCTCCTTAGCCGTGCCAGGCGTTGCTTCGGCCTCCTCATGTTCGGCCAGGGTCTGCTCAGACCGGAAGTTTGCGCCCTGTTTGCCGAAGAAGTTTGCAAGCCACTGGGAGCCAGAAACCGGCTGGCCAGAGTCCGGCTGGCCAGAAACCGGCTGCCCAGAAGCCGGCGGCGTTGTCGGGGCCGGTTCAGCTGGCGCGGTTGGCGTCGGGGCCTGCTGCGGCGCCGGATCGGAAGCCGCAGGTTCATCCTGAACGGCAGCGACCGATCCCTGCTTCGGATCGACGAGATCGAGTTTGACGTTCTTGCTCCCGACAGAGACGGTGCGCGTCGAAGCTTCGATGCCCGCCCCCGAGAAGGTTACTGTGTAGGTGCCCGGCTTGAGGGCGAGGTCGTAGCCGCCGGCGCCCGTGGTCTTCGCCGTAAACGTCGTGCCCGTCGAACTCTTTGCCGTGATGGTGAGACCGGATAGACCTTCACCGGGATCGTAGAACCTGTCCCCGTCCTTGTCGTCGATCGCCACACCGGTCAGGAACAGGTCTGATCCTGTCTTGCCGAAATTCTCCGTCACGAAACCGCTGGAGCGCCCCCGGTAATCGCCAACCTCGAATCCAAGCCCTACCTCGCGGAAGTTGCCGTTGAGGATGTTGGCACGATGACCCGGGGAGTTCATCAGGTTGTTGTGCAGGAGCAGAATCTCGTCATTATAGCCTGTCGGTGACCTGGTCGTAGCCCACGCGATGTTCTCCCCTGTCGCCCAGGAGCCGGCGAGGGTGTAGCCAGCCGCCTTCATGCGCTGGGTGGGCGAGGAGCCTCCCGACCCCGTGTGAGAAAAGGTGTCGGTTGCAAGCATCCATCTGCTGTGCCCCTCAGCCGACTCGCTGAGATCATTGTCAAAGGCCAGCGGCTGCACGCCGGCCTTAGCCCTCTCCGCGTTGATAAGTTCAAGTAGATATTGTTCTTGTGCGCTATGTTGCGGCATTAGGTCGTCGCTCCACTGTTTCGTTTTTGGACGGTCCCGCCAAGTTGTAGAATTTCCCCAATCACGCTTGGTAAAAGCCGACTGTGGCTAACCTGCGGCAAGCAGCTGTTAACCATGATTTTGTTAAAGAGAATTTGTGGGGGTACGATAACACAAAATTTCATATTGTAATGCAACCAGCAAGTGTGACATTCAATTATGCGCGTTCTCGCGATGCGCGACGTGCGCGCCAGGCCGTGACAGTGGCGGCCGCGGCTATGCCGCCGGCAAGAGGTCGGGCTCTCGTCCTTTACCCCGCATGCCGCCGGCATCCAGATCGGGACGGCGCCCGGTCCGGTCCCGAACGCCTCGCGTCGACCTCTCCCATCAACCGATGGTTAATCGCCGATCCTAGACATCAGGGACCGTGTGGCCGAAGCCATCTCGATCGCTGTCAAGATCGTTAAAGGAAAAGCTGATCAAGTCGGCTTCGCCGTGCAAGCGGGACGCTTGGTTGTGGAGCGCTGGATCAGCCGCAACAGGCGGCTGATGGTAGGACGCCAGCCCCGCAGCGGGGTTAGACGGGCTCGCCCGCGGCCCTCGCTTCAGTCAACTTCGCGCAGGCGGTATCCGACGCCGGTTTCGGTGGTGATGTAACGCGGCTGGTCGGGCGTTTTCTCGATCTTTTGCCTGAGCTGCCGCACATAGACCCTGAGATACTGCACGTCGGTCGAATCGCCCCAGACCTGCTTCAAAAGAAACTGGTGGGTGAGAACCTTGCCGGCGTGCTGCACGAGGATGCGCAGGATGTCGTACTCCTTCGGCGAGAGCTTTATCTCCCTGTCCTCGATCATGACGATGCGCTTCACCAGATCGACCGTGAGATCGCCGGTGTGGAAGACCGGCTTCTCGCCTTGCTGCTGGAACTTGTGGCGGAGCGCCACGCGGATGCGCGCGACAAGCTCGTTCATGCCGAACGGCTTGGTGATATAGTCGTCGGCGCCGAAATCAAGTGCCGAGACGATGCCGGCCTCGTCGGTGCGGCTGGAAAGGATGACGACGGGAACATCCAGGCTGTCGTCCCGCCATTTGCGCAGCAATTCGTGGCCGCCCATGCCGGGCAGGCCGAGATCGAGCAGGATCAGGTCCGGCTTTTCCGTCTCCACGAGTTCGATCGCCGTCTTAGCGTTCGGCGCCTCGCTGATCGCATAGCCCTGGCTGCCAAGGCCGACGCGGAGCAGCTTGCGGATCGGCGGTTCGTCATCGACGACCAATATCCTGACGTCCAGATTCGTCATGCCAATTTAGCCACGTCGGGGTCGCCCACATTTCGGTCATCGCCGTTGGGGTCGTCGTCCACCGCGGGCAGTTCCGTCGGCACCGGCATTCTGATGGTAAAAACCGAACCCGAGCGGTCGGTTCTGTTGGCCGCCGAAATCGTCCCGCCCATCGCCTCGATGAAGCCACGGCAGATCGAGAGCCCAAGCCCGGTGCCGGCACGGACCTGATCGCCCTTGCGCACCCGGTGGAACGTGTCGAAAATGCGCTCCAGATCCGCCGGCGGAATGCCTGGCCCCTCGTCCATGATCTGCAGGATGACGGAACCATTGTCCGCCCAGCCCTGCAGGCGGATCGTCGAACCAGGCGGGGCAAATTTAGCGGCATTGTCGAGGAGATTGAACAGCGCCTGCTCGAACAGGACGGGGTCGACCCTCAGCATCGGCAGATCCGTGGGAATGTCGACTTCGGTCTTGTGTTCGCCAATGATTTTTCTGGCTCGATGCAAGGCGGTGCCGACAATGTCGCCGACATAGTGGAACGCGTAGTTCGGCTCCATCGCGCCGGATTCGATCTTGGTCATGTCAAGCAGATTGGCGATGAAGCGGTTCAGCCGTTCCGATTCGTCGAGCACGGTCGACAGCAGTTCCGCCCGGTCCGTTTCGGGAAGCGCCGGTGCAAATTCCCGCAATGTGCCGGCGGCGCCCATGATGGCGGCAAGCGGCGTCTTCAGGTCGTGGGAAATCGAGGTCAGCAGCGCCGAGCGCAGGCGGTCCGCCTCGGCCTCGAGCTTGGCCCGGTCGACGTCGGCAACAAGCTGGATGCGTTCGATGGCGACTGCCGCCTGGTCGGCGAGCGCGTCCAGCAGGCGCTGCTGCTCGGGCGTCAACAGCGGACCTTGCTTGTCGTTGTCGAGGCCGACGACGCCGACAGCGGTGCGCCCGGTCCGCAACGGCAGATACAGGCGTCTTGCTCCGGGAAGTGTGTCAGCGCCGCGGCCCGCGGGACGATCGTGCTCCCAGGCCCAACGGGCGGCCGCGATGTCGGCCTCGGCCAGCGTGTCGTCGGGTGGGTAACCGGCCTTGACGGTGATCGTGCCGTTTTCCGGCAGCAGCAGCACCACGCGCAACTTCAGCATCGAAGCTATCTGGAAGGCAGTCGCCCAGAGCACGTCGTCAAGCGTGCCGGCGCCGGCGAGCTTCTTCGAGAAGAGATAGATATCTTCCGTGGCGCGTGCCCGCGAGCGGGCAGCGACCGCCTGTCGCTGCACGCGCACTGTCAGATTGCTGGCAATGACCGCAACAACCACGAAGGCAGCCAGCGCCACGATGCTCTCCGGATCCTGGATCGTCAGCGTGTAACGTGGTTCCAGGAAGAAATAGTTGAAGGCAATGGCGCTGACGACGCAGGCATACAAAGCCGGCCAGAGACCCCCGGTCACCGCCGATGTCAGAACCCCGATGAGAAAGATGATCGCCAGATTGCGGACGTCGAGAAACTGGTGGAGAAGGACGGCGAAGGCGAGCGAGCCTACAACGTAGGCCGTGGCCTTGAGATAGGGCCAGATCTCGAATTGCCACTGCTCGTCCGCCGTCTTGACAGCCCTCGACGTCGCCTCGGCGTTGCGTTCGTTTCCCGAAATGACATGGACGCTGATGTCGCCGGCATGGCGGATGAGATCATAAGTGAGTGAGCCTTCGATCAATTCCCGCCAGCGCGATCGGGTCGGCCTGCCGATCACGATATGGGTGAAGTTGTTGGCGGTCGCATGGCGAACGATGTCCTGCGCGACGTTCTGACCTGGAATGGTCGTTACCTCGGCGCCGAGTTGCTCGGCAAGGCGCAGCAGCGTCGCCAGCCGATCCTTGGCCTCCTCGGACGTGGCGGCTGAACGAGGGGTATCGACGTGAAGCGCCGTCCAGGGGGCGCGGAGCCGGTCGGCCAATCTCCGCGCATAGCGGACGCGGGCCGCCCCGCCCGGACGCGCGTCGACGCAGACGAGAACCCTTTCCCCCGCCGCCCAGGGTCCGGGTATGGCGTGGGCCTGCATGTGGGTCAGCAACTGCTCGTCGACGCGCTGGGCGGTGCGGCGCAGCGCAAGTTCCCTGAGCGCCGTCAGATTGCCCGGCGAGAAATAATTCTCGATCGCGCGCCGGGCGGTGCTGGGGATGTAGACCTTGCCTTCCTCGAGTCGCTTGATCAGGTCGTCGGGCGTGAGATCGATGATCTCGATGTCGTCGGCCTGATCGATGATGGAGTCTGGAACCGTCTCGCGCACCCTGACGCGCGTGATCTGCGCCACGACATCGTTCAGGCTTTCGACATGCTGGATGTTGAGCGTGGTGTAGACGTCGATGCCGTGCGTCAGGATTTCCTGAACGTCGAGATAGCGCTTGGGATGGCGGCTGCCCGGCGCGTTGGTATGGGCCAGTTCGTCGACGAGGACCAGCGCCGGCCGCCGGGCAAGGATGGCATCGAGGTCCATCTCCTCGAGGGCGCGCCCCTTGTAGTCGACCCGACGACGCGGAATCACCTCATAGCCGTCGACCAGCACCTGGGTTTCCTTGCGGCCGTGCGTCTCGACGACGCCGATCACCACGTCCACTCCGTCGGCCAATCTTGCACGGCCCGACATCAGCATTTCATAGGTCTTGCCGACACCGGGTGCTGCACCCAGAAAAATCCGCAGACGACCGCGCCCCTCCCGCTCCGCACGGTCAAGCAGGGCGTCGGGTGAGGGTCTGGTTTCGTTGCTTCTGTCGTCCGGCATCACAATCGATCATGAATGGCGCCGGGGATGGTGTCGATCCCCAGCCCACCACTCATTGCTTCCCACCATTCATTGCCTGGTGGCCTCGTCCAGCGCCAGGTTGAGCGCCAGCACATTGACCACAGGCTCTCCCATCAAACCGAGTTCGCGGTCCTCGAGGTGGCTGTCGACAAGGGATTTGACCCTGGCTTCATCGACGCCCCTGGCCCTGGCCACCCTGGCGACCTGGAAATAGGCGGCCTCGGGGCTGATATGCGGATCGAGGCCGCTGCCTGAAGTCGTGACCAGATCGATCGGCACCGGCTGGTTCGGATTTTCCCCTTTCAGCCTGTCGGCATCGCTCTTGACGCGGTCGATCAGCTTGGCGTTGGTCGGCCCGAGATTCGAGCCGCTCGAAGCGGCGGCGTCGTAGCCGTCGCCGGCAGCCGACGGCCGGCCATGAAAATAGCGCTCGCTGGCAAAAGCCTGGCCGATCAGCTCGGAGCCGACGAGCTTGCCGTCCCTCTCGATCAGGCTGCCATTGGCCTGGCGCGGGAACAAGGCCTGGGCGATGCCGGTCATGCCGATCGGATAGATCAGGCCGGTCAGGATGGTGAAGAAAACGATCATGGTGATCGCGGGTCTGATTTGCTTGAGCATGGACTTGATTCCCTATGCGAGGCCTAGCGCGGTGATGGCCATGTCGATCGCCTTGATGCCGACGAAGGGGGCGACGAGGCCGCCGAGGCCGTAGACAAGAAGGTTGCGGCCGAGCAGCGCGCCGGCGCCGACGGCGCGATATCTGACGCCTCTTAGCGACAGCGGGATCAGCGCGACGATGATCAGTGCGTTGAAGATGATGGCCGAGAGAATGGCGCTCTGCGGCGTTGCCAGATGCATGATGTTGAGCGCCTGCAGCGGACCTGACGTCTGCCCCGGCGCGATGTAGAAGACGGCGAATATGGCCGGGATGATGGCAAAATACTTGGCCACGTCGTTGGCGATCGAGAAGGTCGTCAGCGAGCCGCGCGTCATCAGCAGCGCCTTGCCGATTTCCACGATCTCGATCAGCTTGGTCGGATCGCTGTCGAGATCGACCATATTGCCGGCTTCGCGTGCGGCGACGGTGCCGGTGTTCATGGCGACGCCGACATCGGCCTGCGCAAGGGCCGGCGCATCATTGGTGCCGTCGCCACACATGGCGACGAGCTTGCCCTTGGCCTGTTCGTCGCGGATGAGCTTCAGCTTGTCCTCGGGCGTCGCCTGGGCAAGGAAATCGTCGACGCCGGCCTCCGCCGCGATCGCCGCCGCCGTCATCGGGTTGTCGCCGGTGATCATGACCGTGCGGATACCCATCTTGCGCAGTTCGGCGAAGCGTTCCCGGATGCCGCCCTTGACGATATCCTTGAGATGGACGACGCCGAGCAGGCGTCCGTCGCGCTCGACCGCAAGCGGCGTGCCGCCGGATTTGGCGACGTCGTCGGCGATCGCCTGCAGATCGCGGACGGTGTCGCTGCCGGGGCGCGTGCCATGCGTAGCGACCGTCGACTGATTGACGAACGCGAGCACCGAATCGACCGCGCCCTTGCGAACCGAAGAGCCATCGATGTCGACGCCGCTCATGCGGGTTTGCGCGGTGAAGGGCACGAAAGCGGCATGCAGTGCTGCCATGTCGCGGGCACGGATGGCGTATTTCTCCTTCGCCAGCACGACGATCGAGCGGCCTTCCGGCGTTTCGTCGGCAAGCGAGGCCAACTGCGCCGCGTCGGCCAACTCCTGCTCGGTGACGCCCTTGACCGGGCGGAATGCCGTCGCCTGGCGATTGCCGAGCGTGATCGTGCCGGTCTTGTCGAGCAGCAGCGTGTCGACGTCACCCGCCGCCTCGACCGCGCGGCCCGACATCGCCAGCACGTTGAACCGCACCAGGCGATCCATGCCGGCGATGCCGATGGCCGAAAGCAGCGCGCCGATCGTCGTCGGGATCAAGGTGACGAACAGGGCGACGAGGACGGTCACCGAAATGGTGCCGCCCGAATAGGCGGCGAAACTCGGGATCGTTGCCGTGGCCAGCACGAAGATCAGCGTGATGCCGACGAGCAGGATGTTGAGCGCGATCTCGTTGGGCGTCTTCTGGCGCGCAGCGCCTTCGACCAGCGAGATCATGCGGTCGAGGAAGGTGTGGCCGGAGGCCGCGGTGATGCGCACGCGGATCCAGTCGGACAGAACCTGCGTGCCGCCGGTCACCGCCGAACGGTCGCCGCCGGATTCTCGGATCACCGGAGCCGATTCGCCGGTGATCGCCGCCTCGTTGACCGAAGCGACGCCTTCGATCACCTCGCCGTCCGACGGAATGATGTCGCCGGCCTCGACGAGCACCACGTCGCCGACCTTCAGGCTGGTGCCTGGCACCAGCTTGAACCTGGTGCGGTCGTCGCCGCTCAACAGCTTGGCCTGGGTCTCGGTGCGAGCCTTGCGCAGCGAATCGGCTTGGGCCTTGCCGCGGCCTTCGGCGACCGCTTCGGCGAAGTTGGCGAAAAGCACGGTGAACCACAGCCAGATGATGATCTGCAGCGAGAAGCCGAGATCGCCGCCGCCGGTGACGAGATCCTTGACGAACAGGACTGAGGTGAGCGCCGAGACGACGGCGACGACGAACATCACCGGATTGCGCATCAAGGTGCGCGGGTTGAGTTTCCTGAAGGCGCCGTCGACGGCGGGCAGCAGGATACGGGCATCCATGATGACAGCGGATTTGGACTGGCTCATTTGGTGGCTCCAGTATCGATATTATTGGACGGCACCGATCGATCGGATGCCGAAAGCAGATGCGGAAGCGCGGAGGCCAGCAGCCAGACCACGATCATGACTGCCGCAATGCCGAAGAACGTGGACAAGGTCGGAAAAGCCGGCGGGGTCGGGAAAGGAGGCGGGGTTGCCCCTTTCCGATCGTCTCGATGCCGAATCTTGCGACGTATGGATTTGAGCCAGGACATGACATTCATCCAAGGTGGGACGGTTCAGAAAGTCTGCCCGTGGATGCCGGCCAGGTGCTCCACGATCGGCCCGACTGCCAGCGCCGGGAAGAAGGTGAGGCCGCCGACGATCAGAATGACGCCGACCAGCAGCCCGACGAACAGCGGCCCGTCGGTCGGAAAGGTGCCGGCGGAGGCGGGCACCGTCTTCTTGGCGACCAGCGAGCCGGCGATCGCCAGAGCCGGGATGATGACCAGGAAGCGGCCCATCAGCATGCCGATGGCAAGCGTGACGTTGTACCAGGGCGTGTTGCCGGTCAGGCCGCCAAAGGCCGAGCCGTTGTTGGCGGCAGCCGAGGTGTAGGCATAGAGAACTTCGGAGAAGCCGTGCGGGCCGGCATTGGCCATCGAAGCGACGCCTGTCGGCAGCACCACCGCGATGGCGGTGAAGATCAGCATCGCCAGCGGCAGGCAGAGAATGGCGAGCATCGCCATCTTGACCTCCTTGGCCTCGATCTTCTTGCCGAGATATTCGGGCGTGCGTCCGACCATCAGTCCGGCGACGAAGACGGCGATCACGATATACATCAGGATGCCGTAGAGACCGGCGCCGACACCGCCGACAATGACCTCGCCGAGCTGCATGTTGATGATCGGGATCATGCCGCCAAGCGCTGTGAAGCTGTCATGCATGGCGTTGACGGCGCCGCAGGACGCGGCGGTGGTGATCACCGCAAACAGCGCCGACAAAGCGATGCCGAAGCGCGTTTCCTTGCCTTCCATGTTGCCGCCGTCGATGCCCAGCGCATGGACCAGCGGATTGCCTGATGCTTCCGCCCAGTAGCAGACGGCAACGCCGGCGATGAACAGGACGCCCATTGCAGTCAAGATCGCCCAACCCTGGCGCTGGTCGCCGTTCATGCGGCCGAAGACGTTGGTCAGCGCCGCACCGATGGCGAAGATCGAAACCATCTGGATCAGATTCGAGATCGCATCGGGATTTTCGAAGGGATGCGCGGCATTGGCGTTGAAGAAGCCGCCACCATTGGTGCCGAGCATCTTGATGGCGATCTGCGAGGCAACCGGCCCGACCGCGATCGTCTGCCGCGCGCCCTCCAGGGTTGTGGCGTCGAGATAGGCGCTGAGCGTCTGCGGTATGCCGAGATAGACATAGACCAGCGTCAGCACCATGCAGAGCGGCAACAGCAGGTAAAGGGTGCACCGGGTCATATCGACCCAGAAATTGCCGATCGATTTGCCGGAAGCCTTGGTGAAGCCGCGGATCAGCGCGATTGCGATGGCGATGCCGGTCGCTGCGGACAGGAAGTTCTGCACGGTGAGGCCGGCCATCTGCACGAGATAGGACATCGTGCTTTCACCGCCGTAGTTCTGCCAGTTGGTGTTGGTCATGAAGCTGGCGGCGGTGTTGAAGGCGAGCCCGGGTTCGACGGAGCTCATGCCGGCCGGATTGTAAGGCAGGCTGCCTTGCAGCCGTTGCAGGGCGTAGAGCACCAGGAAGCCGGCGAGGTTGAAGAACAGCACGGCCGCCGCGTAGGTGGTCCAGTGCTGGTCCTCACGCTCGCTGGTCCCCGAGATGCGATAAAGGCTGCGCTCGACAGGACCCAAAATCGGCGAGAGGAATGTGCGGTCGCCGCTGAAAACGCGATACATGTAGCCGCCGAGCGGCTTCACCAGCAAAACGACGATCCCGCAATAGACGAGGATCTGCATCCATCCGTTGAAAGTCATTGAAATAGCCTTCCGTGCCTGCGCCAGTTGCCGTTAGAAACGTTCTGGGCGAATGAGGGCGTATGTCAGGTAGACGAGAAGGAACAGGGTCACAGCGCCACCGAGGATATAGTCGACAAGCATGTTGCGGTCCTTCCGCCTAAAGACTGTCGCAGGCTTTGACGAAGGCGAAGAACAGGGCGAAAAACAAAAACCCTATCCCGAGAACGATGATGTCCATCGGAGCTGTTCCTTATTTTCGTTTTTGCACTGGCTTGCCTGCAGCCGGGCAGCGTTGAAGTCATGTGAAGACACTCTGTCGCGATGATAATGGCGACCGAGATGTGTCCTTCCCGACGGAATATGGATCCAAACCCCATAAAGGTTCGAGACGTGGCGAAGAGGAAAGAAATAGGAATCCTATAAAGGATTTGCCGTCGCGGTTCTCTGCGCGGCGCTCGAAGACAAGTCGTGCACCGGCGCGGAGCCACTGAAAATCAACGATTTCGGCGCATACGCCCGCTTCCCGCCCAGTTCATCGAAGAACGGAATGCGGCTGTCGTCCGGCGAGCGAATGGCTGGCGCGTGCGAAGCTGATGCGGGAACGAGGGCGGACTCGCGCCGCCAAATCGGCTGCTCAGCCTTCGGCCTTGAAGTTCTTGGCTTCCTTCTCGACCTTGGCGCTGTCCTTGCCGTGCTTGCGCATCAGATCCTTCGCCTGGTTGGGCGAAACGTCAGTTGTCTCGGCCAGGCGCAGGGCCTCCTTGTCGTCCGGTTCGCGTTTCTTCCGATCTGCCATTGCGGTCCGTTTGTCAGCCATCACAATGCCTTTATGCTCTTGGCGATTTCGTTCAGCACTTTGCGGTCGGTGCCGTGGCGCTTGATCAGCGTGCGAGCCTGGTCGGGAGTGATGCCGGCTTCCTCGGCGAGATGCCTCACCTCATAGTCTTCGTCGCCGGCTACTTGTGAGCGATCGCGGTTGTCGGTCTTGGTCTTGTCGTCTGGCATGGCAGTTCTCTCCTCACTTAGAGGCTGTTTGGAAAGTCTACTCCGGCGGCCATCTGATGGCGTTTTCTGCGCTTCCGGTGCTCACGGACCCGAACGTCCGCTGCGCTCCGTTCTCGAAACCACCACCATATGACTCGCCGGAGCGACTTTCGAAACAGTCTCTTGGACCTGGAGCATAACGGCGGAGATTTCGTGAGGTTCCTTAATGCATGTCGCCCAAAAGTGCGCAGCGGTTTTGGGACAACGACATGGTCTTGGGCAACGACATCCCTAAAAACAAGAACCAAAAGCACGTCGCATCGCGCTCTTCAGACGTGGCGCGCCTTAATGCCGGCCTTCGCGCACAAACACATGGGCTTCCTTGGCTGCCGCCGTGAATGCCCGCCGCGCAGTGCCAACCGCCCGCCGCTGCTCCATCGCATCCATCATGGCTTTCAAGGCCGCGCGATATTTCGGCCCGCGCTTTTCGTCTGGCCATTTGTCGACCAGAAGCGAGGCCGCCTGGACCGTCCTCGTCACAGAAAGCCGGCGTCCGGTGCGTTCGCTCTCGATCGTCACCGGAACGTCGAATTGTTCATCACGCATTGCCGTCAATCCTCGACTCCAAGGACAGCAACGGCGCAGCCGGATTATTCGTTCCGACAGCGAATGGCGCGATCAATCCCGATCACAATTCATGGTTACTGAGTGGCTTATGTCGCCAGTCTCATTTTAGACAGTGCGCAAGCCAATTGCGGGCCGGGCGATGTGCATCAGCGGCACCGATGGTCGAACACGATCCCCATGGTCCTACCAATTGCGGTCATGACGATAAGCTCGACCAGTTGGTCGTCGCTGTCCGTACAAGCTGGGCCTGCCCGGCGGATGGTATCTATTGCGGCTCTGGTCGATATGGTGTCGCCGGCGCGGAATTTTGAAAGCGCAGATGAAACGAGTTCATGGGCCGGCAAGTCAACGACAGGCGCTCTCGAAACGATGTCCATTGGCCTCCTCCGCCATGAACTCTCTGCCACGAGAATAATACGCCGAATGGAGGTTTTCGCCAGCGAAATTGTGGTCCGACCAGAGGCCGATCGGACACCAATTGGACTGGGACAGCTAGCTTTTTGCAGGGCTCAGCGCGATGCTGCCGACCTCGATTTCTCTCTGCCCTTCGCAGCTGGCTTGACTCTTATACGCATCGCTCCACCCTCGGGATGATCGATCTCAAAGGCATTGGTCTTGCGCACGAGATCGCTCAGCTTGCGAAAGCCGAAGGTCCTGGGATCGAAGTCCGATGCCAGATTGGCGAGTTGATTGCCGACAATGCCGAGCGGCACCCAGCCGTCCTCGGTTCCCATCTGTGAAATGACCCTGGTGATGATCGGCGTCGCGGCGCTGGGCGGCTGCAAGGACTTCGTCGGCGCCGCATCGTTCGCGTTGGCTGGCGCAGTCGGCAGCAGGTTCTCGGTGTATACGAACCGGCGGCAAGCCTGCCGGAAACTCTCCGGCGTCTTCTGCTCGCCAAACCCATAAACGTCGATCCCGTGCTCCCTGATGCGAGCGGCAAGGCGGGTGAAATCGCTGTCGGACGACACCAGGCAGAAGCCTTCGAACCGCCCGCTGTGGAGAAGGTCCATGGCGTCGATGACGAGCGTGATGTCGGATGCGTTCTTGCCGGTGGTGTAGGCGAATTGCTGCTGCGGGATGATCGCATGCTTCGACAGCACATCCGCCCATGCCTTTGAGCGGGTGCTAGAGAAATCGCCGTAGATGCGACGGACGCTTGCCTCGCCGATCTTCGCGATTTCCTCGAACAAACCGTCGGCAATCTTGGCCGAGGTATTGTCCGCGTCGATCAGCACTGCAAGACGTGGAGAACGTGGTTCGGTTGGCAAGGTGAGCCCCTGTTTTTGGCTGCGCACCAGAGACATATGGTGCAGCGGCGCCATGCGAAATCTTTTTATCGAAATACGAACGTCATCTACTTCTCCCGATACAAGATCATGCCGGCGTGGTGCAGCACGCCGTCGATGAACGTTCCGTCAGCGGTAAAGCCGGTGTCGTCCCAGTAGTCGATGTGATTTCCCCGGATCTCATAGCGCCCCTGGTATGCGCTGTCACGGTTCCCGCGCGCTTCGTCATAGCGACCATTTGGAAGCAAGTTGTGGCGGATATGGCCATCCGCCGTGACCCACATCCCGACATAGGAGTGGCTTGCCGAAGCTGGGGTAACGGAATTCTGCGCGATATTCATTTGGGCAAAACCTTTCTGTGCGGATAAGCCGGCCGCGCCGGCAACAAGCACGGCAGCGGCAAGTATGGAAATCTGTTTCATAGGACTACTTGCTGGCTGTCGGCCGGATGACGATCTCGTTCACGTCGACATCGTCCGGCTGTTCGATGGCAAAGCGCACGGCACGGCCGATCGCGTCGGGCTGCAGCGCAATGGCGCGATAGGTCTTCATCGCTTCCACTGCGATCGGATCGGTGATCGTGCCGGCGAGCTCGCTCTCGACCACGCCGGGATGAATGCAGGTGACGCGGATGTTGTCGTGCTCCTGCCGCAAGCCATCGGAGATGGCGCGGACCGCGTATTTGCTTGCGCAATAGACAGCGGCTGTCGGCGATACCGAAAGCGCGCCGATGGAGGCGATGTTGACGACATGGCCGGAGCCTCGGGCCGTCATCTGCGGCAGCACCGCAGCGATGCCGTAGAGCACGCCCTTGATGTTGACGTCGACCATTCGCTCCCATTCGTCGACCTTCATCGAGGCCATCAGCGACAACGGCATGACGCCGGCATTGTTGACGATCACATCGACGCGCCCCCAGGCCTGGCGCGCCGCTTCGGCAAAGGCGGCGACATCGGCGCGGTCGGTCACGTCCAGGCGGCGTGTCAGTGCCTCCCCGCCCTTTGCCCTGATCTCTTCTGCGAGGGCGTCCAGCCGACCGGTGCGGCGCGCACCCAGCATGACCTTTGCCCCGGCGGCACCGAGCTCCCGGCCGATGGCGGCGCCAATGCCGCTCGAAGCCCCGGTGATGAGCACGACTTTGTTGGGGGACAAGTTTGGGTTGAGGGACATGTTCGGTCTCCGTCTGGTTGATCCTTGAACCGCGATGCAGCGGTTGCCACGAAGATGGATCTGTTTCACTGTAGCGATAAGACGACCATTCGTTTACAGCGTCGAAAGCACAGCTAACCAATGCAGCCGGATCTCAATGCGCTTGCCGTCTTCGCCCTCGTCGCCGAGGAGCGGAGCTTTCGCGCGGCTGCGGACCGGATGGGCGTCACCCGCTCGGCGGTCAGCCAGACGATGAAGCGGCTGGAAGAGACGCTCGGTATCGGGCTGGTCCAGCGCACGACGCGAAGCGTCAGCCTGACCGAGGCTGGCGAACGCCTCTACGCCGAGATAGCGCCCGCCATCGCCGACATGCGCGCCGCAATGGAGAGCACAGGGGACCTGCGCGGGCGTCCGCGCGGGCAGTTGCGGCTCGCCGTCTCGTCGATCGCCGAGCGCTTTCTTTCAGGGCCGTTCCTGGCGACCTTTGCCGAAGCCAATCCGGAGGTCCGGATGGACATCACGGTGACGGACGAGGAATTCGATATCGTCGCCGAGGGATACGATGCCGGCGTCAGGCTCGGCGAGGTGATCGAGCAGGACATGATCGCGGTGCCTGTCGCCGGTGAGGAGCGGCAGCTGGCCGCCTGCGCGCCGGCCTATCGTGATCGGTTTGGCGAGCCGTCGCATCCGCAGGAACTCGCGGGCCATCGCTGCATTGGCTGGCGTCGCGCCCCGAAGGTCGCGCCCTATCGCTGGGAATTCGCCGAGGACGGCAAGGAGTTCAGCGTCGCGGTTGCGCCGGAGATCACGACCAACGACATGGCGTTGATGATAAAGCTCGCCATCGCCGGAGCCGGCATCACTTTCGGCATGGAGGAAAGCTTTCGCCCGTGGATCGCTCGGGGCGAACTGGTGCCGGTTCTCGTCGACTATTGCCCGCGCTTTGCCGGCTTCTACCTTTATTATCCGAGCCGTCGCAACGTCGCGCCGAAGCTGCGCGCGCTTGTCGAACACCTGCGGCGTCCTGGCTAGCGTTTTCCACGCGGACGATTGAACCGAAATCGCTTTCCGGCCGCCCGCTTTGGGACGGGAGTCCAGATCGTCAAACTCCGCTGTGCGCACCCGGTATCTCGATGTTGCATTTATATTAGGGTGAGCGCATGTTTTCATCAGCCGGCGCAAGCCGGTTAGGCCCGGTGGCCAGCCGGTCACCCCCAACAGGCTGCCGGGCCGCCTGCAACGGCTTGGGAGGACATGACATGCCGAAAATCTCGGAACTCTTTTTCAAGACAGCGATCGTCTTTCTTATTCTGGGAATTGCAGCCGGCCTGCAAATGGCAATTTCAGGCAATCACGGCGCCTACCCGGCTCACGCACACATCAATCTCCTGGGATGGGTAACAAGTGCAATATTCGGTGGGTACTACGCCCTGAACCCGACAAAAGCCGCCCGCACTATCGCAATGGTCCATTATGGCGTCTATAATTTTGGCTTGGTGGTGATGTTGCCGGCCCTCTACTTGATGCTGCATGGAAATCCGGCGCTTGAGCCGATCGTCGCCACCGGCTCGATGATCGTCGCTGCCAGCGTGCTCATCTTTGCCTTCGTGGTTTTCTCCGCCGAAACGGCGCGCTCAGTCTCGGGAATGCCTGCGGTTCCACGCTAAACGATGTCAGGATATTGCTGAGCCAACAAAAAGGCTCGCGGCACCTCTGAGAGTTTGGTCATCATTGTGCCGGCAATGCCTTCGCGGCGGCGGTCAGGGTTGCCCGATCGTTGCCGTGCTTGCGGATCAGCTCGCGCACCTGCTCCGGCGTGATGTTATTCTGCAGAGCGAAGAAGTTCACTTCATAATCATCGTCCGCCGATATCTTGTTGCGGTCGCGAAAGTCGCGTTTGCTTTTGTCGTCTGCCATATCGCACGTCCTTTTAGAATTTTATCATATTCACTATGGCTAATATACGCCGATGACCTAGACTGGGTTCCATGCGCAGGCGGGCAGATGCCGGCACCGGCCGGCTAGAGTTCATTCCCCCGATGGAGCCCAAGCTGGTGGCCATGCCGCCCGAGGGTGACAACTGGATTCATGAGATCAAGCTGGATGGCTACCGCGCCCAGATCATTATCAACGGCCCCGAGGATATCCGCGTCTATACCGAAACCGGTAAGGACTGGACGCGTCAGTACCTGGGCATTTTGGAAGCCGCGGCGGAGCTTGAGGTGAAAAACGCCATCATCGACGGCGAGGCGGTCGTCACCGACAAGGCCGGCATGCCCGACTTCAACGCGCTCCAGAACGCCGTCCACGACAATCCCTACGGCATGTACCTGTGCGCATTCGACATTCTGCACCTGAACGGCCATGATCTGCGCGACGTCGGCTGCAAGGCGCGCCGCGAAATTCTCAGCGGTATCATCAAGCCGCACAGCCGGATTCGGTTCAGCGAGGCCCTGCCAGGTGACGCGCGGTCGCTCTTCCACCTCGTCGAGGAGGTCGAGCTTGAGGGAATTGTCTCGAAGCGCGCCGACAGCAAATATCGCAGCGGCCTGACCTCGAACTGGCTGACGACCAAGAGCTTCACGGTCGATGAATTCGAACTGCTGGGCGTCGAGCGCCAGCCCGGCGAGGCAGCCTTCGCCCTTTTGGCACAGCCCGGCACCGGGAAATATGTCGGTTCCGCCCTGATCAGCCTCGGCCGCGACATGAAGGAGCGGCTGTTCAAGCGGGTTCGGGAGCACGCCGGGCCGCCGCCAGAGGCCATGAAGAAACGGCCGGGGACACAATGGCTCAGGCCCGGGGTGAAGCTGCGCATCAGGCATCTTCGCGGCGACCACAGCCACATACGCAATGCGTCGCTGCTGGGTTTCGGTGACGAGAGCTAGTGCGCTTTGTCTGCCCCCTTTGAGCGACGGGCGCTTCGGCGCCGCAGCCAGAAGCACGTCGTGACCTGGGAGTGGTTCACGCGGCTGGCCAACGACTGGCTGCCCAAACCTTCATCCTTGGCCGCACCAGCGCTTCGCCGTCAATTAGCCGAAGCAGGAGCCGTATGCCCCTTGCCTTGATTGGGCTCGTCGGATCTGTGTGGGGCGCTCGGCAATGGGCGTGCCCACCGCTGTATTATGCGATTATGCGACGATTGAGCCCGCTACGGACATGCCCGGCTGGGCGGCAACCAGGCCGCGAATTGGCCGCAACGTCCCGGTTCAACTGTCTGCCGTGGCTCATGCTATCCCTGAGGTGCGTGAAGTATGAAGTATCTGTTGTCTCTGGGCATTGTGCTCTTTTCGGTACCTTTATCGGCATCGGAGATCATCCTGGAGCAGGTCACATTGCGCCGAGGGATGGAAGGCGACACCAGGCAGTCGGGAGCCTTGGACGATCCAAAAACCTACAGCAAAAACAAGGTGTACCGTGAGGAGAAGGAGCTCGCAGCGAAAGCTGGCGTCGAGATAGACCAATTCCTGGATGACTACTATGCGAAAGGATTTCGGAAAGAAACTGGAGCCAACAGAGCGGTACACTACCTGATATTCTACAATTCAATCTCGGCACCGCAGTGCAAGAGGGAATATTTGATCCAGCGGGTAAGGCATACCAAAATATACTACCGAGGGAATAGAAAGATTGCCGATAAAGAGGTCAAGTACCTTGTGGAGGTTTTCAAGCTGAACAGCTACGGGCACACCAAACGCGCCGACGGTCACGTTCAGCTCCATTTTCTGGGAGACGTCCAATCGAAAAAGACCGTCGTCGACATCGAGGTCGGTTGCGGCGAGGTGCGCAGCGTGGCCGATGGATCGGCTTGGCCTCTCGAGCAGAAAATCCTGTTTAAAGAGTTGCAGGATTATTCCAGCAAACCCGGCCTCTACGACAAGGTCAGCTTCGAGTTCTCCAGCTCCTACAGCTTTACCTCGGAATTCGACCGGAATGGACACAAGATAACGCTGCCGGATTTTCTTAGGTAAGCTTCCTCGAGGCGACCTTGCTGCCTTCCCGGCTGAAGCAGCTGATCTGAGCCGTGCCCGACTTTCCTTTCAGCCGCCGCCGGCACAAGATTTCTTACGGTGACAGTGCACCTTTTTTGTCTTCTTCTGTTTCCGCAACCCGTTGCCCGCTGCCTCACGGTGGCGGGGCCTTTTGATGGGCACACGGGAACCAGAGCTTGGCGATCCGGTTAACTGGATATGCCAAACAAGATCAAAGACCCGCCACCGAAGCCCGCCCCGAAAGAAGACACCTGTCCGTCGTGCCGACAAGGAAGCATCGCCGGAGCCTGAACATGTGGACCCGCCGCCACGAGACGTGCGCGAGGCTCCGGCACCAAATCCAAACGGCGACAGGACGGGCCCAACCGGCCAGCAGTAGGCGAGGCAAGCAACTGCGGGAACGGATACATTTTTGTCAGCAGACAACGCTGCCCCATTCCATAGCGCCTCTCCGAACTGTTGTTTCGGTGCTATGGTGTTCCTGCATGATCAGACTGCAAGGATATGAGGCATGCCCGAAATCACCCGCCGTACACTTCTTGCGTTCACCGCCGTAGCCTCGGTCGTTGAACCGACGTTTGCTGAAGGGGAAGGTGCCTCGCGCGAATTGCAGGCGCTGATTGGAGCCCATGAGGCGGCCTATGTCGCGCTCCACAGGGTTGTTCATCGAACGGACAGCAGCAGCCACGACCGCAAGAGGGCAGACCGGATTGAAGAGGAAGCATTGCTGGCCATCTGCTCCTATCCTGCGATCAGTCGAGGCGACCGCCGAGCCAAGGCCGAGTACCTGTTAGCCACTGAGGCACGGGGCGAACTTGACCTGGAAGAGCACATGCAGGCCATCCTGCACTCGATGATGCGTGGCTGATACCATTGTCACCGGCAGCCACCGCAATTCGACGGCTCCGGCGAGTTCAATGGAAAGCGGATGGTTCTGCGGCTCTCTTGGACTGCTCGGCCCGACGATGTGGGTGCCCGTACACGTGGGAGAGCATCACATCGAGCCCTTGAGACCGGTACGAGGTGCAGCCGCCCGGTATCTACCTACGCGGCGCGTCGTTGAGCGAGGTGGAAACCCGAACGGGCTCGACGAGGCTCGACGGCGGTCACGATGCTGTGGTGGTGATCGCAGTACACGCGGTCAGGCGAAGTTGGCCCAGCACAAAAGCGGTGACCGCCGGGCACTGACCGATCTTCGCGAACCGGGAAGCGGCATTGACAACTGCCCAGCTTGATGAGGGGGACGTCGCTCGTTGGCAGTCTGGTATTTTCTGGCATGATGTCTTTCTGGTTCCTAAAGGTTGGCCGTACGTCATCGCCATGATCCAATAGTCTGGTTTCCACCGTGGAGGGCAGCGACTGCGTCGGGCGAGTTCATCTCGCTTGGCTGGCTATGGAACATCATGTGGTGTCGGGAACTGCTTCAAGCAATTGCTTGCGGCTAGAAGCCACACCGCTGCTGATGGGTGTCTCAGCGTCAAACCGTGAAGGCGAGAGCCCTGATCCATCAAAGTTTAACGACTGGGAAAGCGCACTGGAAAGCAAGTGCGGTAACAGTTGATTCAACCGTTGCTGGTAATTCTAGAGGAGTGTGGAAGCGGCTCCGACAGTGAGGCGGGGGAGCTGGATTGCCGGAGCCGCCTGCGCAATCCCGGGTTGGGGTTTGACCGCGCCGTCCTATTCTGGGACAGCGCGGTCAACGATTCGTTAAAATTGGAACTAATTAAGCGCATGCTAATTGAAATCGCGGTTTTGCGAGTCAATGCATGACCAGTGTCGCCGTGGGAAATGATTAGCTCGTTGTGTCGATAGCTGCGCTCGTGCCACCGTTTGGTCAGCGCGGCGAGGTCGGCATCGCAAAGTCTTGAGATGAAGGCCGGAGAGCCTGTCACAACAGCCTCTTGTTCAATCAGGTGTACTTCATCTTACTCCCTATCCAAGGAAATTTGATGGCCGCAGGCCCCGCTTTCCGGAAAGCAAAACTGGGAGCGGAGTTTTCCAATGTTTTCCCCGGTGTGGGAATTCCCACAGCCGAGCCTGGTTCGACTGGCATATCCTTGTTTGCAACATCCAGGCCCGCCGGCTCGTGTTCAAGCCGGCGAAGGGAAAGGGAACGGTCATGAAATTCTTGGCTCCCGTCACAAAATTTGCTGCGGCGTTTCGCAAATTCGCCGCGCGGCGCTACCGGCCGGAGCTTTATTATATGCGTGGCCCGGGGCCAGCCACCGCCCGCCGTATGGGCACGCACGCCGAGCGAAAGGCTCTGTTATCGGCAACGGACCAGTTGAGCCGTTTACCCGATGGCGTCCTTGGCGACATCGGCATCTCTCGTGACGAAATCATGTGCGCTTTGCGAAGCCGCGCCACCCGCCCTGCGGAGGCCTTTGCCCACGCCCGCTCTCCCCGAAGAGAGAATGACGCCATTCCGGGCGAGAGCCCAGAAGCTGCGGTAGTGGGTCATTTTGAAATTGCGGAGCAGGGCCATCATTGGCGGAATGAACTCAAGCCGGCCGAGTCCGGCACGCACTGGTTTACGCACGGGGCCACAATCACAGAGCCAGGCTGTCACCCCTTACGCCCCGCAATGGGTCAATAAGTCTGGCACCGTACTTGCCTGGTAAGATATGGGGTGGGGTGGAGGCCCGTCGCTTCGCAAATGTAGCGGCGGGTCTTCTGCATACGGGTCGCGCCCCGCCTAAAACCACAGAGATGGGCCGAGCTTGGAAAATTCCATCACAAACGCCTGAAACGAGTCGCCCAAAGCACAGCGTACCCAAGGACCGGTACCAGGCTCGCAAATTGGGGCAGCTTCGTGCGCGCTAACGAAGCAACATATGTCCATCTCGGCCTGAATTTCTGCAACTTCATGTCGTACCTAAATTCGTACGCAAGAAGAAAGGAAAAACCATTTGCGCAAGTAAATCAATGGCATCTGGCGGAGAGAGCGGGATTCGAACCCGCGTTACGGTCTCCCGTAAACACACTTTCCAGGCGTGCGCCTTCAACCACTCGGCCACCTCTCCGTCCTGGCATTTTCACCGCGGCCGGTTTCGCCGCGCGGGTTGGGGAGATGCCGTCTCCTTAGGGATTCCCGGTCCGGAACTCCGCACCGTAGGCGCCGTCAACCAGCGGACACCTTTTCCCCGCACCTGAGCCGTCAAAGCAACAGGCGCGGGGCTCATCTAGTCGATCCGGTGCCGAATGCCAAGACGCTCTATTCGCTTTGTCGGATAGAGCTGCTCTGTTCCTAGCCGACCGACGCCTCTCCGACGCGAACCGGCGGCGTCGGTTCAACTTCGCGTGTCGCAATTGCGGATAAAGCGCGCAGATCCTATTTATCAGTCCGATACAGATATTTCTGAAAAGCTTGCGGGGAGGTAAGGTCTGGGTGTTCCGCTTCGTCTTCCGTCTTGCCGCAATGGTTGCGCTTTCGGTTTCTGTCATCATGGCGGTGGTCGACGCGACGCGCTCGGTGGCGGCCTCCACCCTGGTCATGACTCCGCTCAACACCAGTTGGCTCGCCGTCTCGCCGGATACGCGAAGCGCCTTCGAAAGCTTCGTCCGCGACAGGCTTGGTCCGCTGCTGTGGGACGGCGCCATCGCCTGGGTGCTCAACCAGCCCGGCTTCGCGGTGTTCGCGGTGCTTGCCTTCGTTCTCTACATGATCGGCTACCGGCGCGAGCGGCCGACCGGGCGGTTCGCCTAGACTTGATAATTCTCCAGCGTCCCCAAACAAAGAGAAAGCCCCCAACAAAGAGAAAGGGAGACTGCACATGTTCCTCAGCGACATGCTGAACAAGAAGCTCAACCTGCCAAAACCTGCCGAGGCGCTGCCGGGTCGCGCCAATCCTATCCCGACGGCATCCAATCATTTTGTCTCGAAGCGACCGCTGAAGGGCCCCTATCCAGACGGGCTGGAGAAGGCGATGTTCGGGCTGGGCTGCTTCTGGGGCGCGGAACGCATGTTCTGGCAGGTCGAGGGCGTCTGGGTCACGGCCGTCGGCTATGCCGGTGGCGTCACCCCCAATCCGACCTACCAGGAAACCTGCACCGGTTTGACCGGCCATGCCGAAGTCGTGCTGGTCGTCTACGACCCGAAGATCGTTTCGTATGCACAGCTTCTGAAGCTGTTTTGGGAAAGCCATGATCCGACGCAAGGCATGCGCCAGGGCAACGACGTCGGCACCACATACCGCTCGACGATCTACACGTTCGGCGATGCGCAAAACCAGGCGGCGATCGCCTCGCGCGACGCCTACGAGGCCTCGTTGCACGGCGCCGGCCGCGGCAAGATCACCACCGAGATCGCTCCGGCACCGGAATTCTACTTCGCCGAGGAAGACCACCAGCAATATCTGGCGAAGAATCCCTACGGCTATTGCAATCTGCAGGGCACCGGCGTCACCTGCGCCATCCCGGCTGCCGTCTCCGCCTGAGGCCTTGGCGGGACGATGATCCCGGCTTTTCCAACAGGTCAAAATTCCGCGTGAATTTTGCTTCGGGCCGTGCCAGATTGGCCCGAAGCGGGAGGGAGACACTCCTGTCTGATGTCGCATGCCTGCCGGAGAACCGGGCAGGCAGGCGGTGCATAACGGAAAAATAACCGACAGGGTGTGGATCACATGAAACGTATCGTTCTCGGCCTCCTGGCCGCAACTGCGATGGTTCTTCCGGCCTTCGCCGCGGACATCCAGCCAGCACTTCTCTACGATCTCGGCGGCAAGTTCGACAAGTCATTCAACGAAGCGTCCTACAACGGCGCCGAAAAGTTCAAGGCCGAAACCGGCATCGCCTATGTGGAATTCGAGGTCTCAAACGCCACCCAGCGCGAGCAGGCGCTGCGCCGTTTCGCCGAGGATGGCCGCAATCCAATCGCCATGGCGGGCTTCTCCTGGGCAGATGCGCTGGAGAAGATCGCCGTCGAGTTTCCCGAGACCAAATTCGCCATCATCGACATGGTCGTCGACAAGCCCAACGTCCGATCCGTCGTCTACAAGGAGCAGGAAGGCTCCTATCTCGTCGGCGTGATGGCGGCGATGGCCTCGAAGACCAAAAAGGTCGGCTTCATCGGCGGCATGGACATTCCGCTGATCCGCCGATTCGGCTGCGGTTATGTCGGTGGCGCCAAGGCGGCCGGCGCGACCGATGTCATCCAGAACATGACCGGCGACACGCCGGCGGCCTGGAACGATCCGGCCAAGGGCGGCGAGATCGCCAAGACCCAGATCGACCAGGGCGCCGACGTGATCTACGCAGCGGCAGGCGGCACCGGTGTCGGCGTGCTGCAGGCAGCAGCCGACGGCGGCAAGCTCGGCATCGGCGTCGATTCCAACCAGAATGGACTGCAGCCCGGCAAGGTGCTGACCTCGATGGTCAAGCGCGTCGATGTTGCCGTGTACAACACCTTCATGGATGCCAAGAACGACAAGTTCACCGGCGGCATCAACGATCTCGGCCTCAAGGAAGGCGGCGTCGACTACGCCATGGACGACAACAACAAGGCGCTTGTCGACGACGCGATGAAGGCGGCGGTTGAAAAGGCCAAGGCCGACATCATCGCCGGTACCATCAAGGTGCATGATTACATGTCGGACAATTCCTGCCCTTATTGATCGCAGGGCAATCGCATTCGGTGTCTTGCGAAGGTGGACCGGATTCTTGCGAAGAGGACCCCCACCCTAACCCTCCCCACAAGGGGGAGGGAACGCTGCCGCGAGCCAATTTGCCGAGGTCAGCGCCAACGGAAGTCTCCCTCCCCCCTGTGGGGAGGGGTTAGGGGTGGGGGTACATCGTAGAGCGAAAGCGTCGGCTTTCCACAGCGTAGCCCAGCTATTGATCGCGACCTTGCCGATCCGCTCGAAGCCGCCGGTGAAAACCCGGCGGTTTCTTGCTTATCCGCAAGCTCACCAGTGCGGCGGCTTGGTCACCGGCACGTCGGGCGCGGCCTGTTCCTCCAGCGCCAAGAAGCGGTCGGCCAGCGCATCGAGTTTGCGCTGCATGCGCTCGATCACCTTCCACTGCTCGGCGATCTGGCCGGACAGTTCCTCGATGGTCTTCTCCTGCTCGGCGGCGCGGATTTCCAGCGTCGTCAGCCGGTCGTCGGGCATGGTCATTTGAAATCCTCGATCCAGGCGATTGTGCAGGCTGCGGCCACGTTCGAAATTGACAAGCGCGCGGGGATTTGTCGAGAGTGAACGCTGCTCCGGCAATTGGCACAGGCGGGGCGTCATGCTAGGCGTTTTGACCAAGCGATAAAAATACGATGGGAAAGGCTGCATGGCGCAAGCCGCAATCGAGCTGATCGGCATCAACAAGAGTTTTGGCGCCGTGCGCGCCAATCGCGACATCAATCTGGAGATCGTGCGCGGCACCATCCACGGCATCGTCGGCGAGAACGGCGCCGGCAAGTCGACGCTGATGTCGATCCTTTATGGGTTCTATCAGGCCGACAGTGGCGAGATCCGCGTCGGCGGCCAGCCGGCGTCGATCAAATCGCCCAACGACGCCATCGCGCTCGGCATCGGCATGGTGCATCAGCATTTCATGCTGGTCGACAATTTCACGGTGCTGGAAAACGTCATTCTCGGCGCCGAAAGCGATGCGCTGCTGAAGAAGAGCATCGCCAAGGCGCGGTCCGAGCTGGAACGGCTCGAGCGCGAATATGGGCTGGAGGTCGATCCCGATGCGATCATCGAGGAGTTGCCGGTCGGACTGCAGCAGCGTGTCGAAATCCTCAAGGCGCTGTATCGCGGCGCCGAGATCCTGATTCTCGACGAGCCGACGGGCGTGCTGACGCCCGCAGAAGCCGACCATCTGTTCCGCATCCTCAGGCAGTTGAAGGAGCAGGGTAAAACGATCGTGCTGATCACCCATAAGCTGCGCGAGATCATGGCGATCACCGACACGGTTTCGGTCATGCGCCAGGGCACGATGGTGGCGACCAGGCAGACCACGAAGACCACGGTCGGGGAACTGGCCGAACTGATGGTCGGGCGCCGCGTGCTGCTCAGGGTCGAGAAGGGCGAGGCGGAAGCCGGCGGGGTCAAGCTCGCGGTGAAGAACCTGACGGTGAAGGATTCGCGTGGCGTCACCATGGTCGACGACGTCTCCTTCGATGTGTGCGCCGGCGAGATCGTTGGCATCGCCGGCGTCGCCGGCAACGGGCAATCCGAAATGCTCGAGGCGATTTCCGGCATCAGGCGCGCCGTCTCGGGCTCCGTCATGCTCGACGGCAGGCCGATCGACCTGACCGGGGCCGCCGATCCCGGCGAATTGCGCGACCGCGGCCTCGCCCATGTCCCGGAGGACCGTCATCATGTCGGGCTGGTGCTGGCCTTCGAGGAGAACGAGAATTCGATCCTCGGCTATCACGACGATCCGCGATACCTGAAGGGACCGTTCCTCGACATCGACGCGATCCGCGACGACGCGAGGGACAAGATCGCCAAATACGACATCCGCCCGGCGGACTGCCGTCTCAAGACCGCGAATTTCTCCGGCGGCAACCAGCAGAAGATCGTGCTGGCGCGGGAAATGGAACAGGACCCGGGCGTGCTGATCGTCGGCCAGCCGACGCGCGGCGTCGATGTCGGCGCCATCGAATTCATCCACAAGCGGCTCATCGCCATGCGCGACCAGGGCAAGGCGGTGCTGGTGGTGTCGGTCGAGCTCGACGAGATCCGTTCGCTCTCCGACCGCATCCTGGTGATGTTTGCCGGCCGCATCGTCGGCGAGCGCGGCCCCGAGGCGAGCGAAGGCGAGCTTGGACTGCTGATGGCCGGCGTCGAGCACCGGGAGGCGGCGGAATGAGCACGCCTTACGCCAAGCTGCCGGCCTGGGCGGATTACGGGCTGATCCCGGTGATCAATCTCGCCGTTGCCTTCGTCGTCGCCGGCCTCGTCGTGCTTCTGGTCGGCGAAAATCCGTTTCGCGCTGCCGCCGTCCTGGTCGAGGGCGCCTTCGGCCGTGGGCAAGGCATTGCGTTCACGCTGTTCTACGCCACCACCTTCATCTTCAGCGGGCTGTCGGTGGCGGTTGCGGCGCATTGCGGCCTGTTCAACATCGGTGGCGAGGGACAGGGCTATATCGCCGGTCTCGGCATCGGCATCGTCTGCCTGGCCTTCGACAGCGTGCTGCCATGGTGGCTCACCTTTCCGCTGGCGATCATTGCCGCTGCGGCGATGGGGGCGCTGTGGGCACTGATCCCGGCCTATCTGCAGGCCAGGCGCGGCTCGCACACCGTCATCACCACCATCATGTTCAATTTCATCGCCGCCAGCGTCATGGTCTACGCGCTGGTCGGATTCTTGAAGCCGGCCAATTCGATGGCGCCGCAGACACGCACCTTCCTCGACGGGGCGCAACTGCCGAAGCTCAACTGGGTCATCGAATTGTTCGGCGCCAAGATCCGCTCGGCGCCGTTCAACATCAGCTTCCTGCTGGCGCTGGCCATGGCGTTTCTGGTCTGGGTGCTGATCTGGCGCACCAGGCTCGGTTACGAGATGCGCACCTACGGCCACAGCGCGAAAGCGGCGCGCTATGCCGGCATTTCGGAAACCCGCATCATCATCGTCGCCATGATGATTTCGGGCGCGCTGGCCGGCATGATGGCGCTCAACCCGACGATGGGCGACCAGCACAATGTCGCGCTCGAATTCGTTTCGGGCGCCGGTTTCGTCGGCATCGCAGTAGCGCTGATGGGGCGCCTGCACCCGGTCGGCATCGTGCTCGCCGCAATATTGTTCGGCATGCTCTACCAGGGCGGCGCCGAGCTCGCCTTCGAAATGCCGGCGATCAGCCGCGACATGATCGTCATCATCCAGGGCCTGGTCATCCTGTTCGCCGGCGCGCTCGAGCATATGTTCCGGCCCTATGTCCAGGCGCTGTTCGCCTCGCTCAGCCCGAGATCTGTCGGCATCGAAGCGATCAAGGGGAAGGGTGCCTGAGATGGATCTGTTCAACGCCATCATCCAGGTTCTGGACTCGACCATCCGCCTGTCGGTGCCGCTGCTGCTCGCCTGCCTCGCCGGTCTCTATTCGGAGCGGGCCGGCATTTTCGACATCGGGCTCGAGGGCAAGATGCTGGTCGGCGCCTTCGCCGGTGCCGCCTCCGCCTCCGTCTTCCATTCCGCCTATATCGGCCTCGGCATGGCCATCCTCATCTCGGTCGCTTTTGCGCTGGTCCACGGCTTTGCCTCGATCACCCATCGCGGCAACCAAATCGTCTCCGGCGTGGCGATCAATTTCATCGCCGCCGGATCAACGATCATGCTCGGCCAGGCCTGGTTCCAGCAAGGTGGACGCACGCCAGCTCTGGCATCGGACGAGCGGTTCGGGGCGATCGTCTGGCCCGGCGCGGACGCGCTCAGGGGCGTGCCGATCCTCGGACCGATATATTCGGAACTGATCTCCGGCCATTCCGTGCTGGTCTATGTCGCGTTCCTCGCCGTGCCGTTCACCTGGTGGGTGCTGTTCCGCACCCGTTTCGGCTTGCGCATGCGCGCGGTCGGCGAGAACCCGGCCGCGGTCGACACCGCCGGTATCTCGGTCGCCTGGCTGCGCTACCGGGCGCTGATCTGCACCGGCGTGCTCACCGGTATTGCCGGCGCCTATCTGTCGATGGTGCAGAATGGCGGCTTCGTCAAGGACATGACTGCCGGCAAGGGCTACATCGCCCTGGCCGCGCTGATCTTCGCCAAGTGGAAGCCGGTCAACGCCATGTTCGCCTGCCTGTTGTTCGGCTTCCTCGACGCGCTGTCGATCCGCCTGCAGGGCACGCCGCTGCCGCTGATCGGCAAGGTGCCGGTGCAACTCATGCAGGCGCTGCCCTATATCCTCACCGTCATCCTGCTCGCCGGCTTCATCGGCAAGGCAATTCCGCCGCGCGCCGGCGGCGTGCCCTATGTCAAGGAACGCTAAGCGTGAGTTCGAACCGCGGACCAGCGTCAGCGAAAAGTGGAAGCCGGTTTTCGGACAAGATCATGCAATGGAAAAACAATGTCGCATGATCTGTTCGAAGCGGCCAAGGCCGCCATGGCCAAGGCCTATGCGCCGTATTCGAAATTCCCGGTCGGGGCGGCACTGCGCACCGAGGACGGCCGCGTCTTTACCGGCGCCAACGTCGAGGTCGCGTCCTATCCGGAAGGTTGGTGCGCCGAAACCACCGCGCTCGGCCACTTCATCATGGCCGGCGGCGGCAGGATAACGGAGATCGCTGTCATCGCAGAGCGCATGGCTAAATGCTCGCCCTGCGGCGGCTGCCGGCAGCGGCTGGCCGAATTCTGCCGGCCGGACACCAAACTCTATCTTTGCGACAATGCCGGCGTGGTCGAAACCGTGACCATGGGCGAGATGCTGCCCTACGGCTTTCAGGGCGAAATGTTGAAATGAAGAGCTTGGTTGAAATGAAGAGCTGGTTGACATGAAGGAAGCGCTTGATCGTCTGGTCGAAAGGCTGGACGGGCTGGCGCCCGCCACCGCGCTGGTGCTGGGTTCGGGCCTTGGCGGGCTTGTCGACCAGGTCGAGGATCCTGTCCGCATTTCCTATGGCGAATTGCCGGGCTTTCCCAGAAGCGGCGTCACCGGCCATGCCGGAGAGGTGGTGGCGGGACATTTTGCCGGCGCGCCTGTGCTGATGCTGTCCGGCCGCGCTCACTACTACGAACACGGCAACGCGGCGGCGATGCGGCCGGCGCTTGAAGTGCTTGCCGGCCTCGGCATCTCGCAACTGATCCTCACCAATGCCGCCGGCTCGGTCGATCCGGGCATGGGGCCGGGATCGGTGATGCTGATCACCGACCACATCAATTTCTCGGGTTCCAATCCGCTGATCGGCGAGCCGAGCGACCGCCGCTTCGTCGGCCTGACCGAAGCCTATGATGCCGGTCTTCGCTCAGCGATCGAGACGGCCGCGATGGCGACGGACACCGCGCTGCACAAGGGCGTCTATATGTGGTTTTCCGGGCCGTGCTTCGAGACGCCCGCCGAGATCCGCATGGCGCGCGTCATGGGCGCCAATGCCGTCGGCATGTCGACCGTGCCGGAGGTCATTCTCGCCCGTTTCCTCGGCCTGCGCGTCGCCGCCTGCTCGGTCATCACCAATCTCGCCGCAGGGATGACAGGGGCGGAGCTTTCGCACCAGGAGACCAAGGACATGGCGCCGATTGGCGGCGCGCGGCTGGCGACGATCCTCCAGCGTGTGTTCCAGGATGGGTTGCCGGAGCGTAAGGTCCCGGCCTGATGCTTCCCCAGGAAATCATCCGCAGCAAGCGCGACGGCCACAAGCTGTCGACGCAGGAGATCGCCAGCTTCATCGAAGGCGTCACCGCCGGCACCGTCTCGGACGGGCAGGTCGGGGCCTTCGCCATGGCGGTGTTCTTCAACGGCATGAGCCGCGACGAGGCGGTGGCGCTGACCCTGGCGATGCGCGATTCCGGCGACGTGCTCGATTGGTCGGACCTGCCGGGCCCGGTCACCGACAAGCATTCGACAGGCGGCGTCGGCGACAATGTCTCGCTGTTGGTGGCGCCGATCGTCGCTGCCTGCGGCGCTTATGTGCCGATGATTTCCGGCCGCGGCCTCGGCCATACCGGCGGCACTCTGGACAAGATGGACGCCATCCCGGGCTATACCAGCCAGCCGGATGTCGCGGGATTCCGCAAGGCAGTGCTCGAAGCCGGCTGCGCCATCATCGGCCAGACCGCCGATCTCGCGCCCGCCGACCGCCGGCTCTATGCGATCCGCGACGTGACGGGAACCGTCGAATCGGTGCCGCTGATCACCGCCTCGATCCTGTCGAAGAAGCTGGCCGCCGGCCTGCAGTCGCTGGTGCTCGACGTAAAGGTCGGCAACGGCGCCTTCATGGAAAAGTCGCGCGACGCAACGACACTGGCGAACAGCCTGGTCGAAGTTGCCAATGGCGCCGGCCTGAAGACCTCGGCGCTGGTCACCGGCATGAACGAGCCGCTGGCCTCAGCAGCCGGCAACGCGGTCGAGGTGCGCAATGCCGTCGATTTCCTCACCGGCCGCTTCCGCGACCGGCGCCTGGAGAATGTGACGCTGGCATTGGCCGCAGACATGCTGCAGTCGGCCGGGCTGGTCTCGTCCAACCAGGACGGCATGCGGCGCGCCGCCGAGACGCTTGCCGGCGGCGGTGCCGCGGCCGTCTTCGCGCGCATGGTGGCGGCGCTCGGCGGTCCGGCCGACTTCGTCGAGAACCCGGAAAAACACCTGCCGAGGGCGGCGACGGAATTTGCGGTCAAGGCCGCCGAAAACGGCTTCGTTACCGGTATCTCCACCCGCGACATCGGGCTTGCCGTCGTCGGGCTTGGCGGCGGGCGCATCCGGCCGGACGACAGGATCGACCATGCCGTCGGCATCACCCGGCTGCTGCCTGTCGGCGCGGAGGTGCGGGCCGGCGAGGCGCTGGCGCTGGTCCATGCCCGCAATGCCGGGGATGCCGAGGCGGCCGCCGCCGCCGTGCTTTCGGCCTATACGATCGGCGCTTCGAAGCCGCCCGCGGAAAAAACCGTCATCCGGCGGATCCTGCCGCGCGGATGAAGTTTTTTTAATTGGACCATGATCTTTCCGAAAACCGGTTTCCACTTTTCGGGATCATGGTTCACTGGACGAGCAGCAGCGAGCCGTTCTCGACCTGGTATTTTTCCAGCCGCTGGAGAAAGCTCAGACCGATCAAATTGGTGCGCAGCGCCTTGTCGTCGAGCACCACCGCCTGGACACCGTCGAGCGTGATCTTGCCGATCTGCAGCCGATCGACGGTCACCAAGGCAGCCTTGATCGCGCCGTTGGCGGTGTTGACCTGGTGCTTGAAATCCGACGCGTTCAGCGAAACGCCGATCCTGCGCGCCGTCGAACTGTTGATGGCGACCAGCGTTGCGCCGGTGTCGATCATGCCGTCGACCGTTCGACCGTTAAGCTTGAACGCCGACGTGAAATGCCCGCGCGCGTCAGCCGGGATCACGACCTTGCGGCCGAGCGGCTGCGCCGGCCTGTCGGGAACCGTGGCCAGATTCAGGTCCGTTTCGACCGCCGGCCTGGCCCCGACCGCCGATTTCAGCAGGCCTTCGAACATCTGTGGATTCGACTGGTAGAGCATCGGGAACGACGCCGATGCTACGGCGAGCACGCCAAGGATGAGAAGATTGCGCAGCATGGACCGGCCTTCGTGAAGACCCATGCTTATCGCGGCATGGTGTTTGCCGCTTTAACAGATGCAGAAAGCGGTCGTTTGCGTAAACGATCGGTAAACGAGCGGCGCCACGGTCATTTGGTCCCGTACATGCGGTCGCCAGCATCGCCGAGGCCGGGCATGATGTAGCCCTTCTCGTTGAGCTGGCGGTCGATGGAAGCGGTGAAGACCGGGACATCGGGATGCGCCTTGATGAAGCGATCGAGGCCTTCTGGCGCCGCCAGCAGGCAGAGGAAGCGAATGTTGGTGGCGCCGCGCCCCTTCAACTTGTCGATCGCGGCGATCGCCGAATTGGCGGTCGCCAGCATCGGATCGACGACGATCACCAGCCGGTCGGCGAGATCGCTCGGCGCCTTGAAGAAATATTCGACCGCTTCCAGCGTTTCGTGGTCGCGGTAGAGACCGATATGTGCGACGCGCGCCGCCGGCACCAGGTCGAGCAGGCCTTCGAGCAGGCCGTTGCCGGCGCGCAGTACTGAGGCGAAAACCAGCTTCTTGCCCTCCAGCGTCGGCGCTTCCATCGTCTCGATCGGCGTTTCGATCGTCGTCGTCGTCAGTTCGAGGTTGCGGGTGACCTCGTAGCCGAGCAGCAGCGAGATCTCGCGCAGCAGCCGCCGGAAGCCGGCCGTCGAGGTTTCCTTCTTGCGCATGATGGTCAGCTTGTGCTGGACAAGCGGGTGGTCGACGACGGTGACGCCCTGCATGGTGGTCTCCTAGCTGCGCAGGTGAAAGTGAGTAGTGAATGGTGAATAGTGAATAGTGAACAGGTTTGCGAGTCCTTGGTTCAGCGGAAAACTCGCGGTTGACGGACCGAAGCGCCGCGTGGACCATTCACCATTCACCATTCACCATTCACCATTCACCATTCACCATTCACCATTCACCATTCACCATTCAATCACCTGCCCTTGACGTCGAGCCGGCCCAGCAGCATTGCCTTGGTCTTCCTGTCGACGAAGGCGGCGTCGATGGCGGTTCTGGTGACGGCGGCGAGCGCCTTGTCGTTCATCGAAAAATGCTCGGCGGCAATGTCGTATTCGCGCTTCAGCGACGTCCGGAAATAGGGCGGATCATCGGAATTTAGCGTCACCTTGCAGCCAGCCGCCAACAGGGCCGGAAAAGGGTGATCGGCGAAACTGTCGAACACCCTCAGCGCGATGTTGGAACTCGGACAGCATTCGAGCACGACGCCTTCCTCGGCGATGCGCCGGATAAGGTCGGGGTTTTCGATGGCACGCACGCCATGGCCGATGCGGGCGGGGCGAATGTGGTCGAGCGCGGCCTTGACGCTCTCCCAGCCCATCAGTTCGCCGGCATGGACGGTGATGCCAAGGCCGGCCTCTCGCGCGATTTCGAAGGCCCTGACATAGTCCTCCAGATCGCCCATCCGCTCGTCGCCGGCGACGCCGAAGCCGGTGACCAGCGGATGCCCGCAGCGGGCGGCGAAGCGCGCCGCCTGCTCGATCGATTCGACGCCGGCATTGCGCACGCCGGTGACGATCATGCGGCCTTCGATGCCGGTCTTGGCCTTGGCGCGCGCCATGCCTTCGCCGAGCGCGTCCGTATAGGCCTTGGGCGACAGGCCGGCCTTCCCGGCGTGGTCCGTCGAGGTGAAGATCTCGGAATAGATCGCGCCGTCGCGGGCGAGGCTGGTCAGATAATGATCGGCCAGCCGCGCATAGTCCTCTTCTGTGCGGAACAGGTCGGAGGAGAAGTCATAGGCGGCGAGGAAGGAGCTGAAATCGTGCCAGACGAAGGAGCCGTCCTGAATGTAGGGTGAGGTGTCCTTGCCGTATTTCTGCGCCTGGCGGATGACGAGTTCGGGCGCCGCTGCCCCTTCGATATGGCAGTGCAGTTCTGCTTTCAAAGGCATGCAATCATCCCGTCAGGTCAGTCCAGGACATGGAGCCATAAGCGTGATCCCACGACCGGGAAGCGCGGCCGAACACCGCGCCTTAAACAATAGCGTCGGCATCATCGATCGGCTATGGTCCCGCCGGTTTTATGGCGGATCAAAAATAATGTCGGTTGAGAGAACCACGGCCGTTGGCGGCATGGAAACCTCCTATGGTTTCAAGCGCGTAGGGGCAGGCGAGAAGCAGTCCTTGGTCAACGACGTTTTCCACAAGGTGGCGAACCGCTACGATCTGATGAACGACCTGATGTCGGGCGGCCTGCATCGGCTGTGGAAGGACGCAATGGTCACATGGCTCAATCCACCGAAACGACCGGGCTGGAGCGTTCTCGACGTTGCCGGCGGCACTGGCGACATCGCCTTCCGCATCGTCGAGGCGAGCGGCAGGAACGCTCATGCCACGGTTCTCGACATCAACGGCTCGATGCTCGCCGTCGGCCGCGACCGGGCCGAGAAAAAGGGCCTCACGGCAAATACCGATTTCGTCGAGGCCAATGCCGAGGAGCTGCCTTTCGCTGAGGCCAGTTTCGACGCCTACACGATCGCTTTCGGCATTCGCAACGTGCCGCGCATCGATGTGGCGCTTGCCGAAGCCTTTCGCGTGCTGAAGCCTGGCGGGCGTTTTCTCTGCCTTGAATTTTCCGAGGTCGACATGCCGCTGCTCGACAAGGTCTACGAGGCGTGGTCGTTCAACGCCATCCCCAGGATTGGCAAGGCGGTGACCGGCGAAAACGAACCCTATTCCTATCTGGTCGAATCGATCCGCAAATTTCCCAATCAGCAGAATTTTGCCGCGATGATTTCCCGCGCCGGTTTTGACCGCGTGTCGTTTCGCAATTATGCCGGCGGCATAGCTGCGCTTCATTCGGGCTGGAAGCTTTGAGGCAGGCCCGTATTTTTTATACGCGACCTGCCCTTCGCCGGTCTAGAAAACCGGCAGGACAAGCGCAGTCATGAGCAATGTCGGCGCTGGTTTCAGGCTCGTACGGGCCGGCTGGGTGCTGGTCCGCGAAGGCGTCGTCGCGGCGTTGCCGGGCGATGAGCTGTTCGGCCTGCCGAAATTCGGCTGGCGGGTGGCACGGCTGTTCACCCGCCGCCGCGCGCTTGCCTATGAACGTGGCGATCGGCTGGCCAAGGCCGTCGTCCGGCTCGGCCCATCCTATGTCAAGCTCGGCCAGTTCCTGGCGACACGGCCCGATGTCGTCGGCAACGACATAGCGCTCGATCTCGCCATGCTGCAGGACAAGATGCAGACATTTCCGCAGGCCGAGGCCATTGCGGCGATAGAGGCCTCGCTCGGGCGCAAGGTCGGCGAGCTCTACGCCAGTTTCGGCGAGGCGGTCGCCGCGGCCTCGATCGCTCAGGTCCATACCGCCGAAACCTTGCAGAACGGCGTCGGCTCGCGGGTGGCGGTGAAGGTGATCCGGCCGGGCGTGCGGCGCCGTTTCTTCCGCGATCTCGAAAGCTATTTCCTCGCCGCCCGTCTCCAGGAAAAATACATCCCGTCGTCGCGCCGGTTGCGGCCGGTCGAGGTGACCCAGACGCTGGCGCAGACCACCAAGATCGAGATGGATCTGAGGCTTGAGGCGGCAGCGCTTTCGGAGCTCGGCGAAAACACCAGGGACGATCCCGGCTTTCGCGTGCCGACGGTCGATTGGGAACGCACCGGCCGCGACGTGCTGACCATGGAATGGGTCGACGGCATCAAGATGAACGACATTGCCGGCCTCACTGCCGCCGGCCACGATCTGAAGGCGATCGCCGCCAATCTGGTCCAGTCGTTCCTGCGCCATACGCTGCGCGACGGTTTCTTCCACGCCGACATGCATCCGGGAAACCTGTTCGTCGAGCCCGATGGCACCATCGTCGCTGTCGATCTCGGCATTGCCGGCCGGCTCGGCAAGAAGGAGCGCCGGTTCCTCGCCGAAATTCTCTACGGCTTCATCACCCGTGACTATCTGCGCGTCGCCGAAGTGCATTTCGAGGCCGGCTACGTGCCGCGCCTGCATAACGTCGCGGCATTCGCCCAGGCGATCCGCGCCATCGGCGAGCCGATCCACGGCCAGCCGGCCGAAACCATCTCGATGGCCAAGCTCTTGGCGCTTCTGTTCGAAGTCACCGACCTCTTCGACATGGCGACGCGGTCCGAACTGGTGCTGCTGCAAAAGACCATGGTGGTGGTCGAGGGCGTTGCCCGCACGCTCGACCCGGCATTCAACATGTGGAAGACGTCAGAACCGGTGGTCGGAGGCTGGATATCAGGCAATCTCGGCCCGCGTGCCCTGCTGGCCGACGCACGCGACGGCGCCAGCGCGTTGCTGGCGCTGGCCCGCCAGGCGCCGGACCTCGCCGCCCGCACCGAGCGGCTGTCGCGCGAGATCGATCTGATGGCCGAACACGGGCTGCGTTTCGACGAAAGGACGGCGCACGCCATCGGCAAGGCCGAGGCGCGCTATAGCAGATCCGGCCGGATGGCGCTGTGGGTGATCGCGCTGACGCTGGTCTTTATCGCCTGGAAGCTGCTCTGACTGCAAGCAGTGACAGCAGTGCTGTCATTGCAGTCATGCTCCGGTGTCGCTATATTAGGTCGCGGGAGCGCGATCATGGCCCGGATTACTGTTCGCAATGTGGATGAGAGTGTCATGCGGCGACTGCGGGAGCGTGGGGCCGCGCGTGGCGTTTCCATGGAGCAGGAGGCGCGGGACGTGCTCGCCGCATCCGTAGGGCTTCCGACCACCAAAGGTTTCGACTCGGCGGCCATTGCAGCCGAGGACGAAGCCGAGTTCAGACCGACGACACGGGGGCAAGGGTAGTTATGGGCACCCTGACCATTCGCAATCTCGACGACGATCTGAAGCAAAAGCTGCGCGAGCGGGCTGCCAGACATGGCGTGTCAATGGAGCAGGAGGCAAGAAATCTCTTGCTGAAGGATGTGGCAGTCACCAAAGAACGTGACGGGGATTTTGTTACGGCGGAGGAAATCCTCGAATTCGGCCGACGACTGCAACAAGCGGATTTCGATCAGAAGAAATTCACTGATGACCTCTGGTCCTTCATCGAGGAGGAATGACCGTGGTGGTCGACACTTCAGCGATCGTGGCCATCCTGAAGCAGGAGCCCGATGCTCCGGCGTTCGCCCAGCGCCTCGCCGGAAATCAGCGGATATTGATGAGCGCCGCAACTCTGATGGAATGCGGCACAGTAATTGTCCGCCGCTATGGCGCGGCTGGCACGGCCGAGTTGACGGGCCTTCTTGCTAGACTCAAAGTCACGATCGTCGCGCTCTCCGCTGAACATGCGCAAGCCGGAATTGAAGCCTATGCACTGTATGGTCGAGGTACTGGCCATCGCGCCAATCTCAACATGGGCGACTGCTTCGCCTACGCCTTGGCCAAGACGCGAAACCTGCCGCTGCTTTTCAAGGGCGACGATTTCATCCATACCGACATCGAACCGGCGCTGAAGCCGGCATGACATCGGACAAGAACTGGGCATGACCCTCTCCGGCAAGCGCATCCTGCTCATCATCGGCGGCGGTATCGCCGCCTACAAGGCACTCGACCTGATCCGCCGGCTGCGCGAGCGGGGTGTTGTGGTGCGCGTGGTGATGACCGCCGCGGCGCAGGAATTCGTCACCACGCTGTCAGCTGGAGCGCTCTCCGCCGACCACGTCTTCACCGATTTGTTCGACAGTAGTGACGAGCACGATGTCGGCCACATCCGCCTGTCGCGCGAGGCCGATCTTGTCGTCGTGGCGCCGGCTACCGCCGACCTGATGGCGAAGCTCGCCAACGGCCATGCCAGTGACCTTGCCTCGACCGTGCTCATTGCCACCGACAAGCCGGTGCTGATGGCGCCCGCCATGAACCCGAGAATGTGGTCGCATCCCGCGACCCGGCGAAACCGCGCGACGTTGCGGAAGGACGGCGTCGGATTCATCGGCCCGGCAAAGGGCGAGATGGCCGAGAGCAACGAGGCGGGCGAGGGCCGCATGGCCGAGCCGCTGGAAATCGTTGCCGCGATCGAGGCGCTGCTCGATATCAGTCCGAAGCCGCTGGCAGGCAGAAAGATCATCGTCACCTCAGGGCCGACGCATGAGCCGATCGACCCGGTGCGCTACATCGCCAACCGTTCGTCCGGCAAGCAGGGCCATGCCATCGCGGCGGCGCTGGCAAGGCTGGGCGCCGATGTGCGCCTCGTCTCCGGTCCGGTCGGCATTGCCGATCCGGCTGACGTCACCACGCTGCATGTCGAAACCGCAAACCAGATGAAGGACGCGGTCGAACAGCTTTTGCCGGCGGACGCGGCGGTGTTCGTCGCGGCGGTTGCGGACTGGCGCAGCGAGACTTCGGCCGGCGAGAAGATCAAGAAGGTGGCGGGCGAGGGGCCGCCGGCGCTGCAGATGATCGAAAACCCTGACATTCTTGCCGGCGTCGGCCATCACAGGAAGCGACCCAGCCTGGTCGTCGGTTTCGCCGCCGAAACGCAGGATCTGGTCAGGAACGCCGAGGCCAAGCTCAGGAAAAAGGGCGCCGATTTCATCGTCGTCAACGATGTATCCCACGAAAGCGGGGTGATGGGCGGCGACCGCAACACTGTGCGGATCGTCTCGAAGGCCGGCGTCGACGAATGGCCCGAGATGAGCAAGGACGAGGTGGCAACGCGGCTCGCCGCCTTGATCGCCGAACGGCTGAAGACGATTACTGTCTAGCCGGTCGCTTCCTGCGGCCGGATTGCCGGCCCCGAGATCCTCAGCGCGGCAAGGCATCCCAGCATCCCGAGTGGCACGAAGGCGAGGAACAGCCAGGTGGCGACATTCGCCGCCGCCTCGCGGTTCAGGCCTTCGGAGAAACCGCTGGCGTTGGCGACGATGCCGGTCAACGCGGCACCGACCGCATAGCCGATGCGCTGCATGGTCGGCACGGCGGCGGAAGCGATCGTTTGTTCGCCGTCCCTGGCCGATGCGACGATCACGCGTGTGACGAAGGGCCAGGCAATGCCGAAGCCGCCGCCTTGCAGCAAGGCGCAAAACAGGATCAGCGAAATCGAACCGGCCGGCACGGCATAGGCGAAACCGGCGATGCCCGTCGCGATCATCAGCGCGCCGCCGGTGATGATCAGTCTCTCCCGCTCCGGCGGCGCATTGGCGACGAGGATCGACAGGATCGACCAGGCGATCGATTCGGCGGCGATGATATAACCGGTGGTCAGGATCGGAATGCCATGCAGGCTGGTCAGAAGCAGCGGCCCGTAGACGGCGAAGGAGCAGGTTGCCACCGAAAACGCGGCGACCATGGTCATGCCTGCGCCGACCGGCGAGCGCCATGAGAACAGCCGCGACGGGAACAGCCGCGAGCCCGGCTTCAGCGCGTCGATGCGGACGAACAGCGCGAGCCCGATCAGGCCGAGGATGAGCAGCAGGGACGAGCGCAGCAGGGCAATGTCGACACCGGCCGTGGCGATCAGCACGACGCTGACGGCAAGGCAGCCGAGCGCGGCAAAGGGGAAGGGCGGCGCGGTTCCAGTGATCGCCCGCGGCCGGGTCGCCTCGGGCGTGTCGAGCACGATGAAGCTCGCGAACGCCATGGCGGTGCCGCCAAGGGTGAAGACGCCGAAAGCCCAGCGCCAGGAGAGCAATTCGGTCATCAACGCACCGAGCACCGGCCCGCTGAAGGCGGCGACGCCCCAGATCGCCGACATAACGCCGAAAAGCTGCGGCCAGATGGCGCGTGGAAACAGCCGCTCGACCGAGACAAAGGCCAGCGACACCAGCGCGCCGCCGCCAAAACCCTCGATCAGGCGCCCGGCCAGGAACAGCGGCATGGAGGGCGCGATGGCGCAGACCAGGGCGCCGGCCGCGTAGAGCAGGGCGGCGACCATCATGTTGGTGCGCAACGCGACATAGCTCACCAGCCGTCCGGCGGCAGCGCCGGCGACGATGGCGCCGAGCTCGTAGATCGCCAGCGACCAGCCGACCAGCTGAACCCCGGCGAGTTCGCCGACCATCGCCGGCATCACCGTTGCCACCATGGTTTCGTTGGTGGCGTGCAGCAGGATGCCGAGGCTGATGAAGCAGAAGCGCGCCAGATCGCCGCTCGCCCACAGCGCCCGCCAGTCGACCCTGTTTGTGCTGGTTTCGATCACCCCGCCCTCCCGAACTTCTTATACGCCGATTAAAGAAATGGTGGAGCGCTCTTCGTCTCCAAATGGCACTTCGGGGATGGGTTGTAAAACCTCAACCGCAGTTGAGCTCAAGCGGTTTTTTTGCGGGTGCGCTGAGGGTGCTGATGAAGGCGGGATGTCAAGATTGGCGATCATGGCGTCAGCGATGATCTTCCCTGGCACGGCGGTTCCCAAAGTCGTGCGGCGCGGAACAGTCCTATCCTGTTCCGCGCCGCATGCAGAGCTACGCTATGGCATTCATTTGAAAGAGTGGATCAGTTGCAGTGAGGTGACGGCGACTGCCAGGTTGACGCCGGTCTGCGCCTGTACGTTTAGAGGCTGCAGCGAGAAGGCGCTGTTCAGCCCGCCGACCAGAAGGTTGGCGCCGCCGCCGGTTACCACGCTGGCCTCGGCGTTGACGCCATAATAGCTGCCGGCAAGATCGCCGGCATCACGGTCGCGGGTGGCCGCCAGAACCGCCCAAATCAATTCGCCCTGGTGGGTCCTGCCGACGTCGACGCCAAGCTTGGAAATGACCCCGGTATAGGCTTCCGGGGGACCGCCATGATGAGGGCGAAAGGTGCAGGCCACGCCCTTGTTGGATGTCACGATATAGCCGGTGCCGCCGTCGATGGTGCAGTCGAGCACGCCGAGCTGCAGCCTCCCTGCGCTGGCAGGGGCGGCTAGAACCGTAGCGGCGAGGGCGGCGGCACAGGCGAGTTTCTTGATCATGGGAGGGGTCCTTTTCGCGAATAGCCCTTGAACAACGGCTAAGCGTCCCGAGCGTTCCGCCGAGAACTTGGCGCGATCAAGGCGTCAGTCGTTGAAGGTTTCGAAGCCATGCCAAACGGCAGGCCTGCCATGTCAGGCCGAAACGCCGCCGTCGGTCAGACGGCGCTGGTGCGCGCCAGGCCGTCCTTGGCCGGCTGGTAGGTGGGGCTGAGGCGCACGGCCTCGCGGTAGGCTTTTGCCGCCTTGGCCTTGTCGCCGCGCCGCTCGTAGATCAGCGCCTGGTTGGACCAGGCCTCGGCATTCTTGCCGTCGAGCTTGATCGCCATGTTGATGTCGGCGAAGGCATTGTCCTCGTCGTTCATGGCGAGATAGGAGAGGCCGCGGCCATTGTAGGGATCGGCGGCGTCCGGCGCCAGCGAGATGGCTGTCGAGAAATCCTCGATGGCGAAAGCGTGCTGGCCCTGGCTCTGATAGATCAGGCCGCGATTGTGATAGGCGCGCGCGTCTGTCGTGTCGAGCTGGATCGCCTTCTGGAAATCGTTGAACGCCTCCTGGATGCGGTTGGCTTTGCGGTAGAGATTGCCGCGGCCGATATAGGCGGCGTCATAGTCGGGATTGATCTGGATCGAGCGGTTGTAGTCGGCAAGCGCGGCCGCCTGATCGCCGAGGAAACGCTGGATGAGAGCGCGGTTCGAATAGGCCTGGTAGAAATTCGGATTGAGCTGGATGGCGGTGTTGAAATCCTTGAGCGCCGCCTGATACTGGCCGCCGCGGCCATAGGCCGAGCCACGCACATTGTAGCCTTCCGGATCCTGGGGACTGCGCTGGATGACAGCCGACAGCGAGGAGATGTTCTCGGCCGACCCTTGTGCCTTGTCGATGTTGGTGAATTCGCCGGTCGGGGCTGTCTGGCAGCCGGCGAGCGCCAAGCCAGAAAGCAGGGCTGCCGTCAGGGCGAAGCCGCGCATTGCGGTTCTGCGCTCCACGCTAATTGCGTTCATGTCTGCTCTGTCCTCACTGCCCGCCCGCGCCGTCAGGTCTGTTCCCTCTCCGAACCGGCCCTCTGCGAGCTGGTCGAATTCAAAACAAAAAGGTGGCGGCGATTTCGCATCGCGCCACCTTGGGTATCCTTCGAAAAGGACGAAAAATTGGCGTCAGAACCGCGGCGGACGCGGAGCGCCGGCACCAGCGGCACCAGCCGCCACCGGGCGCGGCGTCATCGGCAGCAGGCCTTCGCGCTGGGCGCGCTTGCGGGCCAGCTTGCGGGCGCGGCGAACGGCTTCCGCCTTTTCGCGGGCGCGCTTCTCAGAGGGCTTCTCATAATGTCCGCGCATCTTCATTTCGCGGAAGATGCCTTCGCGCTGCATCTTTTTCTTGAGCGCGCGAAGCGCCTGATCAACATTGTTGTCGCGGACGAGTACCTGCACGGGCAATCCTGTCTTTCGGGTTTTGTTAACAACAGGCAAGTGGCCATAGTCGCTTGCCTCCGCGGCGGTCTACACCACGAATTGTGGCGGCTGATAGCAGAATCATGCCGCTCTGTCCACTGCCGAAACGAAAAACCCGCCTCAGCGGCGGGTCGTCGGCGCAAATCACACGATGCGCAAGCCAATAGCATAACTGCCGTCACAATGCAAGGAATTACGACCTCTGGTAGCATATTCGTCTGCTCGGGCGGGCTCTCCGCGCCGATGAGCAATCGTTGGCGTTTTCTCCGACACCGATAAATTCTTGCTGCCCCAATCCCGGCAAAACGCTCCGCCCGGCTCTATCAACGAAGGAACCAACCTCGTTCCCCAATGGTTGTTGCGGCGAAGCAAGCACAGGGGAAAACCGATGTCAGGCACCCGTGAATGGCTCGTCCAATGGCTCAAGGATGCGCATGCGATGGAGGAGCAGGCCGAAACCATGCTGAACGGCCAGCTCAATCGGCTGGAGAGTTATCCCGAGCTCAGAGAGCGCATCAGGCTGCACCTCGATGAGACGAAGGGACACGCCGCGCGCCTCGGAACCTGCCTGGAAAAACTGGGCGAAGATACATCCGCGCTGAAGGACGCCGGCGGCAAGCTGCTGGCGATGGCGCAGTCGCTAAGCGGCGTCTTCGCCGGCGACGAGGTGATGAAAGGCTCACTGGCGAGCTACACCTTCGAGCACATGGAGATCGCATCCTACACGATCCTGATCGCAACCGCCGAGTCCCTCGGCGAAACGGAGATCGTCCGGGCCTGCGAACAAAATCTGCGTGAAGAGGAGGCGATGGCCGAGTGGCTGCACAACAAGCTGCCCGCGACTACGGAGCAGTTCCTGGCTCGCTCGGCGTCGGACAGCGACAATGCCAAGCGATGACGACAGCAGGCCGGCGAGCAACGTGAAGCGACCTTCGGTCTGGCGGGCTTACAGCTATGCCTGGATTACCCTCGGCTTCTTCATCATCTCGCTTGTCGGCCACTGGGTTTTCGGCTGGTTCGCCTATCTCGACGAGCAGCGAGCGCTTGGCCAACCGCCCGAATTCGGCGGCTATCTGATCGAGATGAGCCGCGACACGCTTGAGAACTGGCAGTCGGAATTCCTGCAGCTGCTCTGGCAGGTCGGTGGCCTGGCGTTCCTGCTCTTCGTCGGATCGCCGCAATCGAAGGAGAGTACCGACCGTATGGAGGCCAAGATCGACGCGCTTCTCAGGCTTGTCGATCCGGAGAAGGGCAAGGAGGCGATTCGCGAGCTGGACCTGCAGTATGAAGGCCGCCACACCGACCAGCCGCACGCCCACCGGAACTGATCCGATCATAACTTCGGCTCAGGCTGGCGGGCTTCCTCTATGCCGTGGCCAAATGAAGCCGCTCGAAGTCCTCGAAGAACTCGCCATAGTCGCAGGTTATTTCCTCCCCCACTGCTATGTCGCGGATCGCGGTTGCCCCACCATGCCGAGAAAAATCCGTGTTCGGCCTTTCGGAATGGTTCATGAAGCGGCCATTGTCGACCTCATAGACGATGAATCCGGGCCGGTCCGGGCTTGGATAGGCATATCTGTCGAGCAATTCCCTGAGTTGCGGCGGCGCCGTCCTATATTTTTCGAGCGGGATCAGCCGGTCGAAATCCGGATCGAGCCGCCAGATCGACGCTCCCCTCCTGATCGGCTCGGCGGCGAACACACCAACGCCCTCGATTGCGCTAGCAGCGATGTAGGTCCTGATCAGCAGCATGTTTTAGGCCCGTCTTCGAACAAGTGTCCGAAGAAATCGCCAAATCGCACTGGAAAGCAAGACCGCTTTTGCGACATTGCCTCACGTCCGATTGATCGAGACCCCGCCATCGGCAAACAGCGCGGTTCCGGTGGTGAAGCTCGATGCGTCGGAAGCCAGATAGAGCGCCGAATGGGCGATCTCCTCAGGCTCGGCGACGCGCTTCAAGGCATGCAGGTTTTCGACGAAGGCTCGCGATTCAGGTGTCTTGAACGTTGCCGAAGGCGTGTCGGTGCCGCCCGGCAGCAGCGCGTTGACCCGCACGCCTTTGGCGCCATACTCGGCGGCAAGCACCTGCGTCAATCCGATCAGCCCGGCCTTGCTTGCGGCATAGCTGGTCATGCCGGGCATGCCGACGGTATGGCCGACAAAGGTAGAGGTGAAGATCAGCGATCCGCCGCCACGATCGACCATCGCAGGCACCTGGTATTTCGCGCCGAGGAAGGCGCTGGTCAGGTTGGTGTCGAGCGTCTCTCGCCAGCCTTCCAGCGACAGCTCCGAGATTGGACCCATCTTGCCGGTCGAGCCGGCGTTGTTGAAGGCGATATCCAGCCCGCCGAATTTCTCGACCGCCAGGTCGACAAGGGCTTTGGCATAAGCTTCGTCGCGGACGTCGCCAGCAAGCGCAATGGCGGTGCCGTCGGCGTCCTCGATTTCGGCGACGAGCACGTCCAGCTCCGCCTGGCGGCGGGCAGCAACGAACAGCTTGGCGCCAGCCTCGGCAAAGAGTTTTGCGGTGGCGCGGCCGATGCCGGAACTGGCGCCGGTGACGATGGCGATCTTGTTGGCGAGTGCGAGCATTTTTTGCATCCTTCTTTCGCGCCAGCTTTCGCCGGCAATCGGATGCTTGGTCGCAGATCGAGGCGGCACGAGCCACCCGATACCTGAAGGCGTCCGGATGCGTCGTTCGGCTCGTTCTTCGACAGGTCTTTTTGGCCGTGGCGCAAAACGGCAAGCGCCGTCGCAAACAGCGCAAGGGTGGCAGCGCTGTTTCGCTAGTGATACACCTCGCGCGCCGGGGCTCGATTGGATGCCCGGCCGCTATCTGCGAGGCTGGAACGTTGAAGAAATACTCGGTATTCGCCATCGCCCGCGAGGCCATGCGCGGCCACAAGGGCTGGGAGGAACAGTGGTCCTCGCCAGAGCCGAAGAAGGAGTACGACGTCATCATCGTCGGCGCCGGCGGCCATGGCCTGGCCACCGCCTATTATCTCGCCACGGTGCACGGCATCACCAATGTCGCGGTGCTGGAAAAGGGCTGGCTCGGCGGCGGCAATACCGGCCGCAACACCACCATCATCCGCTCCAACTATCTCTATGACGAGAGCGCCGGCATCTACGACCACGCGCTGAAGCTGTGGGACGGGCTCAGCCAGGAGCTCAACTACAACGTCATGTATTCGCCGCGCGGCGTCATGATGCTGGCCCACAATGTGCACGACATCCAGGTCTTGAAACGCCACGTCCATGCCAACCGTCTGAACGGCATCGACAATGAATGGCTGACGCCGGAAGCCGCCAAGGAATTCTGCCCGCCGCTCAACATTTCGCGCGATGCCCGCTATCCGGTGATGGGCGCGACCCTGCAGCGTCGCGGCGGCACTGCCCGCCACGATGCGGTCGCCTGGGGCTATGCGCGCGGTGCCTCGGCGCGCGGCGTCCACATCATCCAGAATTGCGAGGTCACCGGCGTCAAGCGGGCGCCGAACGGCGCGGTCATGGGCGTCGAGACGACGCGCGGCTTCATCGGCGCCAAAAAAGTCGGCGTCGTTGCCGCCGGCCATTCGTCGGTCATCATGAACATGGCCGGCGTGCGGATGCCGCTGGAAAGCTATCCGCTGCAGGCGCTGGTTTCCGAGCCGGTCAAGCCGGTCTTCCCCTGCGTGGTGATGTCGAACACGGTGCACGCCTATATCTCGCAGTCCGACAAGGGCGAACTGGTCATCGGCGCCGGTACCGACCAGTATATCTCCTATTCGCAGACCGGCGGCCTGCACATTCTGCAGCACACGCTCGACGCCATCTGCGAGATGTTCCCGATGTTCACGCGCATGAAGATGCTGCGCTCGTGGGGCGGCATCGTCGACGTGACGCCCGACCGCTCGCCGATCCTGGCCAAGACGCCGGTGCCCGGCCTCTATGTCAATTGCGGCTGGGGCACGGGCGGCTTCAAGGCGACGCCGGGCTCGGGCCATGTCTTTGCCCACACCATCGCCAGGGACGATCCGCACCCGATCAACGCGCCCTTCACCATCGAGCGCTTCCGCACCGGCCGCCTGATCGACGAGGCGGCGGCGGCGGCGGTGGCGCACTGATGATGGCCCGCTTTGTGATGTTGGGCCAGAGGCTTTGCGATCAACCCGCCGGCGCCTGCGTCGGCCACGGCGAATTGTAGGAACAACCATGCTTCTCATCCGCTGCCCCTGTTGCGAGGAAGAGCGTCCGGAACTCGAATTCCGCAACGCCGGCGAGGCACATATCGCGCGTTCGGCGGATATGGCCGCGACAAGCGACGACGATTTCGAAAAGTTCTTCTTCATCCGCTCGAATCCCAAAGGCATCATCTATGAGCGCTGGCGGCACATGCATGGCTGCGCGCGGTTCTTCAATGCCGTGCGCGACACCGTCAGCGACAGGTTCCTGATGACCTACAAGGCCGGCGAGCCGAAGCCGGCGAAGCTGCCGGGAGCCTCCGAATGATCGCGACGTTCCGCATTCCCGGCGCCGGGCGCCTCAAGCAGGCAGAGACCGCGCGGTTCAGCTTCGACGGCCAGTCCTATGCCGGCGTCGAAGGCGAAACGCTGGCCTCGGCGCTGCTCGCCAACGGCGTCCATCTGGTCGGCCGTTCGTTCAAATATCACCGGCCGCGCGGCTTCCTGTCCGCCGGGGCGGAAGAGCCCAACGCGCTGGTTGAGATCAAGCGCGACGCGGCGCGCAAGACGCCAAATGTCCGCGCCACCGTGCAGGAGCTCTATGACGGGCTGACGGCACAGTCGCAGAACCGCTGGCCGTCGCTGGCCTTCGACGTCAGCGCGCTCGGCGACGTCGCCTCGCCGCTGCTTTCGGCGGGCTTTTACTACAAGACCTTCATGTGGCCGAAGTCCGCCTGGAAAAACTTTTACGAGCCCAGGATCAGGGCTGCGGCAGGGCTTGGCGTCGCTCCCGACCAGCCGGATCCCGACCACTATTCGGCGCGTTTCGCACATTGCGACGTGCTGGTGCTGGGCGGCGGTGCTGCCGGCATCGCCGCGGCACTTGCCGCGGCCGAAACCGGCGTGCGCGTCGTCCTTGCCGACGAGCAGCCGGATTTTGGCGGCAGCCTGCGCTTCGAAAGCGGCGCCAGGATCGACGGCCAGGACGGTTTTGCCTGGGCGCAAGGCGCAGCCGCGACGCTCAGGGCCATGGACAATGTCCGCGTGCTGTCGCGCACCACGGCCTTCGGCTATTACGCGCAGAATTTCGTCGGGCTGGTCGAGCGCGTCAGCGACCATCTACAGAATGCCGGCCGCGAGCTGCCGCGCGAGCGGCTGTGGCAGGTCCGCGCCAAACGCGTCGTGCTGGCGACCGGTGCCATCGAGCGGCACATGGTGTTTGCCGACAACGACCGGCCAGGGGTCATGCTGGCGTCGGCGGCGCGCACCTACCTCAACCATTTTGGCGTCGCGGTCGGCAGGAATGTCGGCGTCTATACCGCCAATGACTCCGCCTATGCGGCAGCGATCGACCTGAAGAAGGCCGGCATCGGCGTGGCGGCGATAGTCGACCTGCGCGACAACCCGACCGGGTCGGTAATCGACGAGGCGAGGGCGCTCGGCATCGAGGTCAATTTCGGCCGCGCGGTGATCCGCGCCGGCGGCAAATTGCGCGTCTCGTCGATGACCGTGCAGCCGAAGAATGGCGGCGGCGAGCGCACCATCCCGGTCGACGCCATCCTGATGTCGGCCGGCTGGACGCCGTCGGTGCATCTGTTCTCGCAATCGCGCGGCAAGGTCGCCTTCGACGACGAGACCAAGCGTTTCGTGCCCGGCACCTACGCCCAGGATTGCGTCTCGGTCGGCGCCTGCAACGGCACTGACGGGCTGTCGGCGACGATCGACGAAGCCTATGCGGCGGGCGCCAAGGCGGCGAAGGATGCCGGCGTCAAGAATGCCGTCGCCAACACCGTCAAGGGCACCAAGCCGAAGGTCGACGCCAGCGAGAACTGGTCGCGCGGCATGCTGGGTGCGGCGCCCGGCGCCGGGCCGGACACGACGGTAAAAGCCTTCGTCGACTTCCAGAACGACGTCACCGCCAAGGACATCCGCCAGGCGGTGCATGAAGGCATGCGCTCGATCGAGCACGTCAAGCGCTTCACCACCAACGGCATGGCGACCGACCAGGGCAAGACCTCGAACATGCACGGCCTGGCGATCGCCGCCGAGACGCTGGGCAAGCCGATCCCGCAGGTCGGCCTGACGACGTTCCGGGCGCCTTACACGCCGGTGACCTTCGGTTCGATCGTCGGACACGCGCGGGGTCCGCTCTTCGACCCGACCCGCAAGACGGCGATCCATCCGTGGGCCGAGCGCCAAGGTGCGGTGTTCGAGGATGTCGGCCAATGGAAGCGCGCCTGGTATTTTCCCAAAGCAGGCGAGGACATGCACGCCGCGGTCGATCGCGAGTGTGTTACGGTGCGCAAGACGGCCGGCCTGTTCGACGCCTCGACGCTGGGCAAGATCGAGGTGGTCGGGCCGGATGCAGCGAAGTTCATGGAACTGCTCTACACCAATCCGTGGGAGAAACTGGAGCCCGGCCGCTGCCGCTATGGCATCATGCTGCGCGAGGATGGTTTCATCTATGACGACGGTGTCGTTGGCAGGCTTGCAGCCGACCGTTTCCACGTGACGACGACGACGGGCGGTGCGCCGCGCGTCATGAACCATATGGAGGACTATCTCCAGACCGAGTTTCCGCATCTCAACGTATGGTTGACCTCGACCACCGAGCAGTGGGCGGTGATCGCCGTGCAGGGCCCGAAGTCGCGAGAGATCATCGCGCCGCTGGTCGAGGGCATCGACATGTCGGACGGGGCGCTGCCGCATATGTCGGTGCGCGAGGGCAGGATTTGCGGCGTGCCGACAAGGCTGTTCCGGATGTCGTTCACCGGCGAGCGTGGCTTCGAGGTCAATGTGCCGGCCGACTACGGCCAGGCCGTCTGGGAAGCGCTGTGGGCCGAGGGCCAGAAGCACGGCGCCTGTGCCTACGGTACCGAAGCGATGCACGTGCTGCGTGCCGAAAAGGGTTACATCATCGTCGGCCAGGACACCGACGGTACGGTGACGCCCGGCGATGCCGGGCTCGAATGGGCGGTCGGCAAGAAGAAGACCGATTTCGTCGGTATCAGGGGCATGGCTCGGCCCGACCTGGTCGCCAAGGGCCGCAAGCAGCTTGTCGGCCTGAAGACCAAAGACCCAAAAGTGGTGCTAGAAGAAGGCGCGCAGATCGTCGGCGATCCGAAGCAGGCGATCCCGATGACGATGATTGGCCATGTCACCTCGAGCTACTGGTCGGAAAATTGCGGCCGCTCGATTGCGCTGGCCCTGGTTGCCGGCGGCCGCGACCGGATGGGCGAGACGCTCTACGTGCCGATGCCCAATGCGACGATCGAGGTGGAGGTCACCGGCATGGTGTTCTTTGACGACAAGGGGGAGCGCCTCAATGGCTAAGGCTGCCGCGAAGGAATCTGCCGCCGCTGCACCGTCGGTCGAACGCCGGCCGGCTCTTGCCAGTCAGGAGCTTTCCGTAACCGGCGTTACGCTTGCTGTGTTGCCGCCGGCGCAGCGTATTTCGCTGCGCGCGCCGGACGCCTCGGTCGCGGCGCTTTCGAAGGCGCTTGGCGTGGAGTTGCCGCGGAAGCCCAAAACCTCGGCGGCAAAGGCCGGGCGCACGGCATTGTGGCTTGGGCCGGACGAATGGCTGGTCATCGACGAGGTGGGAAAAGACCCGCTCGCCCATTGCGCCGAGGTCACAGTGCTGCATTCGGCGGTCGGCATCTCGCATCGCAACGTCGCCATCTCGGTTATCGGTCCAGCGGCGGCGGCGACGATCAATTCAGGCTGTCCGCAGGATCTGTCGCTGGACGTCTTTCCGGTGGGCGCGGCCTCGCGCACCATCCTGGGCAAGGCCGAGATCGTGCTATTGCGCATCGCAGCCGACGCATTCCGGGTTGAATGCTGGCGCTCTTTTTCCGATTATGTCTTTACTTTCCTGTCGGAGGCGGCCGGCGACGCAGCGGCTTAGGAATGTTCGCTGGGCTCGACCGTTTGCCGGAGCAAGTCGGGGAGAATGTCGATGCCGTCGAAATCCGCGCCGAATCCAGCGGCTCAGAAGACGCCGGCCGTGCGCTCGTTCGAACACGAGCAGCACAAAGAACCAAACATTGAAGAGGAACTCGAGGAAGGGCTCGAGGACACGTTTCCGGCCAGCGATCCGGTGTCGATCACCGGGACTTCGATTCCCGGCGCACCTGCAAGACCTGGCAAGGCCAAGATCGTGGCCGGAATGAAGAAGCGCAGGAAATAACATCCATCAGGCTCCAGCGAGCCGGGTCGCCGGCCACGAGAGCAGGCGGTCAGGATTTCCTGTCGTCGCTTTTGTTTCGAACGTCAGAACGTGCTGGGCACGATCCACGGGTCGATGTCGATGCCGAGCCGCGGGTCCTTGCTTTCCGTTGAGCCCTTGTGGGTGGCCGCGCCTGCCTTCTCGACCGATCCGGTCGCGCCGCAATCGAGCTTGATGCCGGTGTCGGCGCAGGCCGCGGCCGGCGCCTGTTTGCCGGGCTGACTCTGGTCGGCGAAGGCAGCGCCCGAGAATGCAAGCACTGCTGCGACGGTGAGGATTGTCTTTTTCATGGTCTGTCTCCGGGCTGGATGACTGAATTTGTACATGTACGACATAGCGTACATATACGACCGGCGAATATGAAGTTCAAGTCGGAAATTGTACATGTACGAAATTTTGACGGCGAGCGTGGCGCTAGCCCGCCGGGTCGCGATCCCAGCCACCAGGGTCCTACACGCATAGATTGATTCCCCAGGCCTTCGCCCTGTTTCGCTTGCCTGTCAGCTATCCGAAACCGAACAAAAACCCTTCAGCAGTTGACCGGCGTCTCGGTCAGCGGCGGCACGTCCTGCGTGGCCAGAGCGGCAAGCGTGAAGTCGCACATCCGCTTGACGAAAGCCTGCTGGTCGCCGAACGGATAGAAGGGAAAGGTGATCAGCAGCGAGATCGTGCCGTGGCCGACCGCCCACAGCATGGTGGCGATGGCGCGCGGATCGCCCCTCAGCCTGCCGGCGGCCACGCAGGCTTCGACCCTCTTGATCAGCACCTTCATCAACGGGTTGCCCTCCTGCATCTCAGCGAAGGTCCTGCCTTCCGGGGGCTTGACCTTCTCGGTCATGAATATCGTGCGATACTCGTTGGGGTTGCCAAGGCCGAAGGCCGCATATTCGGTCATCACCACTTGCAGCGCCTCGATCGGATCGTTGGCCGGGTGATCCTCGATACGCTTTGCCAGAGTCTTGAACGCGTCCTCGGCCAACGCGAACAAGATGTCCTGCTTGTCGGCAAAATAGGAATAGACCGACATCGGCGCATAGCCGACACGCTTGGCCAGCTTGCGGATGGTGAGGCCTTCATAGCCTTCTTCCTGGACGAGCTTGTGCGCGGCGTCGACAAGTTCGGAGCGCAGTTCGGCCTTTTGTTTCTCGCGGCGTGTCTGGACGCTAAGCGGCAATTTTCGCCTGCCTTCTGTTTGTGGCTGGCTAAACTATATACGCTGTACGGAATCGGACAAGGCTGTCAAAAATCGGCGTCCTTCTCAGCCATTTTCGCCTAAACATCGATCACAAATGTTACCCGGGCAGAACGACGCGACATCGGACTGTTACAACCAGAGGTTAGCTGCGGCCCGGCCAAGAGATTTTGTTGCTAGGGCGAGATGACCATGACCGAGCTTTCTTCCGTTGCGCCAAACGCAGATCCACTTTCTCACGATGCCATGCTGGCCCTCAGGCGGGTGGTCATGGTTGCATGGTTGGCGATCGCGCTCGGATTCGCCATGGAGGCGCTTACTCTGGCTGTCAGGCTTGCAGCGGGTTCTCACCCGGCTACCACCCTGATACTGATCGAATTGGCGCAAGGCGTGACGTGGGCGTTCTTCGTCTGCGCCGGTCTCAGCCTCGGCACGGCGATCGCCAAGGTACGAGCCTCGCTCGGCGGCCTGATCGCTGCAATCTCGGCACCACTGGCGATGGCCATCGCCAAGGGGTCGCAAAAGGTCATGGTAACTGCTCTTGATGCGGCCACAAAACCGGCCACCCTCTCGCTCACCACGCTGGGCGTGCTGCGGGCGATCGAATATGGCCTGCTCGGCTGGATCCTGGCCTCGCTGGCGTCGAAGGAAAAACCCCGTCCGCTCCATTTTGCGCTGGCAGGCACCGCGATAGGCGCGGTGTTCGGCGGCGGAATCACGGTGCTGACGATTGAGACGGCCGCGGCGAACGGCGTCGCGCTTGAATTGCCGCGGGCGATCACAACCGGCCTCAACGAGATCGTGTTTCCGATCGGTTGCGCACTGGTCGTCTACATTGCCCTGCAGGTCGGCCGGCACATGAAGATGATCTCTGGCGAGGTTCGTTGAGCCGTTCAGGCCGCTTCTGGCTCGCGCTCGATCAATGTCAGCGTCAGCCAGCGCGCGGTCAGCGCCGGCTTTTTCGAGCCCTCGATCTCGATCGTCACGTCATGCGCGGTCTGCACCCACCCCGACGGCCTGACCTTGACGTCGGCCAGCACGAAACGGGTGCGGATGCGCGCGCCGGTCTTCACCGGCGCCAGGAAGCGCAGCGAGTCAAAACCATGGTTGACGCCCATCTTGCTGTTTTCGAGCGGCGGCATGGTCTCGAAGGTCATCGCCGATAAAAGCGAAAGCGACAGAAAACCATGCGCGATGGTGCCGCCGAACGGCGTCTCGCGCTTGGCGCGCTCCGGGTCGCAATGGATGAACTGGTGGTCGTCGGTGGCGTCGGCGAACTGGTCGATCATGCGCTGCGAGACCACCCGCCACGGCGACACGCCGACCTCCTTGCCGACGCTGGCCAGAAGCACATCGAGACTGATCGGTTCCACGCTGATGTCCTCCATTTCAACCGTCCGGAGCGCGAGCGGCTTCATTCCTTGAACAGTGTCAGCCCATGCTGCACCGACTGTCCGCCATCGATCGGCAGGATGGCGCCGGTGATATAGCTGCCGGCACGGCTGCACAAATAGAGCGTTGCGCCGGCAATGTCATCTGGCGCGCCGATGCGGCCGATCGGTACATGGCCGCCGATATGCTTGGCCTGGTCCTCGCTCGCGGTCGCGAAGGCAGTCATCCGGCTCTGGAAGGGACCGGGGGCGAAGGCATTGACGGTGATACGGCGGGCGGCGAACTCGATCGCCAAGATGCGCGTCAGATGATGAACAGCAGCCTTCGAGGCAGAGTAGGAGTAAGCGTCGTCGGCCAGCGGCTGCGTGCCCATCACCGAACCCAGATTGATCACCCGGGCCGGATCGGCATCGCTGGCGGCGGCGTCGAGCAGCGGCAGAAGCTCGCGCGTCAGGTGGAAGACCGCAGTGACGTTGACGCCGAACACCCTGGCCCAGGCATGGTAGGGAAAACTTTCCAGCGGCGCGCCCCAGGAGACGCCGGCATTGTTGACCAGGATGTTCAGCCGCTCGGTCCGCGCCTTGACCTCGTCGACCAGCGCCGCGATGCCAGCCTCGCTGGAGACATCGCCGGCAAAGCCCTCGGCCCGGCCGGTGCCGCCGAGGCCGTTCAGTTCATCGGCAACCCTGATGCAGTCCTCACCCTTGCGCGAGGCGATCATCACGGTGGCGCCGGCCCTGACCAAAGCGGTCGCCGCAATGCGGCCGATGCCGGTCGCAGCCCCGGTCACCAGCGCGGTCTTGCCGGCCACCGAAAACAGCTCGTCCAGATAGGTCATTGCAATTCCCCTGGGCTATTCTTCGGTGCTCTTGCTTTGCGCTCTCGGCAAAAGGCTCGCGTTGACAAAGCTATCCGAACTACGATCATCCTTGCCGCGGGTAAAGTGCCAAAGCCGAGGCGATGGAGCGCGTGCTGGCTGACTTGGCCAGTACCGGCGGTACAGTGTGCATCGGGATGTAGCTGCTGAATGATTGCGAAACGCCCACTGCTGTATACCGACCATGCCGAGACTGTCATTCGTGAACGGTCTCTCGACAAACGCTGGATCGAACGTGCTGTGTGGGAACCGGATTGGCAAGCGGCTGATGTGAAAGACACCTCGGTGATACGTCTGTACAAGCAGGTGCCCGAAAATGGCGGCCGCATCCTGCGTGTCGTCTGTGTGGAAACGCCTGAGGAAATCCGTATACTGTCTGCTTACTTCGATCGCGGGGCGAGAAGGCCGAAATGACGCTCAAACTCGAATATGATCCGGAAGCTAATGCTGCCTACATCCGTTTTTCCTCGGAGGCGATCCAGGAAAGCGAGGAAGTTTCCGCAGGCATAGTCCTCGACTATGATGCTGACGGTCACATCGTCGGGATGGAGGTGCTGGATGCCCGAGAACACCTTCCCGCCGCGATCCTGAAGGCAGCCTGACCTACTCGGCCGGCTCGACATTGGTGTAGGCGGCTTGCTCGAGTTCGCGCTTCAGCCGTGACGCCTCTTCCACCTTCGGCGTGACGAAGCGGCCGAGCAGGAGATAGGCGACCGGAGTCAGGAACAGCGTCGAGACGGTGGCCAGACCCAGGCCGCCGACGATCACCCAGCCGAGCGCGATCCGCGCCTCGGCGCCGGCGCCGCTCGCCAGCACCAGCGGCACGCCGCCGAGCACGGTGCAGATCATCGTCATCATCACCGGCCGCAGCCGGATGGTGGAGGCCTGCTCGATCGCCTCGCGCACGCCGAGCCCGCGGTCTCGCAACTGATTGGCGAACTCGACGATCAGGATGCCGTTCTTGGCCATCACGCCGACCAGCAGCACCAGGCCGATCTGGCTGTAGGCGTTGAGGCTGGTGCCGCTGAGCAAAAGGGCAAAGATCGCGCAGGCAAGGCCGAGCGGCACCGTCGCCATGATGATGACCGCGCTGACGAAGCTCTCGAACTGAGCGGCGAGCACCAAAAGGATGATGACTAGCGAGAAGCCGAAGATGGTGATCATGGCGCTGTTGGTCTCGCCCAGCGTCGCCGCCTCGGCCAAGGGGACGATGCGGCTGCCCGGCGGCAGAAGCGGCGTGGCGATTGCCTCGGCGCGGGTGAGCGCCTGGCCGAGCGCGAAATCGCCGCTGAGGTTGGAGGTGATCGCCACCGACGGCTGCTGCTGCTCGCGGGTCAGCGAGGGCGGTACGGCGCGCTCGGTCAAAGTGGCGATGGTCGACATCGGCACGAAGCGGCCGTCGGCCGTCTTCAGGAAGATGTTCTCCAAATCGGTCGGATCGTTGATCGGGTTGGTCGTCGAGACGAGCTTCACGCCGTAGCTGCGATCGGCGATATAGACGTCGACGACATCATTGCCGTCGAGCATGGCCTGGAAGGAATCGGCCAGCCTGGTGATGTCGATGCCGAGGTCGGAAGCGCGCTCGCGGTCGATGGCGACGGAAAGCTGGGGCTGCGTCGGGTCGACGGAGAGCCGGGGCGACTGGAAGCGGGCGTCCTTCTGCATCTCGGCGATGATCTTCACCGCAGCGTCGCCGAGCGCCGCACGGTTGTTGCCGACCAGCGCGAACTGCAGGCCGTTGCCGGCGCCGCGAATCCCGAGGCTGTTGGGCTGCATCGGAAAGACGCGCACGCTCGGCACCTGCCGGGTGAGCCGTCTGATGTCGGCCATGATCTGCTGCTGGCTGCGGGTGCGCTCGTCCCATGGCGCCAGTGTCATCACCATGAAGCCGGCGTTGTAGGCGCCGTTGCGGCCGGCGCTCTCGAAGGTGTTGCGGATTTCGCCGGAATCGCGCAGCGGCTGGATCAGTTTTTCGATCTTCTGCATCTGCTGCGTCGTGTAGTCGAGGCTGACGCCTTGCGGCGCGTCGACGCGCATGAGCACGATGGCACGGTCCTCGGTCGGCGTCAGTTCCTGGCGGATAGTGCCAAACAGCGTGAAGGCGGTGGCTGCAAACAGCAGCGCGACCAGGAGCACGATCCACGGCGCATCGAGGCAGGTGCGCAGGCAGCGCCGGTAGAGCCTGTTCAGCGCGCCGCCGATGCGGGCGCCGATGCCGCTGCCGCCTTCGTGATGAAGCGGCGCGACCGACAGCATGCGCGAGGCAAGCATCGGACAAAGGGTCAGCGCCACGACGGCGGACAGAAGCACCGATATGGCGAGAACGAAGCCGAATTCGCGAAACAGGCCGCCGGTCTGGCCGGGTAGGAAGGAGATCGGCACGAAGACGGCGACCAGCGTCAGCGTCGTGGCGATGACGGCGAAGAACACTTCCTGGGCGCCAAGCACGGCCGCGGCGCGTGGCCCCATGCCTTCGTTGCGTCGTCGCACGATATTTTCCAGAACAACGATGGCGTCGTCGACGACCAGGCCCGTCGCCAGCACCAGGGCCAGCAGCGTCAATATGTTGACCGAGAAGCCGGCAAGATAGATGGCGGCGATCGTCCCGATCATGGCGACCGGCATCGCAAGCCCAGGAATGAGCGTCGCGCGCCAGTCGAGGAGAAACACATAGATGACGATCAGCACGATGGAGACGGACAGGCCGAGTGCGATCTCGACCTCATGCACCGCGCCGTTGACGAAGACCGCATCGTCGCTGGTGACCTTGATCGACATGCCCTGAGGCAGATCCGCCTGCAGCGCGGCGACGGCGGCCCTGACGCCGGTCGAAATATCCAGCGTGTTCGATTCCGCCTGGCGGATGATGCCAAGACCGATGCCAGTCTTGCCGTTCGAACGCAATGTGGTCTGACCGATGTCGGGGCCGAGCGTGACGGTGGCGACGTCGCGGATGCGGGTCGTGCCGCCGATGATGATGTTTTCGAACTCCTCCGGCGTGGTCACGTCCGCCGTCGGACGCACGATCAGATCCTGGTTGGTCGTGGTGATCGAGCCGGCAGGCGAATCGAAAGCGACCGAGGCCAGCGCTGTCCTCAGGTCGGCGACGGTGAAGCCCAGGCCGGCGAGCTTGTTCTGATCGACATCGATGCGAAATATCTTGTCGCGGTCGCCATAGACCTGGACGTCGGCTACGCCAGGCACCGCGGCAAGCTCGTCCTCGATCTGGTCCTGGACCAGCACCGTCATGTCCTGCACCGACATGGTGTCGGAGGTGACAGCCAGCCGCATCACCGGCTCGGAATTGGCATCGGCCTTGACGATGCGAGGCGCATCCGCCGTATCCGGCATTTGGTCGGCGACGCGGCCGACGCCATCGCGCACATCGGAGGCGGCGACGTCGAGGTCGACGCCGTCGTTGAATTCGATGGTGACGCGGCTTGTGCCGAAGGACGAGGTGGACGAGATCGACTTCACACCAGAGACGCGGGCGACCGCGCCCTCAATCACGTCGGTCAATTCGCGGTCGACGGTTTCGGCTGCAGCGCCTTCAAAGGTCGTGTTGACGGTGACGACGGCGCGATCGACATCCGGCAGTTCGCGGATTTCGACACCGTAAAAGGCAGCAAGGCCGGCGACCGCGATCAGCGTGTTCAAAACGAAGGCCATCACCGGCCTGCGGATGAACAGCGCGGTGAATCCTGTGTCGCTGGCTGCGTTGTTGGTTGCGGTCATCAGCCGTCGGCGTCCGCGGCGCGCAGTTGTTCGCCGGCGATGCGGACCTCGCCGCCTTCGCTGACACTCTGGGTGCCCTCGGTCACCACCATGTCGCCGCTGACGATCGGGGCATCGATCAGCACGGTCTCAGTGTTGCGCTGGATGATGCGCACCGCAACCCGCTTGGCCTTGCCGTCCACGATGGTCCAGATATAGGCGCCGTCCGAACCCCATTGTATCGCCAGCGGACTGACCGCAGGATAGCTGTCGCCGGGGAACTTCATGGTGATCTGGAAGGACATGCCGGCACGCAGCGAATCGGCCGGATTGGCGATCTTTGCCTTGACCAGAAGGGTACGGCTGGCTTCATCGATGTGGTTGTCGATGGCGGAGACCGTGCCGGTATAGGCTTTGTTTGGGTTGGCGATTGGCGTCGCCGACAATTGCGCGCCGACTTTGACGACGGCGGCGAAGCGCTCCGGCACCCAGAATTCGACCAGTATGCTGGAGCGGTCGTCAAGGGTGGCGACCGCCGACTGGCTGGTCACATAGTTGCCGGCTGATATCGGCAGGATGCCGACGACGCCGGCGATCGGCGCGACGATCGAGCGGCGCTGCAAGGCCAGTTCCGCATCGCGAAGCGCCAGCTTGGCATTGGCCAGCACCACCTCGGCATCGGCAACGGAGACCGCCGTCGCAGCGTTGGAAGCCCGCAACGATTTGACCCGGTCGAGCTTGGCCTGCGCGTCCTGCAAGGCAACCTTTGCGCGGTCCTGTGCGATCACCTCGGTGTCGGAATCGAGGGTGGCAATGATCTGTCCTTTTTCGACATGGGCGCCGGACTCGACCAGAAATTCGACCAGGCGGCCTGAACTGTAGGGATTGACCGTCACCGAGGCGTAGGCTCGGCCGGTGCCGATTGCCCGCAGGCGATCATTGATGACGGCCGTGGCCGCCGGCAATGCGACGATAGTCGCCAGTTGGCCGGCGTCGCTGCGGCGGCCCGCTTGCCCGGCGTTGTCGACGGCGCTCGTCGCTGTCGGAGGCGTCGCGGCATCAGCCCATTCGATGCCCCAGCGCGCCAGCACATCCGGCGCGCCTGGAAAAAAGCGAACCCAGGCGGCCGCGGCCGCGACGAGGATCACAAGTGAAAAAACGATCTGTTTCCAGGCGGCCATCGGCACTCCGGTTGGCAAGATCCCGTCTACGCTTCCCAAGCTGAAGTAGACGCGACAGCACCCTCCGACACAGGGGATGGCCCGTCGATATCAAAGCTTTATGGCAATTCTCCCGCTCGCTTGCACATTAAATCGGTGTAACGTTGATAGGGCCTACGCTTGAGTCAAACTGGCTCAGCCGGCTGAGCCAATGGGGTAGTGGTCAGTTTGAAACAATCGTTGCGGTGGAAGAAGCGCATGGTAGGCAGGATCGACTTCAGATGCTCGCTTTGCTGTCAATCCTCTTCAAATCGAGCCGCGGAATGAGAAAGTCCAAAAATGCTTTAACTTTGGGGGGCTGAACGCCGCCTCCAGGCCGGATCGCATAGAGGGTTGGTTCGGGCCCTGCCCACTCGGGTAAGACACGAACCAGTCTCCCAGCGGCAACGTCCGACTTGACGCGCACATGGTTGGTCATGAACAGACCAACTCCCTCCAGCAGGAACCCGTGAAGAGCCTCTGGATCGCTGGCAACGGCCACTGCTCGTACTTTGAACTGGGACCGCTCGCCGCCACTCGATAGGGGCCATTCTACTGCCGGACGATTGAAATAGAACTCTGTCAACAGGCAGGCATGTTCCGTCAGCTCCGATGGATGCTGTGGCGTCCCCGCACGTTCCAGGTAGGTCGGGGCCCCATAGATACCCATCGGCAATGCGCCGAGCCGCCGAGCCGTGAGCGTGGAATCGGACAGGGTGCCTTCCTGGAGCCGGAAAGCGATGTCTATGTCCTTGGCGACAAGGTCGACGACCTCGTGCCCAAGAAGCAGTTGCGGGAACACCTCTGGATAGAAGCGGCGAAACTCGGTGAGCAGCGGAGCGAGGACGCGAGTTGCCAGCCAGTACGAGGCGGCAATCCGAAGCCATCCGCGCGGATGTTGCTGCAACTCCGCCACTGCGTTCTCCGCATCCTCCAGATTCTTCACCACTCGTTCGCAGTGCTGGAAATATACCGCTCCCGCTTCAGTCAGCTTCAGGCTGCGGGTTGTCCGATTCAGCAGTTGTGTCCGCAGTCTGGATTCCAGCTCCTGCACCTTCCGGCTGACCCGTGTCTTCGGCACCTTGAGCACGTGCGCTGCCGCTGTGAAGCTCCCTTCCTGCACCACCTTTACGAAAGCGACCGTATCGCTGAAGTCGCGCAGCATATGAGTCCTCCAGCAAGTTCGGATTGTCTCTCATTTTGAGACATTGATGTCCTAATCCGCTCGGTAATCAAGTCAGGTCCGTCAGGGTAGATCATGATTGTCCTATCAACAGCAAAACCAACTGGAGAACTGCCATGATCAAATCCCTAGCGATCGCCGTCGGTGCGCTGACGCTTTCGGTAACTGCTGCCGACGCACAAAGCGCGCCGCTCCGCAACGTCGTTCTCGTCCACGGCGCCTTTGCCGACGGAGCTGGATGGCGAGGCGTCTACGACCAACTAACAAGTCGTGGCTACAAAGTCTCGATCGTCCAGAACCCGCTCACGTCGTTCGAAGACGATGTCGCCGCAACGCGTCGCGTGCTCGCCCGGCAGGATGGGCCCGCCATCCTCGTCGGTCATTCCTACGGTGGCACGGTAATTACAGAAGCTGGCAACGCTGCCAATGTTGCGGGCCTCGTCTATGTCGCTGCCTTCGCTCCAGATGTCGGTCAATCCACGCTGGACCAATATGCCGAAATTCCTCCGCCGCCGAACTTTCAGCCTGACGTGCAGCCCGATGGCTTCGCGTTCCTGAAGATTGAGACGTTTAAGGCCGGCTTTGCTGGGGATACCAAGGATGCCGATGCCGCATTCCTGCGCGACTCCCAAGTGCCGATCGCTATGAAGGCGCTTGAGGCCAAGGTGACGACGGCGGCGTGGAAGACCAAGCCAAGCTGGTACGTTGTCGCGACTGAGGACGGCGCTATTGCGCCCGAACTGCTTCGGAGCACCGCCGATCGTATCGGGGCGGTCACCACCGAGGTCAAAGGCAGCCATGTGGTATTCCTTACCCAGCCACAGGCCGTAGCCGACGTCATCGAACAGGCTGCCAAGGGTGTGGTGCCGGGCGATACCGCGGTGGCACCGAACTGACATCGCCCAAACGTAGCTCTGAGCCACGGCCAAGAGCGCAAGTGGGAACGTGCAAAGATACTGGAGCAGCCGGGAGCGTCATCGACGTCCCCGGCACTATGACAGGAAGGCCTGATTTACGGCTCGGTAGCGCCGTCGCTTTGAGACGCGACAGCGCTAATGCGCCGCTGAACTCAGTTTGACCACGCAGCCGGGCAGAGCGCTTTACGTCGCGTGTGCGCCGCCGGGTACGACGACACCGGACATCGCGATTCCGGCGGTTGCCGGATCTTCCTTCAGCACCGCGTCCGCGAGCGAGACCACGCCCACCAGGCGCTTGTCGCGATTGAGGACAGGCAACCGCCTGACCTGGATGTCACCCATATTCTGGGCGACGTGCTCGATATCTTCGTCCTCGAAGCAGTATTTGACATCCTTGGTCATCACGTCGCGGACCGTGGCATTGCCGTCCTTGCCCTCGGCGACCGCACGCACGACGATGTCACGATCGGTGATCGTTCCGACGAGTCGGTCGTTTTCTCCGACTGGCAGGAATCCGACATCGTCAACCGCCATGCGTTTCGCGATTTTCTGCAACGACTCGCCAGGACTGGCGAGATGAACGTTGGGGGTCATTATCTCAGCGACTTTCATGGTGAATCTCCCTGTTCGCGCCCAGAACGGCATCAACGCCGGCAGTCGTCGAGCGAGATTGGTCTGGAAGACGTATTGAGGGCCTCAGGCCTGTCGCGCTGCGACGCTCGCTCGGCGGCCTCGTTCTTCGCTGATGGAACTAACAGCCGGGCCGAATGGTTCCAGCCGTTTGGCCGCGCCGGCATAGATATTCGCCGGAACCATCGGGCTCCGGTCCCGTTTGCCGTAAATACCGCCTTGCAGACCGGACATGGGCGGCGTGACCCTTGAAGCTTCCCGTTTTGTTCCCATATAGGGTGAGAGGACGGGAGACGGTTCGTCCGCCGGGTCCCGGGCGGAGACATAGGTAACAAATCGCACCTAAGACATGGTGTAGTGCGCCCCTGAACTGAGACGCCAAAAGCGTAACAGTTCTCCGCAAAAAAGATTGAAATCGTTGTTGACACTTTGGCTGGGCGCCGACTATATACGCCTCACCAACGAGGGCGGCGCGCCGCTGGCGACGA
>NZ_JBVVQN010000010.1:0-251124 GCF_055811075.1 Mesorhizobium sp. WSM4820 | reverse complement strand
CGAGCGCGACGTCCGGTTCGTGATCTCTACCTCACCCCACGCGCCCATCCCGCGCAGCGGGTTCGTTCCTCGGCCCCCAAACTGCCGGACCGGCATGCGCCTCATGTCGGGCGTGGAGGCAAACTTTGCCTCCACCAGCGCAAGAGTGACCATTCTATAGGCCGATCGGCCAGATGAGCACTTTGACTGATTTCAAGAAGCTGGACATTCTGGCGCTTCCAGCGAGTGGCGTACACAGGACGAACGCCGCATCTGGATCGAGTGCTGTTTCTGAGGGAGGACAGAATGGGCGTTTACGATCACTTCGTGAACACCTCAAAAGACAAAGGCTGCCGGAGGCAATCCTAAGTTTCGAAGAGATTGAAGCTATCACGAAGCGCATGCTCCATAACAGCGCCGCTCATCCACAATGGTGGGAGGATGATACCGAGCATCGAGACGCTGCGCAGCATGCTTGGGCGGACGCCGGCTAAAAAGTTTTCCTGCTTAAGCGAGAGGATAAGGTCCGTTTCGTCCGCTCTGATTGACTACTTTCGCCCGCCGACGCTGTTCCGCTGCATCTCACCCAGGATAACGCAGAGCAGCATCCGGATTTCTTCCTCGGCTGTCTCAACAGCCACACCCGATGCGACGAGCTGTCGGAGAAGGTTCTCGCGATCTGGCGCCAGAAGCGATTGGCGTGCTCTCCGTCCTTGGATGAGAGTGCTTCCGCTACGACGCTGACGATTCTTCGCTGCCGATACAGCGGAAATGCACAAACGTTTGACTGCAATGAACCCCCACGCACCGAGTTGGGTGGAAGGTAGGGCCGTTTAGTTAACTGCAGGTTTCAGAGCAAGGCATGTGAATTAGTTCAGGCCACCACGTCGGGCCATGCAGCCTAACATCCGCTTCCTCTTTTTGCCGCAGACGGACTGGCCACTTGCTCCAAGGAAGGAGCTTTCGCTCTTCGTTTTCTTCGACCTAATGAGTGCACACTGTGGCGACAAGCAGTGTCGCAGGGTCGATGCTAAAGGTGCTCTTCAGGTCAGTGCCGAACAGCCGAAGCCAAGCGTCCTGGGCACGATAGGCGAGCGCCTCGCGCTCCCCTGGACAGGCGAAGCGCATCTCGGCGGCGCCCTGGAGGTGGTGAACCATCTCGTGCACCAGCACCGACAGTTCGGCCGGGGTGCGGCCCGTCCAGCCTGCGGTAAGAAAGATGGTATTGACGCCTTCATCATAGACGGCAACGACCTCCGGCGACGAGACGGTAGACCCGGCGCCGTAGCGCATCGTGACAAGTTCGATCGCGGGCGCGGTGACAAGGGCGGGAGGCTGCGCCAACGGCAGGTCGTAGTTCGCTGCGAGCCATAGTCCGATGGTCTCGAGCACAGGCGGCGTTTCTACCGGCTCGGCTGCGGCGGCCGGATTGGCCGCGGCGAGACACACGACGGCGAGCTCTAAAACTGATCTGCGCATGAGCGCCTCCTCGGGTGATCAAGCCGAGGCTGGGCCCGCCGGCGCAGAAGGTCATGAAAGCTCTCTGAAAGAGTCACGAAATCCTGCTATAATCTGGCCGTCGCACCCTCGGGGTCCGGTATGGATTACCCACGCAGCATTCGCTTCGGCGATTTCGTCCTGAACCGTACGCGCGGTTGCCTTCAGGATAGTTCCGGCACGGAGCGATTCTTGCGGCCGAAGTCATACCGGGTGCTTGAAGTGCTCGCCGAGCGACGCGGACAGCTGGTCAGCAAAGACGATCTCGTTCAGGCGACTTGGCCGGATGTGTTCGTCTCCGATGACTCCCTTGCTCAATGCGTAAGCGATATCCGCAGAGCGCTTGGCCCGGAGGGGATGGGCCTGCTGCGAACGGTGCCAAGGCGAGGATATATGCTCGTAGGCCCGGGCTCAGAGGCGGAGGAGCCGGTCGAGCCTGGCTGGAAGCGCTGGATGGCGTGGACGAGCGGGCTGACTGCAGCGCTCATAGTGGCGATGGCCACTCTCTGGCTCGCGCAACCGCGGGATTCCGTGGTGGAACTCAGCGCGGCAGATGGAGCGGTTGTGCAGGCAAACGAGCTCATTACGGCACGAGACTGGCGGCGGCGTGGGGACAACGAAGAGGCACGGGGCCTTCTCGAGGCCGTGGTGGCCGACAATCCCGGACATGCAGGGGCTTGGGCAAGCCTCGGATTGACCTACTGGTTGGAAGTTCAGCACCTTGCGTGGGGAGGCGGTCGTCGTGAGATGGCGCGGGCGCTCGAGATGGTGGAGCGCGCAGTGGCGCTTGGGGGCGGTGCGCGATCGCACCGGCTGCTCGCAGAGATGCGGCTACTCTCCCCCTTCCCGGAAATGCGTTCTCCCGTCGACGCACTGGCAAATGCCCGAGCGGCGGTGACGATCGATCCTGAGGATCCCGACAACCTGGCGGTGCTTGCCCAAGCGCTGGCCCTGACAGGCCGATCGGACGAGGCGGTCCTGACAATCCAGCAGGCTCTGCGCCTCGATCCGATGCCGCAGGACTGGCACCACCAGGTCGCTGGTCTGAGCTACCTGCTCGCGGGAGAACCGGCGCGAGCTGCAGAGGAACTTGGCCCGCTCTATGGCGCCGGGACTTTCGCAAACGCGCGGTGGTGGCCAGGATGGCTCTTCGCCGCGAGCCTTGCTCATGCCGGCCGGCTGGAAGAAGCGGCCAGGGTCGTCACGGCCGCGCTTGGGCACCGGCCCGAGCAGACCGTTACGGGCGTGGCGCAATCGTTCGATGGCCTAGCCGACGAAAGCGGCCTCGCCATTGTGCTGGAGGGGCTCAGGTTGGCTGGCATGCCGGGCTGATCTCGGCTACTTGGCGTAGGCGCGCGCCTGCCAATCGCCGTACCGATCGCGAAATTGCAGATAGCTCTTCCAGGCATCGGCGAGCAGCGGGTCTCGGGCGGTCTCCTCCGCGATGACCTCGTTCCACGCCTCCCTCAGATCGAGAAGCACTTCGTCAGGCCAGGCATGCAGCTCGACGCCCATAGCGCGAAAAGCCGCGATAGCCTCGACCTGTTCAACCGCTGCCTCGGCCGCGGTCCAGGACAGGGTGTCGCCGCACGCAGTCTCCAGCACGGCCTTTTGGTGATTTGATAGCGCGGCCCAGGTCTTCTGCGGCATCAGAATTTCAAGTGAGGTTACCGGCTGCTGCCAGCCCGGGAAGTAGAGGTACTTGGCAACCTCCGCGATGCCGAGTTCGGCATCGATGGACGGCAGCGAAAATTCGGCCGCATCGATCAGCCCAGCTTCCAGCGCCGGCCGGATCTCCTCGGCTGGAAGTTCGTAGGGGACAACCCCAAGCTTCTGCAGAACCCGAGCGCCGTAACCGAAGCTGCGCATAGCCAGCCCCTCCAGATCGGCGGAACTCTCGACTGGCGCAAGGAACCAGCCTCCGCCTTCTGCGGGAAGAATACCGCAATAGAGGCTCTTCATTTCGTGGCGCGCGTAGATCGCCTCCAGTGCCTCGGCACCACCGCCCCCTTTCATCCAGGCGGTAAAGCCGGCCGGGTCAGGACCAAAGGGAAAGCCGGTAAAGATTGTCAGCGCAGGATCCTCGCGGTGGTGATGGCCTGCCGAGCCCCACACCGCGTCGACCAGCCCTGAGTTCAGGGCGCCGAAGGTGTCCTGGTCGAGCACCAGCCGGTCATGGACCTCGATGATAAAGCCGCCGTCCGACAGCCGCCGCACCGTTTCGGCGAAGCGCTCACCAGCTTCGCCGAAGAGCTTGGGATGGAGCAGACTGTTCATGCGCCAGTGCACGACCCCTTCCTGGCTAGCGGCAGGGCCCGTAGCAAGCCAGAGGGCGAGCGTCAGCCTGCCAAGAGGACGAAGAACTTGGAAATGACTCGGCATGGCTCCACTCTCACGCCGCGGCGGTTGAAATCCCTCGCCGTTGGCCTCGAACTTACCACGTTTCAGACCGAGTAGTCTAAGCCGTAACAGGAGTCCCGGGACATCTCGGACGGAAGATGCGTGCAAGAACCCCCATCCCACGGCAAGCGGCAGGGCTGAGGCGAAGGTCTGCCAGGGGCTAGGTCGCGGTAATGTCAACGACTGAATGTCCGCTCTTAAAGATCCATTACCCCGAAGCTGCCAGTCCGCTGCCCGCCCCGCCCCAGTCATCAGCGTGCCGCACAGCGGTCGTGCTGTTCCTTCGAAGCAGTGGCTGCAGGAGGTTCAATACCGGACCTCGCCCGGTCAGGTACTCATACGAGGCCAGCTTTGCGAAGGCCATCCACGATCAGCTCGAAATCGTTGGGATCCTTATAGGGCAACACTTTGCGGCGATGTTCCAGAGAATATTGGGGGTTGACGCGAAACACTTCCTGCCACTCGCGACGGGCTTCTTCGAACCGACCCAGATGGCCGTAGCTCGCCGCCAGGAGCACGCGTGAGACGTCGGTGGAAGGGTTACGAACAAGTCGCCGCCTCAGGATCCCAATTGCCTCTTCGTACCTGCGCAACTGGAACATCGCTTGCGCCCGGAAGTGAAGGTACACGTCCGGATAATACGGGTTCAAGGCCATTGCCTTGTCGAAACACCGGAGTGCGTCTTCAGGCTTGCCGGAATAATACAGTGCATAACCGAGATTTTCGTGCCCCTCGGCAAGATTTGGCGCAAGAGTGATCAAGCGTTTCGCCGAGCAGATGGCCGCCTCATGCCGTCGCGAATACAATTCGACGATGCCCAGCGCCCAATGTGCGTAAGGATATCGATCGTCGAGCGCCACTGCCCGTGCCGCGAACATTTCCGCTTGTGCCATTGCGTTCGACCACGACGAGCTCCACTGGTTTGCGTAGTCCAGTATGTTTGCGAACGCGAGGAACGCGTAGGCGGGAGCGAATTTCGGGTCGAATTCGACGGCGCGCTGCAACAGCTCCCGGCCCTTGATGTTTTCCGCTTTCGTGAACCGCCATAGCTGCTCTCGGCCATGAAGAAAGCAGTCATACGCGTCCAGGTTGCCGGTTTGCTCGGTCGCGAGCCGCTGCTGGTCGCCCTTTGTCAGGTTGAGCGCCAGCGCGTCGACAATTTGCTGCGTAACGTCGTCCTGTACGGCAAAGATATCGGTCAGGTTGCGATCGAAGCGCTCCGCCCACAGATGTCCGCCTGTGGTCGCGTCAATAAGCTGCGCGGTGATACGTACCCTGTTGCCGGATTTGCGAACGCTGCCCTCCAGCACGTAATGCACGCCGAGGTTCCGGCCGACCTCCTGAACGTTCACGTTCCTGCCCTTGAAAGTGAAGGACGAATTGCGAGCGATCACAAACAGCTGCGACAGTTTTGAGAGAGCTGTGATGATGTCTTCGGAGATTCCGTCGGCGAAATATTCCTGCTCGGTATCACCGCTCATGTTGGCGAAGGGCAGCACGGCGATCGATAACTGAGGCGGTGCCGCTGTGGAAAGCAGAGCTTCCGAAAGTTCGTGGGTCACAGGCGCCTTTGCGTGAGCCGCGGTGCCGACTCGGAGTGAATAAACCCGGATCGGTTCGGCAATATTCTTGAGCTGGGTGTCGCCGAGATCACTGACCGAAACGTCTAGTCTCGTCTTGACTTGCCGATAGGCGTCTTCGGACAGGCAGATGGTGCCCGGGGCAGCGACACCCTCCAGACGCGAGGCGATGTTGACGCCGTCGCCCATCAGGTCGCCGTCGCTTTCTTCGACCACGTCGCCCAAATGTATCCCAATCCGAAATTCGATGCGGCGGTCCTCGGGCACGCCGGCGTTGCGCTCGACCATGCCATTCTGCACTTCTATGGCGCAGCGCACGGCGTCTACCACACTGCGGAATTCAACCAACGCACCATCGCCTGTGCGCTTGACCATACGACCGTTGTACACGGCGATGGTCGGGTCGATCAGGTCGCTTCGAAGTGCCCGCAACCGGGCCAACGTACGATCTTCATCCGTGCTCGCCAGCCGGCTGTACCCGACCACATCAGCGGCAAGGATCGCGGCTAGCTTGCGGCTCTCGCTCACGGGCCAATCTCCTCGTATCCACAATAACACGAAGAGGCAGGGAAACATGAAAGTTCGCTGTCCCCAGAGCGGTATCCTGCACTCGCTAGAATTCTACACCCTACGCCGAAGTAAGGGTCATCCGGCGCGGCTGCCTGGCAAGGGACGGCCATCAACGCCCCTCAATGCCCCTTGAAATACTGCACCTCGCGTTCGTGCTTCCCCGCAGCCTCGCGGCTGTCAAACGTCCCGAGATTGCGGCGCTTGCCGGTCTTTTCGTCCTTCTTGCGCGAATAGAGGCGGTATTTTCCGTCTTTGAGTTTTCTGATCATCTGTCACTCCCCGAGCCGCTGCTTCCCCTTGAGGTTGCGCGCGGCTTGTTCGATCGCCGCCCGGTCGTTGCCCAGCCTGTCGATCAGTTCCTGCGCCTGTTCGCCCGATATGCCGGTGCGCACCGCCAGGGCCTCCACCGTCAAGACGTCGGAGTTCGCGACCTCGCGGGTTTCCGGCAGGGCATCGCCTGCCGTCAGCGGCAGGGCTGCCTCCCTATCGATCTCGGCCTCGGCCCGGTGCCAGTGCCGCTCGGGATCGCCATGGATCCCGCCTTCGCGTTCCCAGATCTGGTATGCGCGCTCACGAATCTTGTCTTCCCGGTCGTCGCTCATGCTGATTCCTCCTGTGGGTATTCGGATGAACGCCGCCCCGACACGAACGATCCAAGAAATCTGCGTGATCGGCGGTCGCACAGGCGCCATGCGCTGCGGCCGCCAGTTCGCCACCTGCACCCACCTACTCGCACTGCCTGCGCGGGCCGCCGGAATAGGGCTGGTAGGTGTTGTCTTCCGGCCGATAGGAGCGGTAGCGGCTAAAGCAATATTGCACGTGGTCGGGCGGAAGCCAGGCGCCGCCGGTTTCATCCGCCGGAACATCGCCATCCATCGACCACGTGTCGGTCGCCTCGACATAGCTGGCGCCATCGTCGGCAGGCTGCGCGGCGCGGTCGGCCGCACCGGCATCGAGATAGGGCGAGATGCAGGGACGCTGGTCCCCGCTGTAGGAGGTGTAGTGGTCGTCGCTTGGCTTGTAGGAGCGGTAGCGGGTGGCGCACCATTCCACATGGGCGGCGGGCATCGCCTGCTGCTCGTCGGTTGCCGGCGTTGTCGGCTTGATGGAGGCGGTAGCGGTGGTGTCGGGCGACGAAGCTGCGGCATCGGCAGGTTTCGCGGCGCGATCAACTGGGGCCTCATCAACTGGGGCCTCATCAAATGGAGCCTGATCAAATGGGGCCTGATCAGCCGGGGCCTCTGCAACCTCTGGAACCGCTGGGACCGCTGCGACCTCCGGGACCTCTGGGACCGCGCGGGCGGGAAGGCGCTCAAGATGCTGCGAAGCGGGGTTCACCTTCCGCGGCTCCCTCGGCCACAGTTCGGCAACACTGGAAGTCGGAGCGACCGGCCGCACCGGTTCGGCGGAGAGAATCCACATGGCGAAAGCCAATCCACTGGCGAAAACCGCCAGCGTCAGCACGAAGCCGCCAAGTACCGCCGATAAAGCTTTCACCTTGCGCTCCTTTGCCCCCGTCATCTGTTAAAATGCGAGGCATTGGATCCGGTTCCAACTAGCGCGGCAGCATGAACTTCCGTGCGCAAAGGAAGCCCCTCTCTCCGTCTCGGCTTCGCCGAGCCATCTCTGCCCGCTTCGCTGGGCGAGGAACCAAGGTTTCAGAGGTCGCCGACAAGCTCCGTATATGTCCTCAGCTCGCCATCCTGCCCGCGAATCCGCCAGGTGTCGCCGTCCTGCGCCTCGACATGGCACGGGCCGAGCGGCACTTTGCCGCCGCCGTCCGGCAGGTCCAGCACGTAGACGGGGTTGCAGATGCCCGACAGGCGCGCCCGCAAGGCGCTGACCAGCGCCCGTCCCTCGGCAATCGTGGTGCGCCGATGCGCCATGCCGCGCGCGAGGTCGCCGTGATGCAGGTAATAGGGTTTTATGCCGAGGCGGTACATCAGCTCGCGGCACAGCTCCTCCAGCACCTCGACCGTGTCGTTGACGCCTTTCAGCAGGACGCTCTGGTTGAGCAGCACGAAGCCGCCCTGCCGCAACGCGCGGCAGGCTTCTTCGGTGGCCGGCGTGATCTCCCGCGCGTGGTTGAAATGGGTGACGACTGTGACCATCAGCCGGCCCTGCAGCGAGCGAACCAGCCCTGACGTGACGCGCGAGGGCAGCGCTACGGGCACGCGGGTGTGGATGCGCAACAGCCGCACATGAGCAACCGCCTCGATGCGGGCGCGGATTTCTGCCAGCGCCTTGTCCGGCAGCGACAGCGGATCGCCTCCCGTCAGGATCACCTCGCGGATTTCGGGGTGGGCCTCGATATAGGCAAAGGCCGGCTCCAGCGCCTCGCGCGAAAAACCGCGGCCGATCGAGGTCAGCGACTCCTTGCGAAAGCAAAACCGGCAATAGACCGCACACTGATAGGTCGCAAACAGCAGGACCCGGTCGGCATGGCGATGCGTCAATCGCGGGACCGGGCTGAAGGCGTGGTCGGCGATCGGATCGTCGAGCTCGCCTTCCTGCTCGGCCAGTTCTTCGGGCGACGGGATGACCTGCGCCCGGATCGGATCGGCGGGGTCGCTCCAGTCGATCAGGTCGAGGTAGGCTTTTGGGATGCGAACCTTGTGGCGCGTGGCCGCGGCTTGAGCCGCCGCGCGCTCAGCTGGCGACAGCGGCAGGGAGTCGAGATCGCGCACCTGCCGCACGCCGGCGCGAACATCGCCCTGCCACGTGGTGTCGTCGTCGGCCGCCATGCCGGCGTCGGGGGTGTCGAGGTGTGAGGTCATCAAAAGCTCCTTGAATTCGGGCTGGATACAGCATTGGAGCCGGGGTGCGAACCCTTGCCGGATGCACTCGCGAAAAGACCCCCTCTCCGTCTCGGCTTCGCCGAGCCACCTCTCCCCCGCTCCGCGGGGGCGAGGAACCCAAGCTTTCGAGGGCTGCCACTCGCGATAGGCTCCTCCTTGGTGGAGGTGGTGATGTGGGAAAGTGGCGACGACTTGTAGACCCTGGGTTCCTCGCCCCACAAAGTGGGGAGAGGTGGCTCGGCGAAGCCGAGACGGAGAGGGGAAGCCATGACATGGGCTCGTTCGCTCAGCGCCCGCCTGGTTTCTCAGCACGCCCATCCGGCTTCATGATGATCTCGCGATGCGGATAGGGGATGTCTATGCCGTTTTCCCTAAAAACATCCCACAGCGCCAGCAGCACCCTGCCGCGCACATTGGTCAGGCCTTGCTGAGGGTCGTGGATCCAGAAGCGCAGGACGAAATTGAGCGAGGATTCGCCGAAGTCGGTGAGCCAGCAGACCGGCCGCCGGTCCGCTTCGACCCGGCCGACGCTCATGGCGGCCTTGATGGCCAGTTCACTGACCTTATGCGGGTCGGCGTCGTAAGAGACCCCGAAATTCACGTCGAGCCGCACGAGGTTGTCGCTGAACGACCAGTTGATGACCCTTTGGGTGATGAAGTCTTCGTTCGGGATCAGGTACTCGCGGCCGTCGCGCGTCACCACCGAGACAAACCGCGCCCGCAATTCGCGCACCCAGCCGAAAGTGCCTTCGAGCGAAATGGTGTCGCCCGGCTTGATCGACTTGTCGAGCAGGATGATCATGCCGGAGACGAAATTCGAAACCACCTTTTGCAGCCCGAAAGCCAGGCCGACGCCGACGGCGCCGGAGAATATCGTCAGGGCCGTCAGGTCTAGTCCGACGGAGGACAGGGCGATGGCACCCGCCACCAGCACAAGGGCGACCTTTGCGACCTTGCCGACGAGGACGCGGATCGAGGGCGTCAGCTCTTCGGAGATGCGGACGCGCTCGTCGATATACTTGCCGACGACCACCGCAAGCCAAACCGTGGCGATCAGCAGCAGCGCCGATTTCAGCACCATGAGCGCCGAAAGGCGCACCGCGCCCAAAGGTATTGCAAGGCCTTCCATGAAAGTCGCAGCGTCGTCATCGATGCCCAGGATGACGAGGGCCGCATAGATCCAGGTCAGCCAGGCGAGAGCCCGCGCGACAAAGCGATTGCGGATGATGCGCGACAGCACCGACGCAAACAGCCACGCAAGCGATAGCGAGAGCGCGATATAGATGAAATGGGTCCGGCTCGGCCAGGTGACGGCGCGCATGAGAACGAGCGCGGCAAGCAGGAAGACCGTGAACAGGATCCAGTCGGTGCGCCGCAACAGGGCAACGACCACCCTCAACAGTCCGGGATGCCCCTTGATCTGGCGTGCCCGGTTCTCCACGAGCGGTTCGATGCGCTGCGCCGCGAGCTTCGCGACCAGGAAGAGCACGACGATGATGGCAGCCTGATAGAAAAACCACGGCGTGACGGCGTAGTCGAACCATCGGCTGGCCCAGGCCAGCGATTCATCGATGGCGTTGCGAAAATCCATTCCCACACGACCGTTATGGATTGGCGAACAGCACAATGTCGCCGGCCTGGTGAAGGGTCAAGCCGGCGCTCTGCGCTTCAGCCCGCGCGCCCCCGGCGCCTCTTGGCCGGTGCGCTCAACATGTCGGGTATAGCCGCCGCCATAAGAGTGACGCACGCGGCCAGGCAGCGGCCGCCAGAAACAACAACCGATTGGAAACAACCGCTGGAAAATCGCCAACGCGCAACATTGAATCACTGTTACATTAGCTTGCTCTTAAATTAGATTTAGCGTATGTATGCAGGTGGCCGGTGATCTACCCCCCAACCGGTTAGGCTCGGCGCCAGTCCCGCCCCCCTCAGGCCAACGACGCCGGGCCGCTCGGCCCTTGCTGCCCTCGCGGCAGCTCAGCTCCGCAGCCCCGGCGCCTCCTGCCCCGTTCGCTCGACATACTCCGTATAGCCGCCGCCGTAGGTATGAATCCCCTCGGGCGTCAGTTCCAGGACCCGGTTCGACAGCGCCGCCAGAAAATGCCGATCATGCGAGACGAACAGCATGGTGCCCTCATACTGCGAAAGTGCCGTGATCAGCATCTCCTTGGTGGCGATGTCGAGGTGGTTGGTCGGCTCGTCCAGTACCAGCAGGTTGGGCGGGTCGAACAGCATCAACGCCATCACCAGCCGCGCCTTCTCGCCGCCCGACAGCACCCGGCATTTCTTTTCGATCTCGTCGCCGGAAAAGCCGAAGCAGCCGGCCAGCGCGCGCAACGGCGCCTGGCCTGCCTGCGGAAACGCATCCTCCAGCGTCTGGAACACGGTGCGTTCGCCCTCCAGCACTTCCATGGCGTGCTGGGCGAAATAGCCCATCCTGACGCTGGGCCCGCGTGCCACCGTGCCATTGTCCGGCGCGGAAGCGCCGGCGACCAGCTTCAGCAGCGTCGACTTGCCGGCGCCGTTGATGCCCATCACGCACCAGCGCTCGCGACGGCGCACCTGGAAATCCAGCCCCTGATAGATCGGGCGGCTGCCATAGCCCTTGTGGACGTTCTTCAGCGTCACCACGTCCTCGCCGCAGCGCGGCGCCGGCTGGAAGTCGAACGACACTTTCTGGCGGCGTTTTGGCGGCTCGACGCGGTCGATCTTCTCCAGCTTCTTCACCCGGCTCTGCACCTGGGCGGCGTGCGAGGCGCGTGCCTTGAAGCGCTCGATGAAGGCGATCTCCTTGGCCAGCATCGCCTGCTGGCGCTCGAACTGCGCCTGCTGCTGCCGGTCGGCGATCGCCCGCTGCTGCTGGTAGAACTCGTAGTTGCCGGAGTAGGCGGTCAACGAGCCGCCATCGATCTCCACCACCTTGTCGACGATGCGGTTCATGAACTCGCGGTCATGCGAGGTCATCAGCAGCGCGCCGTCATAGTTCTTCAGGAACTGTTCCAGCCAGATCAGGCTTTCCAGATCGAGATGGTTGCTCGGCTCGTCGAGCAGCATGGCGTCGGGCCGCATCAGCAGGATCCTGGCCAGCGCCACGCGCATCTTCCAGCCGCCGGAAAGTTTTCCGACGTCGCCGTCCATCATCTCCTGGCTGAAGCCGAGGCCGTCCAGCACCTCGCGGGCACGGCCATCCAGCGCATAGCCGTCGAGCTCCTCGAAACGCGCCTGCAGGTCGCCGTAGCGGGCGATGATCGCGTCCATCTCGTCAGCGCGATCGGGATCGCCCATGGCGGCTTCGAGTTCGCCCATCTCGGCCGCCACTTCGCTCACCGGCCCGGCGCCGTCCATCACTTCGGCGACCGCGCTGCGGCCCGCCATGTCGCCGACGTCCTGGCTGAAATAGCCGATGGTGACGCCGCGATCGACGGAGACCTGGCCCTCGTCGGGCTGCTCCTCGCCGTTGATCATGCGAAACAGCGTCGTCTTGCCGGCGCCGTTGGGGCCGACCAGCCCGACCTTCTCGCCCTTCTGCAGGGAGGCGGAGGCCTCGATGAAGACGATCTGCCGGCCGTTCTGCTTGCTGATGCTTTCCAGTCGAATCATGCTTTTCACGCGCGCCCAAGGGATTTTCCCCGCGCCAATACGCGATAGGCGGCGCCTGCGGAAGCCCGCAAATCAATGGGAATACGACGCAACATTCGAAGTTCGAACTGAATTGGCGGAACCTCAGATTGTGCCGGCAGTTTAGAAAGATGACCTCAAACACGGAAAGGAGGACGAGATGAAGACTCTAACCGCTATTTTGCTCGCCACCTCAATGATCGGGCTGACGGCCGGCACGGCAAGCGCTACCTGCCACGACACGACCGCATCGGTCGAAGCTCAATCAGGCGTCGCAAAAGACGCAACGCGCGCGCCCCTCGAAACCGACGCGAATACCGGTAACAGGGTAAAGGGCGGCCCGGCCAACAAGACCGGCAACACCATGCCGCTTGCCAACCAGGAAGCCGGCGGCGATAAAAACCTTGCCACCTCGCAGCAGGATGTCGAGGCGCAGCAGGAGGGCGAGAAGACAGCAGCGGCCAAGGCCGACCCCTGCAAGCCGGACTGACGCGAATTGAAAAGCCGTTTGCAGACGGCGCGCCGCAGCACAAGGCGAAGCGCGATGGTCACCCGATCCCGCCGGTCACCACGTAGGCGCCGGCGGCGCGTCCGTCTTCAAGACGCACGACAGCGGTGACGATCGAGCCGTACGAGCCGCGCCAGACGCTGTGGATTCTCTCATGCTCTTTGGCCGGCACCACCGCGCGCCCGGTGAAGCGCGCCCCGGTCTGTTGCATGGTGGCAGGCTCGCCGTTGACGTGCACTTTCACACGAGTGTCGGTCCCGGCCTTGCCATCGATGTCGAGCATGATGGTTATCTCATCCTGATCACCGGCATGGCGCGTCTCGGCGGCAAGCGCGACGGTGAGCGGCGGCGCCTCGCCGGGCATGCTCGCGTTGTGTCGGGCGAGAAAAACATCGTCGGGGAGTTCCGGCGTGCGCGGCGGGCGGCTGCGGCGCTGGTCAAAACGCTCGAAGTCGCCGGCCAGCCGCAGCAGCCGGATGTCGTCATAGGCCTTGCCGGCGAAGGTTAGGCCGACCGGCATGCCGACATCGGCCATCGCGCCCATCGGCACGGTGACGGTCGGAATGCCGAGATGGCGCGGCACCAGATTGCCATTGGCGACCCAGGTACCGTTGCGCCAGGCCAGCGCTGCGGAGGCCTCGTTGACATCCGCATCGGTCGGACCGACATCGGCGACGGCGGGAAACACCACCGCGTCGAGCCGTTGCGCGTCGAGCCAATCCTCGAAATCGATGCGCCGCGTCGCCTCCAGGCCTTTCATGCCGGCCTCCAGCTCGGGAATGGCCAGGAATGGCGTGACGCCGCGCTTGGCCCGCTCGACATATTCCGCCACATCAAAACTGTCCTCATAACGGTCCGGCAGCGTGCCCGGCGGCTGCGGAAAGATTTTTGCGCCGTCGACCGACGCGAGATCGGGGATGGTAGGGTCGGCATTGGCGCGCAGGAAATCGTCCCAGGCGAAGACGCACAGGTCCCATATCTCGCGCTCGGCGAATCCTTTGGGAATCAGCCGGCGATCGACCATGTTTTTTGTTCCCGGCCGGTCGCGCTCGTAGTTGGAGACGACGGGAAAATCGACTTCGATCACATCTGCGCCGAGCCGCCGCAGATCAGCCGCCGCCTGCTGCCACAGTTCCAGCACCGAGGCGCGGGTCTGGATCGCAATTTCGGCCTCCGTATCGCGGCCGATATACATGCGGGGCACGCCGAGCCGCATGCCTCGCAGCGCTCCCTCCAGCTCGAGGCCGGTGTAGCGTGGCGGCCGTACATCCGAGCTCTTCGGCAGCGCCACCCAGGGCTGCGCGCGCCAGAAATCGCCCCTTGTGTTCGGGTCGTCGGCAACGATCACGTCGAGTAGTTCGAGCATGTCGGGCACGCTGCGCGTATGCGGCACCACCACGTCCATCGTCGGCACCAGCGGCCAGTTGCCGCGCATCGAAATGACGCCGCGCGACGGCGTGTAGGCGACCAGCGCGTTGTTCGACGCCGGCGCGCGGCCCGACGACCATGTCTCCTCGCCAAGCCCGAAGGCGGCGAAGCTGGCGGCGGTCGCGGTGCCGGAACCATTCGACGAGCCCGACGCGAAGGCGGCGGTCAGGTAATCGGCATTGTAGGGGCTTTCCGCCCGGCCGTAGACGCCCCGCTGCATGCCGCCATTGGCCATCGGCGGCATGTTGGTCAGCCCGATCAGCACCGCGCCGCCGGCCCGCAGCCGCCCGATGGTGAAGGCGTCCTCGTTCGCGACGAGATGCTCGAAGGCCGGCGAGCCGGCGGCGACTGTCATGCCTGATACCTTGTAGCTGTCCTTGGCGGTATAGGGGATGCCGTCCAGCGGCCCGAGCGCAGCACCATTCCTGCGGCGCCCGTCGGACGCGGCCGCCTCCTCGAACATTTTGGGGTTGAGCACCGGAACGGCGTTGAGGGCAATGCCATGGCGGTCGTACCTGGCGATGCGCCTGAGATACGCGCCGACCAGCTCGACGCTGGTGACGGTGCCGGCCTCCAGCGCCCGCCGCAACTGTGCGATCGACGCCTCGACGATGTGGAGACTGGTCGTCATGTTCGGTCCCTGCACCCTGCGCGACGATGGGGCCTAGCGCCCGATATTGCACAGGTCGCGTTCTTTCACACCCCCCTCTGCCCTGCCGGACATCTCCCCCGCAAGGGGGGAGATCGGCAGCGTCCTCGACAGCGCCAACTTTTCAACGCTGGAGATTGACGAAAGCCGAAGTGACATCCGATCTCCCCCCTTGCGGGGGAGATGTCCGGCAGGACAGAGGGGGGTGCTCAAGCGCGATCAGGAAATTGATCACTCCGGCGCGCCCGGGAACAGCGCCACCGCATCACCGCCGCCTGCCGGCCAGTCTCGGATGGTGCGGTCGTAGCCGCCGGTCAGCACTGTGCCGTCAGCGGCGAACGCCACGGCGTAGATCGGTCCGGACCGGCTGTCGAACAGCGCGGTCTCGCTGCCGGTTTCCATGTCCCACAGCCGTGCCGTACCGTCGAGCGAACCGGACAGCAGCCGCTTGTTGTCGGTCGACAGCGCCAGCGCATAGACCGTGCCCGAATGGCCCTCGAGGCGACGGACTTCGCGGCCGCTGTCGAGATCCCAGAGCTTGATCGTATAATCGCCGCTGCCGGTGATCAGATGGCGCCCGTCGGCCGTGAACACCACGCCATAGGGGCCGCGCTCATGCCCGTGCCAGCTGCGCAGCTGCTTGCCGGTGTCGATGTCCCATAGTTTTAGTGTGCCCTCGATACTGCCGCTGATCGCGCGTTTGCCGTCGGGCGAGACGGCGACCCCGCTGATCGACCAGTCGTGCCCTGGCATCACATGCAGCACAGAGCCTTTCTCGATATCCCAGACGATGACCCTGCCGGTGTCGTGCCCGCTGACTGCACGTTTGCCATCGGGGCTGATCGCCAGCTTGTTGACGCCGCCGTTCTGGCCTGACGAGAAGACGTGCAGCACCGCGCCATCGGCGAGCTGGCGCAGCACGATCTCGCCATCGTCGCCCGCCGTCAGCGCCCGCGCCCCATCGGGCAGGAAAAGCGCGGTACGCGCCATGTCCTTGTGGATGCCGAGGGTGCGGATCAGGCGCTTGCCGTCGATATCCCAGAGCTTGATCGTGCGGTCGGTACTGGCGCTCATGATCGAGTGACCGTCGGACGCCACCGCCAGCCAGACGACGGGCTCGCGGTGGCCATCGGGCTGCGTCGGCTGCGGCGGCGGAGCCTGAGGCAGCGGCGCGACGGTCTGCGGTGGCGCAGCCGGGGCTGGAGCAGGCTCCGGCGGTGAGACAGGTGGGGCAAGCGCGACCTCGGATGGCGAGGCAGGAGCCGCTTCCTGTTCCGGGGCCGGTGCGCTGGTGACCTCTTGGCTTTCCGGCGCGCTCGGCACGGTTTGCTCGGCGATCAGGCTTTTGCCGGCGTCCTGTGGCTGCCGCGACCACGGGCCGAGTTGGTCGGCCACCAGAGCGAGCACGGCGAGGAACGGAACGACGGCAAGGAGCCGCCGCAGGCGTGGTCTTCCGGCGGGTTGCAGTTCGGCGCCCCTGCCGAACAGAGGTGCCTTCGGATCGTGCGTCGACCGGCTCGGCAACAGGCCGGCCCAGAACAGCAGGGCCGCAAGGGCTGAGACAACGCCCGTCGCTGCGAAAAAAGCCAAGCGCGCGGACGCGAAGCCTTCGCCGGCACCCCCCACCGCGAAATACACGCGTGTGAAGCAGAGCATGCCGATCGCCAGCAGCAGCATTGCCAGCAGCCTGTCGACAAACCTGTTCATCGGGCTCCCCTCGCGCCGCTGTTCGCTTCGTCCGCAATGATGCAGGTCGGCGCCGGGCTTGTCGATGCCCGGTCAATTCCGAAGAGCGAAACAGCGAGCGCAAAACGCGCGCCTGCGCCAAAGCGCTCGATATGGCCTGGCGACACTCTTGGTCGCCGCAATGTTGCCCGGTCGCGCGCTAGAATCGCCCGGCAGGGAAATCAGCACCGAGGCCAAGTGATGGATGATTGGAACTACCCTGGGACGGCGGCTGCCTGTGCGGCGGGATACGCTTTCGCATAAGTGCGCCGCCCTTGCTGACCATGGCCTGTCATTGCACCGGCTGTCAGAAGCTGAGCGCGAGCGCTTATTCCCTGACCATGGCGGTGCCAAGCAGCGGCTTCAGCGTTACGCAAGGCGAGCCGGTGGTCGGCGGTATGCATGGCCCGCACCGGCAACTCTACTGCCCGCATTGCAAGAACTGGATGTTCACCCATCCGCACGGCCTGGACTTCTTCGTCAATGTTCGCGCTACCATGCTCGACGAGCACAATTGGTACGTGCCCTTCGTCGAGGTTTTCACGTCGGAAAGCCTGCCCTGGGCAACGACCGCCGCCAGCCACAGCTTCGCCACCCAACCCGAGCTTAAGGGGTACACACCTTTGATCGAGGCCTTCGCCCGCGAAGGCGCGCGACCGGGCTAAGGTTTCGCTCTACGATGGACCCCCACCCCTAACCCTCCCCACAAGGGGGAGGGAGGCCTCGTTGGCGCCGAACTCGGCAAATTGCCTGCCTTTCGGCGCCAAAGGGGAAGTTAAAAAGCGCGCGGCAGCGTTCCCTCCCCCTTGGTGGGGAGGGTCAGGGTGGGGGTCCACCTTCGCAAGAATCCAAATGCGATTGCCTTGCCCACAAGGGGGGGAGATTGGCTCCCACCCCTCACCGCAACTCAACCCACACCGGGGCGTGGTCGCTGGCGCCGGGCTCGCCGCGGATATCGCGGTCTATGCCTGCCCCGGCCAGCCGGCGCGTCAGTTTCTTGGACAGCAAGATATGGTCGAGCCGCAGGCCGGCGTCGCGCTGCCAGCGGTTGCGGCGATAATCCCAGAATGTGTAGAGCGTCTCCTTCGGGTGTTTTTTGCGCAGCGCGTCGGTCCAGCCCTGGTCGAGCAGCGCTGCGAAGGATTCCCGGCTCTCCGGCTGCACCAGCGCATTGTCGTCATAGGAGCGGGTCGGATAGATGTCGCGCGGCTCGGGCACGATGTTGTAGTCGCCGGCCAGCACCACCGGCAGGCCGGTGTCGAACAGTTCTTCCGCATGCGCGTTCAGGCGCTCGTGCCACGCCAGCTTGTAGGTGAATTTCGGGCCGGGCTGCGGGTTGCCGTTCGGCGCGTAGAGGCAGGCGACGACGATGCCGCTGACCGCCGCCTCGATGTAGCGGGCCTGGTTATCGCTGTCGTCGCCGGGCAGCGCCTCGCGGGTCAGAACGGGTTCTGAACCCCGCGCCAGTATGGCGACGCCGTTCCAGGTCGGCTGTCCCACCCAAACCGCGCCATAGCCGGCCGCGGCGAGTGCTGTGCGCGGAAACTGCGTTTGTCTTGCCTTCAGTTCCTGCAGGCAGACGATGTCGGGCTTGGCGACAGTCAGCCAGGCGAGCAGGTTCTGCAGCCGGCCGTTGATGTTGTTGACGTTGAAGGTGGCGATCTTCATCGGCCTGCTTCAGCGCGCGATGCGCTCGGTCAACGCCTTCACCGCATCGGCGAGTGTCTTCAGATGATCGGCGGCCGAAAAACCGGAGATGCTCTTGCGCGGCTTCAAATCGTGGTCGCCGTCTTCCAGCCACCGCATCTCGATGGCGTCGGAAAGATCGTAGGTCGCGACCTCGTCCCTGGTCCCGAATTCGTCGCGTGTGCCCTGAAAAATCAATGTCGGCGTCTTGAGACCGGCGAGGTGTTTTGTCCGAAGCTGCGTCGGTTTCCCCGGCGGATGGAAGGGATAGCCGAGGCAAAGCAGCCCTGAAATCTCGTGCTTCGAAAACATCTCGTCGGCGATCATCGAAGCGACGCGGCCGCCCATCGACTTGCCGCCGATGATGAGCGGCCCGTTCACGCCCTTCGCCCTGAGGTCGGCGATCGCCTTGATGTATTCCGGGTTCACCGTCTCGGCGCGCGGCGGCGGCTTGCGGTGGCCGTAGCGGCGGGCCGCCATGTAGTGGAATTCGAAGCGCGCAACGCGAAACCCGGCTTCGGCCAGCGCTTTTGCCGTGGCGGTCATCGAGGCAGAATCCATCGGCGCGCCGGCGCCATGGGCGAGCAGGATGGTGATGGGAGCGGTGTCTGGGCCGTCGAGGAGGAAGGTGGTCATGGGGCGGCCCACTTTTGAAGGCCGCGTTCCGTCCCACCCCCCTCTGGCCTGCCGGCCATCTCCCCCGCAAGGGGGGAGATCGGCAGCTCGGGCGCCCCGCTTACTCTTGCAACGTTTAAGGATGACGAAAGCGGCTGAGTGCTTAATCTCCCCCCTTGCGGGGGAGATGCCAAGTGGTGGCAAAGAGGGCAGGCCAGAGGGGGGTGTTCAAGCGCGACCAAACGAGCCCTCACCCCGACATCCGCGCCAGCTGCAAATCGATGAACTGAATACCCTTGGCCGCCATGCGCGCCCATTCGGAGCTGGCGTCGAGCTCGAGATAGCGCGCCCAGTTCCGCCGCGCCTCGGCAAGATTGCCGGCGTCGAACTCCAGCCGTGCCAGGTTGAACACCGCGTCGGCATAATTGGCATCGAGCGCGATCGCCTTTTGCAGATGCCGGCGCGCCGAGCCGTCGCGGCCCTCATCGCTCATCAGCCCGGCCAGATTGAACCAGGCCTCGACAAAGCCGGGGTCGCACTTGATGGCGCGGGCATAGTCGTGCGCCGCCTCGGCCGCGCGTCCGGCGGCGCGCAGGCAGTTGGCGCGGTTGAAGGCGGCGATCGCATCGCCCGGATCGATGGCCAGGCAGCGCTGGTAGAGTGCCGCCGCCTGCTCGTGGTCTTCAGCCTGTTCCGCGGCTTCAGCATCGGCGAACAGTTCTTCCAGCGTGTCGTCATCCGGCGATCCCAAATCGAACAGCAGCTGGCCGTCGAGTTCGCTCTGGCCGCCTTCAAGGTAGATCTGATCGGCGCGCCCATGCTGCGAGCCGACATTCAGCGACTTGGCGGTCAGCGAGGCGATCGGACCGCAACGGTGCACCGAGCGCGCGATCGCCCCCCACGAGGCGCCACCGGCAATCAGCCCGGCATATTTGCGGGCCAGGATCAGGTCGCGAAACGAATAGGGTTCGCCATCATGCTCGAAGGCATCGAACAGCGACAACAGGTCGAGGTCGGCGGCGGCAAGCCGCGACTGGTCAATGAGCGACTGTCTGGGCAGCGCCGAAGCCTCCGGCGCCTTGATCAGCCCGAGCAGGCGCAAAAAACCGTTTTCGCTGATCAGCTTGCGGCCGGCCGCGCGCTCGGCGGCGACGCGGCGCTCGATCTCGGCATCCCCGGCCTTGGCCAGAAGCGTGCGGCCGAACACGACATGGCTGGTGCGCCTGTTGACGCCGCGTCGCAACTGGCCCTGCCGGCGCTCGACTTCACGCGCCGCCAGCCTCAGCGGGAACGCCGCCAGCGCGCCGATGGCGCCGAAGACGCTGCCGGAAATTATACCGGTGGGCGCTGTCACCCTTTGCTCTTGCCGACGGCCTTGAGCAGATTGGCCTTGAGCGGATTTTCCTTGGCCGCGCCGGCGCCGCCCTTGGCGGATTTCGTTGCCGGTTTCGCCGCTTCATCGGCCTTGCTCTTGCTCTTGGCCGGCGGCTTGGCCGATTGCGACAGGCTGGCCTTCAGCGCATCCATAAGATTGATCACATTGCCGCGCTCGGGCGCTGCCGCGATGATCGGCTTGTGGCCCTTGAGCTTCTCGCGGATCATCGCCATCAGCGCGATCTCATAGCGATCCTCGTAGTTCTTCGGATCGAAGGTGGTTTCCTTCTGCTTGATCAGCGCTTCGGCAAGCTGCAGCATTTCGGGGTCGGGCTTGCCGGCCGGGATGTTGCCGAAATATTCAGCCGTGCCGCGCACTTCGTTCGGGTTCCTCAAGGTGCAGACGAACATGCCGTTCTCGCGCGCGCCGATCGTCACCACGCGCTCGCGGCTGGACAGCACCAGCCGCGCGATCGCCAGCTTGCCGGACTTGCGCATCGCTTCGCGCAGCACGGCGAAGGTTTCCTCGGCCATCGCGCCATCCGGCGCCAGGTAGTAGGGGGCGTCCTGATAGATGACGTCGACCGAATGCTCGTCGACAAAGGCTTCGATGTTCATCGTGTGGTTGGATTCGATTCGCACCGCCTCGAGGTCGGCATCTTCGATGATGATGTACTGCTTGTCCTCGTATTCGTAGCCCTTGACCAGATCCGAGCGCTCGACCAGCCCGAGCTCGGGATCGACCGGCTTCATGTTGATGCGGTTGTGGGTGTCCTTGTGCAGCTGGTTGAAGCTGATGCGCTCGCTGGCACTCGTCGCCGGATACAGCCGAACCGGACAGCTGACGAGACTGAGCTTGAGGTAACCTTTCCAACTTGCCCTGGGCGCCATGAAACTCTCCTACGCGGCCGTGCACCGTCGAACATTTCGCAGCGCCTCGTCCAAAGGACGAACGACGCTGCGCAAAACCTACATCGCCCTCACAATACCGGCAAATCCCTAGCGAAATCTTCCATGTCGGCCCAGGGATCGCCGGAGGTGGCCAGAAGCCCCGGCAGTGAAGAATAATTCAAATCTTCCGGAGCGTCGATGGATTCCAGATCGGACCAGCTCACCGGCGTCGAGGCCGGCAGGTTTGTGCGGGCGCGCAGCGAATAGGGTGCCGCCGAAGTGTGGCCGCGCGCGTTGCGGTGAAAGTCGATGAAGATGCGCCGCTTGCGGTTGTCCTTGCCCATGGTGGTGGTGAAGGTGTCGGGCGCCGTGGCGGCCAATGCCGAGGAGATGGCGCTGGTCGCCTGGTGCAGTTTTTTCCAGTTCTGTTTTTGCGTCACCGGCACTGATATGTGGATGCCCTTGCCGCCCGAGGTTTTGGCAAACGGCACCAGCCCCATCGCCTCCAGTTCGGCGCGGATATGCACCGCCGCCTCGACCACCTCGCGCCAGCCAACCCCCTCACCGGGATCGAGGTCGAAGACGATCAGGTCGGGTTTGTCGAGGCGCGTGCGATGGGTGCCCCAGGTGTGGAACTCGACGACGCCGAACTGCGCCAGCGCCAGATAGCCCTTGGCGTCCTCGACCGACAGGTAGGATTTGGTTTCGCCCTCGGAATTGGTCGCCTCGAAAGTCGCCACCGATTTCGGCATGCCGGTGAAGGCATGGCGCTGGAAGAAGCAGTCCTGCGGCTTGCCGGTCGGGCAGCGCACCAGCGACACCGGGCGGCCCAAAATGTGCGGCAGCATGAAGTCGCCGACCAGCGCGTAGTAGACGGCGATATCGAGCTTGGTCGGTCCGGTTCTGCCGAACAGCCGCCGCGTCGGGTTGGTCACCCAGATCGTGGCGAGGTCGGCCTCGGCGATCAGCCGCTTGCGCTTGGCCGATACAGGCGTCGACAGGCCGACATCGCGCAGCCCGCGGAACACGGCATGGCGCAGCGCATTATCGGTGGTCCGGTTGGCATAGTGGATATGGGCCGAAAGCAGCGGCCGCACCCAGTTCATCTCGCGCATGATCTCGCGTGGAACGCCTTCGGGTGCAGACGCGCCGGCGCGCAGCGGCTCCAGCCGGGCCAGCAACGCGGTGGCGGTGGCGGCGTCGAAGCCGGTGCCGACCTTGCCGCGATAGTGCAGCTCGCCATCCTCGAATTCGCCGAGCCCGAGCGCGGCCAGCCCCTCGGCTGCAGCGGAAGTGGTGTAGCCGGCGATGACGAAATCGCCGGTCTTCAGCGCCTTGGTCTTGGTCCACGTCTTGGTGCGGCCGCTCTGGTAGATCGCGGTGGCGCGCTTGGAGACGATGCCTTCCAGCCCGAGCTCGGAGGCTTGGTCGTAGAGCGCCTGGCCATCGCCTTCGACGTGGTCGGAGAACTGGATGGCGGAGTTGGCGCCCAGGCCGGACAGCAATTGCGACAGCAGCGCCTTGCGCCGGCCGAGCGGCGCTTTTGTCAGGTCCCAGCCGTCGAGATACAACAGGTCGAAGGCATAGAAGTGGAGCTTGTTGCCGGCGCCCTCGGCCAGCGCCTCCTGCAAAAGGGCAAAGCGGCTGATGCCCCTGGCGTCGAGCGCAACGACCTCGCCGTCGATGATTGCATCGCGGCAGGGCAGCCCGGCAAAGGCGAGCGACAGGTCGCCATAGCGCCTGGTCCAGTCGAGGCCGGCGCGGGTGATCAATTTGACCGCGCCGTCGGCCAGATGCGCCATGGTGCGGTAGCCGTCGAATTTTATTTCGTGCAGCCAGATTTCGCGCGTTTTTTCGGCAGGGCTTTCGCCGCCCGGCGGCTTCGGAACCTGCGTGGCCAGCTGCGGCTCGATCCGGGAAGGCAGCTGCGCCTTAACCGCACCCGGCAGCGCACCGGGTTTCAGCGCCACCGGTTTCGCCCGCCTTGCGGCAGGCTTCGGGGTTGCAACCAGTTCCTCGATGCGGCGGCCGGATTTGACGCTTTCCGGCCGGGCTTCCAGTATGTCGAGCCTGGCGTCGGCGGCGAGGTCGCGCTCCTTGAACAGCAGCCAGTTCTTTTTGCCCTCATCCTCGCCGGGCTTCGGTTTCAGCCTGGTCAGCATCCAGCCGCCATTCAGCTTCTCGCCGGCGAGACGAAATTTGAAGGAGCCGGTGCGCAGGCTATTTTCGACATCGTCCATCGGCGCCCAGACGCCGGTGTCCCAGACGATCATCGGCCCGCCGCCATATTCGCCCTCGGGAATGACGCCTTCGAAGTCAATATATTCAAGCGGATGGTCCTCGGTCTCGACCGCCAGCCGCTTGTCGGCCGGATTGAGCGACGGGCCGCGAGGCACCGCCCAGCTCTTCAGCACATCGCCGACCTGCAGGCGAAGATCGTAATGGTCTGATGCAGCGTGATGCTTGTGCACGACGAAGCGATTGCCTTCTGCGGCAACCGGCCCACCGGCGGGCTCCGGCGTTTTGCGGAATTCGCGCTTGGCGCGATAGGCCTTGAGTTTGGAGGGAGCTGGCATGGGGCTAGGCGGTGGTGGCGAACGAGCGAGCGTTCGCGCCTTCGTCATACCAGGACGGAGCGAACGCCAAGCGAAGTGCAGGCCCTGGGTTCCATGCCGTGACATCTGCCGAAGAATGCAGAGGTCCAGAACCGATCACCCTCCGTCGAGTTTCTTCACACCCCCCTCTGTCCTGCCGGACATCTCCCCCGCAAGGGGGGAGATCGGATGTCACGAATGCTTTCGCCAACCTCCGACGTTGCCAAGAGGGCGGCCACAGTGACACTGCCAATCTCCCCCTTTGCGGGGGGGATGGCCGGCAGGCCAGAGGGGGGTACTGTCCCGCCTGCGCCCCGAAATATTCCTGGGATGACGAAGGGATGAACGTCACACTCAATCGTCGGTGGCCGGCGTCAGTTCGAGCTCGGCAGGCGACAGACCCTGCTGGAGCTGGCTCAGCCGGAATTCGTCGACCCAATAAGCCTCGCCGTCGACGAGGACACGCGCTTTGTAGGCGCCGGCTGAAAAACTTTGCGCGGTGATGTAGACCTTGTGGCGGTCGAGCGCCTTGCGCACTGCAGCGCGCTTGGAATTCTGGCTGGTGACGGAACTGGCCATGGACTCGCTCATACACACGCCGCCGCAGGAGAAGACGGCTGGCATAAGGATGGCCGAGACAGACGGTCGTGTCAATTTTTCAACTTGCCTACGGCAGCTTCGCCAGTTCGGCAGCGTGGCGGATGGCAAGCAAGGCGTCCCGGTTGGTCACCGGATAGCCTGCGATGAAGCGTTCGACCGAAAAGCCTGAAAAATCGGCTCTCAAGCGGGCCGCGGCGCGCGCCGCCTCGCCGGTCTCGCCCATGGCCGCATGCGAAAGTGCCAGGAACATCAGCACGTCCGGCGACTCCGGCGAACTCCTGCGGAGCGCCGCGACAGCTTCCCGATGCCTGCCGGCGGCAAACAGGATGCGGCCTTGCATGCCGAAATACCAGGGCGGGGCCAATGGATTAAGGCGCATGGCACGCTCGATGAGCGGGATCGCCTCGGCTGGATCGCCGGTGACAAGCGCTTTGCTGCCGGCGAGCAGCAGCAGTATGCCGGCGTGGTTGGAGCCGTATTCGAGAGCCCGCCGGTGCGCGCGCTCCGCTCCTTCGAGATCGCCAAGGCATGCCCTGACATTGCCAAGGCATGCGTGGGCGCAGCTGTCCGTCGGGTCGAGGCGCAAGGCGTTTTCGGCCGTGATCCACCCGTTCTCGATCGACGTCAGCACGTCGTCGCCAAAGCCGTTGCAGGCCTCGATCGAATAGGCGTAGGCGAGTTCGGCCCAGCAGTTTGCGAAGGTAGGATCAAGCTCCAGCGCGCGCGAAAACAAGCGGATCGCCTCGGCATTGCTGGCGCGGCTGAACATGGTGTGCTGTTCGAGGGCAAGCAGATAAAAATCGTAGGCCCGCAAGCTGGCCAGCGGCTTGCGGCGAGCCGCATTGCGGCCGACCGTGGCCAGCGTTCCATAACTGCCGGCGAACACGTTGATGATGCTTTCGGCCAGGCTGTCCTGCAGCGCGAAAATGTCCTCGGCCGGGCGATCGTAGCGCTCTCTCCACAGGTCGACGCCGCTGCGGGCATCGGCAAGCTCTATCGTCAAGCGAATCCTCTGGTCGTCCGCACGCAACTGGCCCGATACGAAATAGGTGGCGCCGAGCGCCTTGCCGTCAGCCGCGAAATCGGCCGGCTTGCTGCCCAGCGATTTCATCGTGTGGAAGGCGATGACAGGCAAGCCCGCGTATCGCGCCAGGTTGATGGTGATGTCTGACGACAGGCCGTCGGCAAAGCGGCGCCAGCGCTCTTCGGAATTCAGGCATTCGATCGGAAATATGGCGAGCACCGGCGGAGCGTCCGACTGACGTGACTGCCCGCCCGGCCGAGCGCCGGAAGCGCCGGCAAAATACGCCGCGAGCCCGATCTTGGTGCGCACGCCAAGTTTTTCGTAGATGGCCGCAAGGTGGGTGCGAACAGTGGTTGGGGCAATGAAAAGTGCATTGCCGATTTCGCGATAGGTCATGCCGGTTGCGAATTTTTCCGCGACCGCGCGCTCGCGACCCGACAAGGCATCGAGCGTCTGCGCTTTCGAAGCGTCATTGACCGTCATGGTGGAACCCGTCCCAAGACAGAATACTACAAATGCAGGAGGCCGAATACTGCATCTGCCCGATCCCGTCGCAGGCGCACAAATTGCAAGGTCGTTTGCCGCAAAAAGCGGCAATCCGGGGGAGGTTTCCATGCGTCCTGTTTCGATAATGCTGGCATGCACGATCTTGAGTTTTTCCGCCGCCCAGTCGCCGTCGTTCGCTAGAGGATGCAGGCAGGTGCTGGAATCGGATGTGAAAATCACGAGCATGCGCCTCTATGCCGACATCCTGGCCAATGCCGCCCGCAACGGCCGGGACTACACCCCTGAATCGATCGTCAGCGGCTCAAAGCGGCATTTCGAGGAGATGAAGCTGCAGTTGAATGACGCCGGCTATGAGATCATGCCCGTCGGCGTCCGCCTGTATTGCAAGCGGTGGGACAAGCTCGCCGCCCGCTAGCAACCAGCGATCCGCCCTTTGCGGCGCAAGCTTTGGTGCAGGCCAACTGTCTGCTTCTGCTTGCCGCTGCCTTTTGGGGCTTCGGCAATGTTGCGCAGAAGACTGTGCTGGATCATCTCGATCCGCTCAGCGCCGTGGGCATCCGCTGCCTGATCGCGGGGCTCATGGTCCTGCGGTCGTATCTGGATCAATCACCCTGCTGTCGCTGACAGCAGCAAGCCGGCGGTGGCAGACTGAGAGATCGGGCAACCCGGCGAACCCAGCGAAGCCGCCAAACAACAGGCCGGGGACCCGACCGGAACCGAATACCGCCCGTTCCTTGCGCAAATCTCCGGCCTTGGCTAGCATCCGCCCGCCGGCGCCGAGCGGAGGAGAACGTCGCGGTGGACCGGCTGGAGCGCCGTTGCGTCCCCCTGGGCGCTCAAAGGACACTCCATTTCTGGATCGACGCAGGAATTTTCGGAAAACCGGAACCGGTTTTCGGGTTCATGCGCTCATGTGGGAGGAGACTAAATTGATCAACAGACGTGAATTCCTGCTGTCGTCCGTGGCGATGGGCACGATGGCGCTGGCCGCTCCGCAACTGGCTTTCGCCCAGGACAAGCTGACCATCCTTGGTTCGGTGCCGAGCCTCGGCTTTCCGTTCTTTGTGCACATGCTGAACCAGATCAAGGCGGAAGCTCAGGCGCAGGGCGTCAATCTTGTCGAAAGCGACGGCCAGAACTCGGCGCCCAAGCAGACCGCCGATATCGAGGCAGCGCTCGTGCAGAAGGTCAACGCCATCGTCATCTCGCCACTCGACGTCAACGCGCTGGCCCCGGCCATCGAGCAAGCGATCCAGGCCGGCGTCCCCGTCGTCACCATCGACCGCCGCGTCGACGGGGTCGAAGGCATCCTCGCCCATGTCGGCGCCGACAACGTCAAGGGCGGCGAGGCCGAAGCGCAGGCCATGGTGGCGGCTTTCCCGAACGGCGCCAAGATCTTCCATCTGCAGGGCCAGCCAGGTGCCGGGCCGGCGATCGACCGCAACAAGGGCGTGCACAACGTCCTCGACCCGATGAAGGACAAGTACCAGATCATCTTCGAGCAGACCGCCAATTTCGCCCGCGCCGAGGCGCTCTCGGTCACCGAGGCCGGCCTTGCCGCCAACGGCAAGCCCGACGCGATCATCTGCGCCAATGACGACATGGCGCTGGGCGCGGTCGAAGCCTGCGCGGCGCGCAACTTCACCGACGTCAAGATCTACGGCTTCGATGCGCTTCCCGAAGCGCTGGTCGCCGTGCGCGACGGCAAGCTGGCCGGCACCGTCGAACAGTTCCCCGGCGAGCAGTCGCGCACCGCGGTGCAGATCGCCGTCGCCTATGCCAGGGACAAGACCGAGCCGAAGGAAAAGCTCGTGCTGCTGACGCCGATCGTCATCGGCAAGGACAATCTCGACAAGGCGGAAAGGCTGGGCGAGACGAAGTAGGCCAATTGGTGAGGTCGGTGGGACAGCACCCCCCTCTGGCCTGCCGGCCATCTCCCCCGCAAGGGGAGAGATTGGCAGCTTCGCTGGCTGCGCCTTTTCTTCAACGTTGGTGATTGGCGAAAGCCGTGACGACATCCGATCTCCCCCCTTGCGGGGGAGATGTCCGGCAGGACAGAGGGGGTGTTCAAGCGCCGAGAGATGGCGTGAAAAACTGCATCGAGGAAGCAACTTTTGTCCGTCACTGAAGCCATCGCGCCATCTCTCCCCCTCCTCGCCGTCGAGGGCGTGACCAAGCGCTTTGCCGGCGTCACCGCGCTGAGCGATGTCTCGCTCGAGGTTCGGCCCGGCGAAATCCTCGGCCTGCTCGGCGAGAACGGCGCCGGCAAGTCGACGCTGCTCAAGATCCTGTCCGGCGTGATGCCGCCGTCCAGCGGCCGCATCGTCTTCGACGGCGTAGAATTCAATCCGCACAATCCGCAGGATGCCAAGCGCCTCGGCATCGTCACCATCTACCAGGAACTGAGCCTGATCCCGACGCTGACCGTGGCGGAGAATATTTTTATCGGCCGCGCGCCGCTCGGGCGCTTCGGCCTGGTCAGCTGGCGGAAGATGGAGGTGGACTCGCGCGCGATCATCGCCCGCGTCGGCCTTGACCTCGACCCGGCGACGCCGGTGTCTGCGCTGTCGGTGGCCGAGCAGCAGCTGGTCGAGATCGCCCGCGCGCTGTCGCTTAAGAGCCGGCTCATCATCATGGACGAGCCGACCTCGGCGCTGACCGAAACCGAAGTGCAAAAACTGATGTCGATCATGGGCCGGCTGCGCAAGGACGGCGTCGCCATCATGTTCGTCACCCACCGGCTGGAAGAGGCCTCCGCGATCTGCGACCGCATGACGGTGCTGCGCGACGGCAGGCTGGCCGGCCATCTCGACCGCGATGGCGGGCCGATCAAGCTGCCGAAAATCATCGAGAAAATGGTCGGCCGCGCCGCGTCCGAGCTTTATGCCAGGCCGACGCTGCGCGATGTCGCCGGCGACGTCAGGCTTTCCGTGCGCGGCCTGCGCACGGTGCGCGATCCGCAGGCGCCGCACGCCATCGTGCTCGAGGGCATCGATCTCGACCTCAAGGCGGGCGAGATCCTCGGCGTCGCCGGCCTCGTCGGCTCCGGCCGCACCGAGCTTGCCCGCGCCATCTTCGGCGCCGACCGCATCGCCGCCGGCACCATCACCCTCGACGGCAAGACGATCGCGCCTGAAACACCCGCCGACGCCATCGCCCTCGGCATCGGCCTGGTGCCGGAAGACCGCAAGCATCAGGCGATCTTCGCCGCGCTCGGCATTCTCACCAACTTTTCCGTCGCTGCGCTCGGCCGCTACTCCAACGCTCTCGGCTTCATGGCCGAGCGCCGCGAGCGCCAGGCGCTGGCGAGCTACAGAAAAACGCTGTCGATCCGCATGGCCTCGCCCGAGCAGCCCATCGAGGGGCTGTCCGGCGGCAACCAGCAGAAGGTCATCCTCGCCCGCTGGCTGGCGCGCGACCCCAAGGTGCTGATCGTCGACGAGCCGACGCGCGGCGTCGATGTCGGCGCCAAGGCCGAGGTGCACCAGATCCTGGTGCAGCTCGCCGGGCGCGGCATCGCCATCATGATGATCTCGTCGGAATTGCCCGAAGTGCTTGCGGTGTCGGATAGGATCGTCACCATGCGACGCGGCCGCATCACCGGCGAAATGCCAGGCATTGAGGCGACCGAGGAAAAACTGATGGAACTGATGGCGCTCGATCAAACGCAGGAAGTGACGCAATGACCAGCACGACCGAACAGAGCCAGCGCGGCGGCATCAATGTCGCGCGCCTGCTGATGAGCTTCGGACCGCTGATGTTCCTGGCGCTGCTGATCGTCGTCTTCACCGTGCTGAAGCCGAGCTTCATCGACCCGATCAACATCTTCAACATCATGCGGCAGATTTCGATCACCGGGCTGATCGCGCTCGGCATGACCTTCGTCATCCTCACCGCCGGCATCGACCTGTCGGTTGGCTCGCTGCTGGCCTTCTGCGGCATGGTCGCGGCGGTGGTGGCCAAGGGCGGCACCGCCAACACGCTGTCGCTGTCGACGTCCGGCGCACAAGGCTATGGCTGGTTCGCAGCCCTTCTGGCCGCCGTCGTCGTCGGCGCCCTGGCCGGCGGCGTCCAGGGCTTTGCCATCACCCGGCTGAAAGTGCCGCCCTTCGTCGTCACGCTCGGCGGCCTCACCGTCTTTCGCGGCCTGACGCTGACGATCTCCAATGGCGGCCCGATCTCCGGCTTCGACGCTTCGATGCGCTGGTTCGGCACCGGGCTGATCGGCCCGGTGCCGGTGCCGGCGATCATCTTCGCGGCGGCGGCGATCCTCTGCCACATCGTCCTGCGCTACACGCGCTACGGCCGCGCCGTCTACGCCGTCGGCGGCAATGCCGAGGCGGCGCGGCTGTCCGGCCTGCGCGTCGACCGCATCCTGATCTCGGTCTACATCATCGTCGGCTTCTTCGCCGGCCTTGCCGCCTTCGTGCTATCGGCCAGGCTCAATTCCTCGGAAGCCGTCGCCGGCATCGGCTACGAGCTGACGGTGATCTCGGCGGTGGTCATCGGCGGCACCTCGCTGTTCGGCGGCATTGGCTCGGTCGGCGGCACGGTGGTGGGCGCGGCACTGATCGGCGTGCTGCAGAACGGGCTGCAGTTCAACAACGTCTCGTCCTACACGCAAAGCATCGTCATCGGCCTGATCCTGATCCTCGCCGTGGCCTTCGACCGCTGGCTGAAATCGCGGGTAAGGCGGTGAGGGTTGGAAGGCGCGGCGCCGACGCGATCTTACCTTCTCCCCTTGTGGGAGAAGGTGGCCTCGCGAAGCGAGGTCGGATGAGGGGTGTTCCAGCTTGGCAATCTGCTTGAAATCGCCGCCACCTCATTCTTTCCAGCACCCCTCATCCGGCTTGGCGCTTCGCGCCAATCCACCTTCTCCCACAAGGGGAGAAGGAAAGAAAAGCGCGTTCACGCCGGTGCGTTGACACGCTGCGAACGCGTTGCCCAATCGATGACCGGTCCACCCCCAACCGTAGATCTCGTCTGCGGCGCGAGAAGATCGTTGCGGCGGGCGAACGCCACGAAGGTCGCCCGTGCCGTCTCGGCGTCGATCTCTCCGTCCATCGCCGCCCGGCAGGCTTTGGCGGCGATGTCGTGCGCGGCCGTCCGGCTCGCCCGCGGCCAGTCGGCAAGCAGCGCATAGGCCTCAGCCGCGCTTTCTATCCTGGTCGGCGTGCCGAGGCCGGTCAGGATGGTGACCGGTTTTTCAAAAGAAGAACGGTCCATGACACTCTCCTTTCCGGTTCAACTGTCTCCAACAGGCGCAGGCATGCGCGCCCGCGCGGCCATCATTTACGCTCCTCCTGGCCGGCCCCGACGCGTTGGGCCGACAGGAACATCAGCGTATAGGCCGCCTTGCGGCGATCCCAGCCGGCCTGCTCGGCCATGTCCAGCAAGCCGTCGACCAAGGGCGCCAGCGCCGCCCTGCAATCGGTTTCATAGTTGAAATCATTCTTCGGGCGGGTCGGCGCCGCGATCTTTCCAAAACTTTCCAACATATCCATGGCAACACCTGCTCCGCATTGGTCCGGACCGGCAAGACCGTGCCCGCTTTGGCGGACACGGTCCATCTGCCGTTCAGAAGCCTCGCTTTGGAGGCCTGACCTTAGTAGTCCATGCCACCGCCGGGCATTGCCGGTGCGGCAGCTTCCTTCTTCGGCTTCTCGGCCACCATCGCCTCGGTGGTCACCAGCAGGCCGGCGACCGACGCGGCGTCCTGGAGAGCGGCGCGCACCACCTTGGCCGGGTCGATCACGCCCTGGGCGTAGAGATCGCCGAACTCGTTGGTCTGGGCGTTCCAGCCATAGCCGAATTCGGTCTTCTCGCGCAGCTTGCCGACGATGATCGAACCTTCCGCACCAGCATTCTCGGCGATCTGGCGCACCGGCTGCTCGATGGCCCGACGCACGATCTCGACGCCGGTCCTCTGGTCGGGATTGTCGACGGCGACATTGTCGAGCGCCTTCGCTGCCCTGAGCAGCGCCACGCCGCCGCCGGGCAGTATGCCTTCCTCGACCGCAGCGCGGGTGGCGTGCATGGCGTCGTCGACGCGGTCCTTGCGCTCCTTGACCTCGACCTCGGTCGAGCCGCCGACGCGGATGACGGCGACGCCGCCGGCGAGCTTGGCCAGCCGCTCCTGCAGCTTCTCGCGGTCATAGTCGGAGGTGGTCTCCTCGATCTGCGCCTTGATCTGGCTGATGCGTGCCTGGATCTCGTCCTTGCGGCCGGCACCGTCGACGATCGTGGTGTTCTCCTTCTCGATCAGCACCTTCTTGGCGCGGCCGAGCATCTCCAGCGTGACGTTTTCGAGCTTGATGCCGAGATCCTCGCTGATGGCCGTGCCGCCGGTCAGGATGGCAATGTCTTCCAGCATCGCCTTGCGGCGGTCACCAAAACCCGGCGCCTTGACGGCGGCGACCTTCAGTCCACCGCGCAGCTTGTTGACGACCAAGGTCGCCAGCGCCTCGCCTTCGACATCCTCGGCGATGATCAGCAGCGGCTTGCTCGATTGCACTGCGGCTTCGAGCACCGGCAGCATGGCCTGCAGGTTGGACAGCTTCTTCTCGTGGATCAGCACATAGGGCTCTTCGAGCTCGACGCGCATCTTGTCCTGGTTGGTGATGAAATAAGGCGAGAGATAGCCGCGATCGAATTGCATGCCCTCGACCACTTCGAGCTCGGTCTCGGCGGTCTTGGCCTCCTCGACCGTGATGACGCCCTCATTGCCGACCTTTTCCATCGCTTCGGCGAGGAAGCGGCCGATCTCGGCATCGCCATTGGCCGAGATGGCGCCGACCTGGGCGATCTCGTCGTTCCTTGTCACCTTGCGGGCATTGGCCTTGAGTTCGGCGACGATGGCGTCGACCGCCTTGTCGATGCCGCGCTTCAGGTCCATCGGGTTCATGCCGGCGGCAACCGCCTTGGCGCCTTCCTGGACGATCGACTGCGCCAGAACGGTGGCGGTCGTCGTGCCGTCGCCGGCGACGTCGCTGGTCTTCGAGGCGACCTCGCGCACCATCTGCGCACCCATGTTCTCGAACTTGTCCTCAAGTTCGATTTCCTTGGCGACGGTAACGCCGTCCTTGGTGATGCGCGGGGCGCCGAACGACTTGTCGAGGATGACATTGCGGCCCTTTGGACCGAGCGTCACCTTCACCGCGTCGGCGAGGATGTTGACACCGCGCAACATCTTCTCGCGGGCTTCGGTATGGAATTTCACATCCTTGGCAGCCATTGGATAACTCCTTCAAATAGGCAGCTTTTCGTTGACTGATGGCTTGTTCAGGCCCCGCTCAGGCGGCCTGCTTTTTTATCTGGTCGGTCATTTCAATCACGCCCAGCACATCGCTTTCCTTCATGATGAGCAGGTCCTCGCCGTTGAGCTTGATCTCGGTGCCCGACCATTTGCCGAACAGGATGCGATCGCCGACCTTGACGTCGAGCGGCTGCAACTGTCCGCTATCGTCGCGCGCGCCGGGGCCGGCGGCGATGACCTCGCCTTCCTGCGGCTTTTCCTTGGCTGTGTCAGGAATGATGATGCCGCCAGCGGTCTTCTCGTCGACCTCGATGCGGCGGACCAGGATACGGTCATGCAATGGACGGAACGCCATGTCGTTCTCCTCATGGGACAAACAGATTTTCTTGGACCTCCCTTCGCAGCCGACCAGTGGGTCGGTGCGACGGTGCGCGACCCCTGCTCAGGCATCACGCGCCTATCGAATTAGTCTGCCTATCCAGCCTTTCAAGAGGACGCCGAAAAAATTTTAGCACTCGCCGTTGTCGAGTGCCAACGCACCGTAATAACGCACTGTAATAATGGCGCTATTCCAGGATTTGAAACGACGGATGCGACTTGAAACCGGGGCGCAACCTTCCGACATCGTCGTCGATCCCGGCACCGTCTGCCGGCGGCCGGAACCGATGAGGAAGCGGAGGCGTTTTTGCATGCGGAGGATGGACGCCTGATCGTTCGGAAAGGAGACGGCCATGGTCGGCAATGAGTTCCAGGTCAGCAACGAATTCCGGCTCCAGATGCAGGGTTTTGGCCTGACGACGGCAGAGATCCATTATCGTCTTCCCGACTATCGGGACCTGCTGCAGCTCTTCATCTGGCAGCAATACGACATCGCCCCGGATTTCCCGACGCTGAAGCATTTCCTCGAATTTTGGGAACGTGAGATCGAGGGCCCGCTGCATTCTGTGCGCGTCGCCCATCATCGTCTGATCCAGCCCTCCGAATGGCGGGCGGTGGACGGCGTCATTACGCTGCAGTGAAATAGAGAAAAGGTGGCGCTTTTCATGAAAGGCGCCGCCTCTGCAGCACAGCGCGTCCGCCCCGGCTTCAGCTTCCCCGGCTTGAGGTTCCCCCGGCTTCAGGATCATTGGCGTTCAGGTGGATTGATGTTCAGGTGGATTAACGTCCCGTGACCAGCAGTCCGGCGGTGCGTGCCGCCTTGACGAAGGCGGTGCGCGCCTCGCGGGCGGTGCGCCAACCGTCGAGCGCGTCGCGGCAGGCGCGATAGGCTGCGCGCCAGTTGCGGCCGCACGCCCGGTCCGGCCATTGCTGCATGCATTCGATGGCTTCCCAGCTGCTGGCGACCTTGCGCTCTCCGACGGATTGGAGCTTGAGCGTGATCGGCTCGGAAAATGGGACGTCGTTCATCACTTCCTCCTTTTCTTTTTGAGAATAACCAGGAAGGCGGCCCGATCGGCGCCCGACTGACGAGATGGTTCGTATGGCTGCACGCTTCAAGACCTCCCCCGTCTCCCAGTCTGCTTGCCGAAACCCGGCGCTATATGTCGTCGTCCGGCGGTTCGAGAAGCCCGATCAGCGTCGCCACCCTTGCCGACGGCAGCGGGCGGCCCTCGTTGACCAGCGCCTCATCGGCGCCGACCCAGGCAAAGGCCTCGCGCAACTCTTCGATCGTCGCGCCGGTCGAGGCGATGTCGGCGATCACGGCGTCGTCGACCGGGCCCAGCACCGAAATGATGTCGTCGCGTGTCATGGTCATGATGTCCTCCATGCGGCGTGCCGGCGCGACCCTCAAACGACGGTTGAAACCGGCATTACCAGTACAATCCGGCAACAAAAATTGTGGCAGCGGGACAGAATCTGGGTCTTGATTTCGGCCTGACAATAACCAAATGAAAATTGCCGGTTGCCGAATGGGACTGGCAGAACCCAGGGAGCGCCAAGCTCTTTGGCGCCCCTCGTACTATGTTGCTCCACGGAGGATGTAGCTATGAGAACCGCATTCGACTTTTCCCCGCTCTATCGGTCGAGCATCGGTTTCGACCGCATCTTCAACCTGCTGGAAAACGCGCCTCAGGCAGTCGAAACCTGGCCTCCCTATGACATCGAGCGAAGCGACGAGAACACCTATCGGGTGAGGATCGCCGTCGCCGGCTTTTCCGAGAACGATCTCGACATCAGCCACGAGCCGAACCTTCTCATCGTCTCGGGCGAGCGCAAGGAACAGGACGAGGTGGAATATCTCCATCGCGGCCTTCCGGTGCGACCGTTCACACGGCGCTTCGAGCTTGCCGATCACATGACGGTCACCGGCGCCTCGCTCAATAACGGCGTGCTGACGATCGACCTCGTGCGCCAAGTGCCCGAAGAGATGAAGCCGCGTCGCATCACGATCGCCAAGCAAGACGGCGCGCCGAAGGCCGGGCAGGTCGAGAAGCCGAAGCAGGCCGCCTGAGCGAAGTCGATCTCTGGCGTTCGCCTTTGACACAACCAGTCGAGAAAGGAGAACAGCAATGGCTATTCGTGATCTCATTCCCTGGGGCCGGGAGAACAGTCCGGTTCCCAGCTTCTATCGTGACGAGGACCGCGACCCGTTCATGGCGTTGCATCGCGAGATGAACCGACTGATCGACGACGCCTTCCGCGGCTTCGAAACGCGCATGCCGATGCTCAGCGGATTTTCGTCGGCGCGCGGCAGCTGGCCGAGCGTCGAAATCGCCGACGGCGAGAAGGAGATCCGCGTGACCGCGGAAATTCCCGGCATGGACGAAAAGGACGTCGACGTGATGCTCGACGACGGCGTGCTGACACTGCGTGGCGAGAAGCGCTCCGAGACCGAAGACAAGGACAGGCAGTTCTCCGAGCGGTTCTACGGCCGCTTCGAGCGCCGCATCCCGCTCGGCTACGAGGTCGAGGAGGACAAGGTGAACGCCGCCTTCCATAACGGCGTGCTCACCGTGACGCTGCCCAAGACGGAGCGCGCACGGACGAAAGCCAAGCGCATCGCCATCAGTGGCAGTGCCGCCGGCCCCGGCAAGAGCAAGCACTGACGACATCGGCAGCCGGACGCGCCAGCCGCGCCCGGCTGCGCATATCCGCGCTCCCAAAGGCGCGGGCTTCATTTGTTTGGCCGATGCGCCTGACGGCGCGAAGGCCGCATAGTGAGTATCTACGGAGCATTGAGTAGCAGCGTCGCTACCGTGGCGTTCCTGGCGCACAGGCTACGGAGCCCGTCATCCCATGGGGGTGGCGGGCTTTCGTATCAATTGTCGGCTTTACCGGCCTGTCGGAGCCGAGCGAAAAGTCCTCCCCATCCGCTTCTCGTCACCTGTCACGATCGCGGGCGGAGGCAGCCACCCGTCTCAGATCGCCTCGCGCTGCCGTTCCGGCGTGGCGACCAGCAAGGCCGCGGCGGCGTTGGCGGCAGCAAGTGCGGCCTCGACCCGATGCCCGCGGGCAAGGCCTGCCGCGAACGCGCCGACGAACTCGTCGCCGGCGCCATGGGTGCTGACCACCTTCACCGGAAGGGCGGCCCGCTCGAACGCCTGGCCGTCGCGGCCGCAATAGGCAACGCCCTCCCCGCCGGCCGTGACGATCGCCGCCGGGTAGAAATCGATCAGCATGCGTGCCGCCTCGGCAGCACCCTCGAGCGTATCGACGACCGCAACGCCGGCCAAAAATTCCGCCTCGATGGCGTTGACGATGACGATATCGGTGAGTGCGATCAATTCGCCGGACAGTTTTCGCGCGGGGGCGGCGTTGAGCACGACGCGGCCGCCATGCGCCTTCACCGCCCGCGCTGCAGCAATGTTGGCGGCTTCCGGCACCTCGTTCTGCAGCAGCAGCACCGCCGTTTGCGCAACCATCTCGGTCGCGGCCACGATGTCGTTCTCGCCCAAGGTGAGATTGCTGCCCGAGACGATCACCGCGCCATAATCGCCGCCGGCGTCGAAGATCGCCACGCTCATGCCCGAGCCGGCGCCAGGTGCGACCCGCACGAAGCGGCTGTCGACGCCGCGGCGCGCGAGATTGCCGACAACCGCGCGGCCGAAATCGTCATCGCCGACGGCGCCGATCATTGCCGAGCGCACGCCGGCCCGCGCCGCCGAGACCGCCTGGTTGCCGCCCTTGCCGCCGCATTTCGGCTGCCAGGCATGGCCGGTTACGGTTTCGCCCTTGCGCGGGCGGTCAGGCGCTTCGACCATGATGTCGTAATGCAGGCTGCCGAACACGGTGACCAGCGGAGCCGTCATGTGCCCCGATCTTTCATGAGCCGCCCCAATCTTTCATGAACCGCCCTTTTCCCGGCGTTTCGACATCACCGCCGACATCGTGCGGCCGAGATTGCGCTCCGCCGCCTGGTAGTCGCGCTGTGCCACCGCGACGAACAGCGCGTCGAGAATGTTGAGCTGGGCGATGCGCGCCGCCGCGTTCTCGCCCATCAATGGCGAGCCCTGCGCGGTCGAGCACAGCACGATGTCGGCGACGGCGGCCAGCGGCGAGTTGTCGTAATTGGTGATCGCCAGCGTCCGCGCACCGCTCTTGCGGGCGAGATGGATGGCATCGATGACGGCGCTGGTGTTGCCGGAATGCGAGAAGCCGACCGCGATGTCGTCGGCGCCGAGCAGCGAGGCCGACATCAGCATCATGTGCGAATCGTCGTAGACGGATGCGCGGATGCCGATGCGCAGGAATTTGTGCGAGACGTCGCGCGCGATCTGCGCCGAACCGCCGACGCCATAGAAATCGCGGTTCCTGGCGCGGTACAAAAGATCGGCGGCGCGGTCGAAATCGTCCATGTCGAGGATCGCCAGCGTTTCCTCCAGCGCCTGGATCGAAGTGCGGAACACTTTTTGGACGATCTCGGCCGAGCTGTCGTCGACCGACAGTTCCTGGTGCATTTCGGCGGTCGGCAGGCGGCTGTATTCATAAACCGCGGTGCGGAAGTCGCGATAGCCGGAAAAGCCCAGTTTCTTGGCGATCTTCACCACCATCGCCTCCGACACGCCGGCTTCTTCGGCGATCTGCTTGAGCGGAATGGTCTCGTCGAAGCCGCGCCGTCCGAATACGGTTTCCACCACCTTCGCCTCGAGCGGTGTCAAATGCGGCATCATCATGCGGATCCGCGGTCCTACTGCTTTCAGATCCAGGCTGGTCAAGGTCATCCACGTCCCCTCGTCACGCGATCGATGAGCATCGCGGCGAGGATTATAAGGCCAGTTGCCAAGAGCTGATAGAAGGACTGGACATTCATCAGCGTCAGGCCGTTGCGCATGGCGCCGAGGATGACGGCGCCCAGGATGGTGCCGACGACGCTGCCCTTGCCGCCCATCAGCGAGGCGCCGCCGATGGCCGCCGCGGCAATGGCATCGAGCTCCCAGAGGTTGCCGAGAATGGGTTCGGCGGCACCCAGCCGGCCGATCAGGATCTGCGCGGCAAGGGCCGCCAGCAGGCCCGAGATCATGTAGGCGGCGATCTTGGTGCGAGCGATCGGCACGCCGGCTATGTAGGCCGCCTCCTCATTGCCGCCGACGGCGAGCAGATATTCGCCGAAAGGCGTCTTCTTGAGGATGATCCAGGCGATCAGCGCGACCACGGCCACGATGATGACCGCCAGTGGCAATCCGAACAGCGAGCCGTTGAAGATGGCGCGGAAGCCGGCTGGCAGGCCGAGCACCGGATTGCCGCCGGTATAGATCAGCGCCAGCGCCCGGTAGGTGCTGAGCGTTCCCAGTGTGACGATGAAAGGCTGCAGCCCGACATAGGCGACCAGCACGCCATTGAGCAGGCCGCAGACGAGGCCGATGGCGAAGCCGGCGGCGATGGCCAGCGGGAACGGCACGCCGGCAACCAGCATCGAGGCCGAGATGACGGCCGAAAGGGCTGCCGTCGGCCCGACCGACAGATCGATGCCGCCCGAGATGATCACCAGCGTCATGCCCAACGCCAGGCAGGCGTTGATGCTCGACTGCTGCAGGATGTTGATCAAATTGCGCTCGGCAAAGAAGCCCGGGACCAGCGCGCCGAAGACGGCGAGGATCACCACCAGGCCGATCAGCGTGCCGGCGTCGCGCAACGAAAACCGGTGCAGGAATTCAGCCCGTCGGCGCGCTGCTGTGTGTTCGGTTACATCAGTCATCCGCTCGTCCTGTCCGTTATGCCTTGCCGGCCCGATGGCCTTGCGCCTTGCCGGCCTTGCGTCTCCGATTGGGGTATGGCGTGCGCCGCGATCGCCTGTTCGCTGAGATCAGCCCGGTCGAGCTCGGCGGCGACCGTGCCATCGCGCATGACCAGCACGCGGTCGGCGAGCCGGATCACCTCGGGAAGCTCGGACGACACGACGACGACCGAATGGCCTTCGGCGGCAAGCTCCTCGATCAAATGGTAGATCTCCGCCTTGGCGCCGATATCGATGCCGCGCGTCGGCTCATCGAACAAAAGGATGCGCGTTCCCGCCGCCAGCCAGCGGCCGATGATCGCCTTCTGCTGGTTGCCGCCGCTGAACAGCCGGATCGGCCGGTCGAGCAGGAACGGGCGCAAATTGACCCGCTTCATCTTCTCGGCCGCGACCCGTTTCAGCCTGGTGTGATCGATGACGCCGCGCGGTGCGAACACGCCCATCGAGGCCAGCGCCATATTGCTGGAGATCGACCGCAACGGCACGATGCCTTCGCGCTTGCGCTCCTCCGGCACCAGGCCGATGCCGGCGGCGATGGCGTCGCGCGGATTGGCGAGTTTTATGGCCTTGCCGTCGATCTCGACCCTGCCCGACGAGGCGCGGTCGGCGCCGGCCAGCAGCCGCAGCAGTTCGGTGCGGCCCGAGCCGACCAGGCCGGCAATGCCCAGCACCTCGCCGCGGTGCAGGTCGAACGAGACGTTACGGACTTTTGTCGCCGAGGCGAGGCCACGCACGCTCAGCCTGACCTCGCTCGAGATGTGCGAACGGTGCTGTTCCTGGGCAAGCTCGCGGCCGACCATCATCGAAACGACGGCTTTTTCCGACATTTGCGCCAGATCGACGGATCCGACCACGACGCCGTCGCGAATGATTGTGGCGCGCTGGCAGATGCCGAACACCTCGTCCAGCTTGTGCGAGACATAGACGACCGCGACGCCGTCGCGCGCCAGCCCGGCAATGACTTCGGCCAGCCGCTCGAACTCGCTCGGCGTCAGGCTCGATGTCGGCTCGTCCATCGCCACGACGCGTGCCCGATCGAGCAGCGCCCGGGCGATCTCGACGATCTGCCGCTGCGCGACCTTCAGGCTGCCGAGCGGGACTGCCGGATCGATGGTCGGATCGAGGGCGGCAAGGGCTTCCGCAGCGCGGCGCTCCTGCTCGCGCCGGGCGACGAAGATGCCGCCGCGCGTCAGCGGATGACCGAGGAACATGTTCTGGGCGACGCTGAGATGCGGCACCTGCTGCAATTCCTGATGGATCATGGCGACGCCCGCGGCGCGCGCCGCGACCGGATTGTTCAGCGTCACCGGTCTGCCGTCGATCAGCACGCTTCCGGCGGTCGGCCTGTAGACCCCCGACAGGATGCGCAGCAGCGTCGATTTGCCGGCGCCGTTCTCACCGAGCAGGCCATGGATTTCGCCGGCGCCGACGGAAAAGGACACATCGCTCAGCGCTCGCACCGCCGGAAACACCTTGGAAATGCGCTCGAATTGCAGCCGCGGGACAGACATTGGTTCTATTCTCCAGGCAAAGGGCGCCAGCCCGGCCGGCACCCGCAGTCCTGCCCTTAATTGCCCGCCGCCGCGTCCTCGAGCAGCGCCTTGCGCACGGCGTCGCCAGCGCCGGAATAGCGGTCGGCATTGTCCTTGGTGATAAGCGCCTGCGGCGTGGCGACAACGCGCGGCAGCTTCTGCCCGGCCACCAGCCGGAGCGCCGATTCCAGCGCCACCTCGCCGGTCAGCACCGGGAAGCTGTCGACGGTGCCGGTCAGCTCGCCGGCGCGGATCGAGGCATAGGCGTCGGAGATGCCGTCGGTGCCGAAGACGGCGACCTTGTCCTGCAGGCCGGCGGCCTTGACCGCCTCGACGATGCCCAGTGCCATGCCGTCATTGTTGGCATAGAAGCCGATCAGGTCGGGGTGCTGCTGCAGGATGTTGCTGGCAGCGTCGTAGGAGGTCTGGCGATCCCAATTGCCGGGCACGCTGGCGACGACCTCGAACTTGCCGGTCTCGGTGATCGTGGCCTTGAAGCCATCCGTGCGCTGGACTGCGGCATAGACGCCGGCCTGGCCTTCGACGATGGCGACCTTGCCGCCATCCGGCCGGTTCTTGATGAACCATTTGGCGACGCGCACGCCATTGTCGCGCTGGACATTGCCGACATAGTGCTCGGCCTGCGGGATGACCGCGTCATTGACATTGACCACCGGCACGTTGGCGGCCTTGGCCTGTTCCATGATTGGCTGCAGGTTGGAGTCGGTCTGCGGTGAGACGAGCAGCACGTTGTAGCCTTGCGTGACCAGGCCTTCGGCGATTGTCAGCTGGCCGAGCTGGTCGCCCTCGCTCTGCGCCGCCTGGTAGACGACCGGCACGCCGACGCGATCGCCCAACGACTTGTAGCCCTCACCCAGCGAGCGCCAGTATTCGTTGGTCAGCGTCTTGGAGACGGCGCCCGCCCTGGTGCCGTCGGGCAGCTTGGGCAACGCGCCGAACTTGGCCTCGAGTTGCGACCAGTCGATGCGGTCCTTTTCGGTGTCGGAATTGAGCGGCGCGAGGTCGGTGGAATAGGCGGAGCCGATGGACAGCGCCATCAACGCAGCGGTGGCGGTGGCAAGCAGAAATTTCATGGTCTTTCCTCCCTTGTTGAACGATTTTGAGGCCGAGCCTCAGTTCTCCGGCCCGAGCATGGCTTCCTGGATGATGGCTTGCGACGCGACCGCGTCCTGGCGGTCGATGGCGGTGGACAGGCGATTGTCCTTCTCCAGCCGCTCGACGACGCGCAGCATGCGCTTGACGGTGGCGATGTTGACTTCGCATTCGTGGATCGGATCGAGCCCGGTCATGTCGGGAAATGTGTCGAAGTAGATGGCGCCGGCGTAGCCGTCGCGGCGGATCTGCCTAAGCAGCTCGATCGTCTGCAGCGTATGCACCGCTCCGACCATCAGGCCGTCGTCGCGCTTGGCGTAGCCGTCGTTGAGATGCACGCCCAGGAGCTTGCTGTGGCGCGCCACAAGTGCTGCGGCAAAGGCCGGCTGCTCGTCGGCATAGAGCACATGGGCGAAATCGAGCGTCACGCCGAGATTGGGCAGGCCGATCTCGCGGATCGCCAGCAATGTCGTCGCCGCGTCGGGCATCAGGCTGTAGGAACGCGGCTCGTTGGGCTTGTACTCCAGGCTGATCAGGCAGTCGGGATCATGCGCTGACACTTCACGAATACCATCAATTTCGTGTTGCCATAGCGTCGCGTAAACGGCCTGGAAAGCATAGTCGAAGCCATCCTGGCCGAGCCACAGCGTCATCAGATTGGCGCCGGCCTCACGCGCGGCGTCGATGCCGGCCTTGGTCAGGTCGATGGCTTCGCGGCGAACTGCCGGATCCGGATTGGTGAAGGCGCCGAGCTTGAAGGCCGGATTGGAGTAGTAGCGCATGGCGAAACCATTGATGGAAAGCCCGAGATCGCCGAGCTTTCGCGCCATTTCCGCAGGTTTTTCCTCGACATGATCGGGAAAGTTGAGGTCAAGGTCGGTCAGCCCCGCAACTTTCGCCGCACGCGCCGCCATCTGCAGCATGGACGGCTTGCCGACAAGATCCGGCCATTCGGCCTGCGGCCGCGAGGCAAAAGAATTGAGGCGTGTGGCGAAACGATTGACTGTCATGGACGACCTTTCTTGGACATAACTTCACATACTATAGTTTATTTGTAAAGTCGAATGTGCCGTTTGATTCAAGACTGGGCGACGGTACAGCGTACATAGAGAGGAGCAGGCGGCCACGAAGAGACGAACTGCTGACGCACGATTTGATCCGCGTTCATGATGCTTTAAGCGCAGTTGTTACCGTTTTCGCAAAAACGGTAACAACTCAATGATGGCCGTGGCAGCGAAGTTGTGTTATTACCCTTTTCGCAAAAACGGTAACAACGCCCATGCAGCAAATACCCCACACATACCAGACGCTCTATTCCGAGTTGGCGCAGCGGTCGCTGGACGCCGCGTTTTCGACGGAATTCAACATCGGCGGCCGCTTTGTCACAGCCGAGGTGAAAGGCCGCCGCTACTGGTATCTCGACCTACCTAGCCCTGACGGCGGCAAAACACGCAGATATGTCGGCCCCGTCGACGATCCTGAAATCACCAGGAGGGTCGAAAACTTCAAAGACCTGAAAGCCGACATCAAAGAGCGGCGAAAACTGGTTTCGACACTCGTTCGCGAAGCCTACCTGCCACGGCCGGAAAGGAAGACCGGCGACATTGTCCAGGCACTCGCCGAAGCTGGCTTCTTCAGACTTCGTGGCGTCCTGGTCGGTACCGTCGCTTACCAATGCTATCCAGCCGTCCTTGGCGTTCGCCTACCTAGCACGTCAATGGTCACCGGCGATGCCGATTTTGCGCAGTTTCATTCGATCTCGACGGCCGTCGATGACAAAATGCCACCCGTGCTCGATACGCTGAGGCAAGTCGACCCGACATTCCGAGAGATTCCGCACCAGGCTGATGGCCGCTTCACGACGCAATACTCGTCTCGCTCCGGATACAGGGTCGAATTCCTGACTCCGAACACCGGTTCGGCCGACTACGAGGGTCATCCTACAACCATGCCCGCGCTTGGTGGCGCGTCGGCGCAGCCCCTGCGCTTTCTCGATTTCCTGATATACGAACCGATCCGGGCCGTTCTCCTGCACGGCGCCGGCGTGCCGGTGAACGTGCCTTCGCCCGAACGGTACGCGATCCATAAGCTCATCATCGCCAGCCGCCGCCGGACGGACAACGACGGCACCGCCAAGAGCCGCAAGGACAAGATGCAGGCTGCAACCATCATGGAAGCCATGATCGAACAACGGCAGTCGGAAGATCTGGCCGATGCTTTCATGGAGGCATATGGCCGCGGTGCAGCCTGGAAGGAAGCCATACGCCAGACACTGTCCCAGATTGACCACGGCACGCGCGAAACCGTCCTGCCAGCGCTGGCCCGCGCTATTCGAAAGCTGGAAAGAGATCCTAGCGAATTCCACCTTGAAGACGTGGCGGCCGCACCGAAGCCGTAGGGCCTGCGCATAAAGGTTCCGGGCGGGCGCTGCTGATCGTAACCCTGTACAACCGCTGGCCGCCCTTGCGTCTTGCGCGCCAATTGATCATCCTCGCCGCAGTTGCACCGCGGCCGGGGGGTTCGCACATGCCGACGCTTTATGCGCTGAAACCGGCCTTCCAGGCCAGGCTGCGGCCGCTCGCCGACCGGCTGGCCGCGGCCGGCGTCACCGCCAACCAGATCACGCTGCTGGCTGCCGCCCTGTCGGTTGCCACCGGCGTTGTGGTCGCGGCCCTTGCCGGCCATCGCGCGGTCTTGCTGCTGATGCCGGTGGTGCTGTTTGCGCGCATGGCGCTCAACGCCATCGACGGCATGCTTGCGCGCGAACATGGCCAGGCCTCAAAACTCGGCATGTATCTCAACGAACTCTGCGACGCCGTCTCCGACCTGGCGCTGATCCTGGCCTTTGCCGCTCTGTTCCCTGCCTGGGGGGTCGTCGCCTTTGCCGTCACAGCAATGCTTGTGGAGTTCGCCGGCGTGCTCGGCATCGCGGCAGGCACCGGGCGCAATTATGCCGGGCCGTTCGGCAAGAGCGATCGGGCGCTGGCGCTCGGCATCGTCGCCGTCCTCGTCGCCTGCGGCCTATGGGTGAACGCGATCACGCCGTTCGTGTTTCCGGCAATGGCTACACTCTCGCTGGTGACCGCCATCAACCGGATACGCAGCGGCCTTAACGGGAGCGGCGACTGAAATTCCGGTCGCATCCGCCTGGGGAAAAACATGCTTCACGAACCGACGATTGCTGCTTCCGCAGTTGAGCAGCGGGTGGCGCAGGAGCGCAGCTTCCGCAGCCATGACGGCACCGAGATCTTCTACCGCTACTGGCCGGCGGTCGGGCAACCCGCCAGGAGCGCGATTGTGCTGTTCCACCGCGGCCACGAGCATGGCGGCCGCATGGCGCATCTGGTCGACGAACTCGATATGCCCGGCCATGCCTTCTACGCCTGGGACGCGCGCGGCAATGGCCGCTCGGCCGGCGAGCGCGGCTATGCGCCGTCTTTTGCAGCACTTGTGCGCGACATCGATTGTTTGGTGCGTGAGATCGGCAGAGACGGTTTTTCCCAGCGCGACATCGCGCTGATCGCGCAATCATTCGGCGCGGTCCTCGCCGCCGCCTGGGTGCATGATTATGCACCGCAGATTCGCGCGCTGGTGCTGGCCTCGCCGGCCTTCTCGGTCAAGCTCTACGTGCCCTTCGCCAAGCAAGGCATTGCGCTGTGGCAGAAGATCAAGGGCCGCTTCTTCGTCAATTCCTACGTCAGGGCCAAGTTCCTGACGCATGACCCCGAGCGCATCGCCTCCTTCGAGGCCGATCCGCTGATCACGCGGCCGATCGCTTCCAACATCCTGGTCGAGCTCTACGACCACGCCGCCCGCATCGTCTCGGATGCCCGCGCCATCACCGTGCCGACGCAATTGCTGATCTCCGGCAGCGACTGGATTGTGCGGCATGGACCGCAGCACGAATTCTTCGTCAATCTCGCCAGCCCGGCCAAGCAGCGGCATGTGCTGCCGGGTTTCTTCCACGACACGCTGGGCGAACGCGACCGCCGCAAGGCGCTCGACCTGATCAAGCCGTTCCTCGAAAGCCACTTCTCGACGTCGCAGATGCCGGTCGACCTGACCGCGGCCGACCGCGCCGGCTACACACGCGACGAGGCCGACCGGCTGGCCTCGCCGCTCGCTTTGCTGTCACCGAAAGGCCTCTACTGGGCAATGAGCCGCGCCTCGATCCGTATCGGCGCCTGGCTGTCGTCAGGCATGAAGACCGGGATAGCCACCGGCTTCGATTCCGGCTCGACCCTCGACTATGTCTACGAGAACCAGGCGCGGGGCGCCGGTCCGCTCGGCCGCATGATCGATCGCACCTTTCTCGACGCCATCGGCTGGCGCGGCATCCGCCAGCGCAAGCTGCATCTCGAAGAACTGATCGGCAGCGCCACCGGGACGCTGAAGGCCGCCGGCCGCACGGTCCATATCGTCGATATCGCTGCCGGCCACGGCCGCTACGTGCTCGATGCCGTCGCCAAATGCGCCGAGCCGCCGGCCAGCGTGCGGTTGCAGGATTTTTCCGAGCTCAACGTTTCGCTCGGCTGCAAGCTGATCGCCGAGCGGCACCTGCCGACCAATGTCTCGTTCCACCAGGCCGACGCCTTCGACGCTGAGATGCTTGCCGGGCTCGAGCCGGCGCCGGACCTGGCCATCGTCTCCGGGCTTTACGAATTGTTTGCCGACAACGCCATGATCATCCGCTCGCTCGACGGACTGGCCAGGGCGATGCAGCCCGGCGGCCTGCTCGTCTACACCAACCAGCCCTGGCATCCGCAGCTCGAAATGATCGCGCGCAGCCTGACCTCGCATCGCGGCGGCCAAGCCTGGGTGATGCGCCGGCGCACGCAAGGCGAGATGGACCAGCTGGTGGCGGCGGCCGGCTTCGAGAAGCTCGACCAGCGCATCGACCAGTGGGGCATCTTCACCGTATCGGTCGCGCGGCGCGTCTGAGCATGGTCTTGCCTGTCCTTGGTCTTGCCCCTGCCCCTTCCGCCACTGGGCGCGAGCCGTACGCCGCAATCGTGCTGCGCGCGGCGCTGTGGCTCGCATTCCTGGCGCCGTTCTTCTATGCGAGCTACGGCTTCGCCAACTGGCTGGCGTCGCAGCGCGACGATGTCGGCAGCATCGTCTTCACCTGGGAGCGCGACATCCCGTTCATCGCCTGGACGATCGTGCCCTACTGGTCGATCAACCTGTTCTACGGTCTGTCGCTGCTGCTCAACCATACCAGGCGCGGCGTCGATCGGCTTGCCTTCCGCTATCTCACGGCGCAGATCGTCGCCGTCGCCTGTTTCATCCTGTTCCCGCTGACGGCGACCTTTGTGCGGCCGCAGACATCGGGCCTGCCAGGCTTCATGTTCGCGGTGCTCGGCGGCTTCGACAAGCCGTTCAACCAGGCGCCGTCGCTGCACATCGCGCTGCTGGTCATGATCTGGGATCATTGGCGCTATCGGCTGAAAAGCATGGCCGGCGTCGTCTGGCATGCCTGGTGTTTGCTGATCGGCGCCTCGGTGCTGACGACGTGGCAGCACCATGTCATCGATATCCCGACCGGCGCTTTGCTCGGCTTTTTCGCCTTGTGGCTGTTTCCGCGCCACGGCGAATTGCCGTTCGCCGGCTTCCGGCTGACCGCTGACGCCGGCGCGCGGCGGCTGGCGCTGTTCTACGCGCTCGTCGCAGCGCTGGCGCTGGCCGGCGCCGCTGCCGGCGCCTTCGTTTCGGCGCTGTGGCTGATCCTGCTATGGCCGGCGCTGGCGCTGGCAATCGTTGCCTTCGCCTATGCCGGAGCCGGCGCCAAAGTGTTCCAGAAAACGGCCGACGGCAGCGTCTCGCTGGCCAGCCGTGTTTTGCTGCTGCCCCACCGGCTTGGCGCCAGGATCAATGCATGGATATGGACGCGCAAGCTGCCGCCGCATGTCGCCATTGCCGATGGTGTCTTCCTCGGCCGCTTTCCCACCGTCGCCGAGGCTGGCGCCTTCGGCACGGTGATCGACCTTGCCGGCGAGTTGGAGCGGCCGCGCGGCGTCGCCTGCCGCTGGACGGCTGTCGCCATGGTCGATCTTTTGCCGCCCTCGCCCGAGGCGCAGGCGCAAGCGGTGGCGGCAATCGAGGACGCGCGCAGCTACGGCACGGTGCTTGTCTGCTGCGCGCTCGGCTTCCAGCGCAGCGCCGGCGCCGTCGCCGCCTGGCTGGTTGCCACCGGCCGCGCCGACACGCTGGCGCAAGCGCGAACCAAGCTCGCCGCATCGGGCCGGCCGGTGCATCTTCACGTAGACCAGCCGGCATGAGTGCCCATCGAGACAAGGCCGAAGCGTTCGCCGCCGGGCTGATGACGCAGGCGGTGTGGCCGCTGTTTTTTGTGCTGGCCGCGTTGGCGGCCGCGCCGGTCATTGCCGTGGCGGCGCAGCCGCAGGCGACCACGCTGGCGGCAGCGGCCTGGCTGGTTGCGGCAGCGAGCGGCGTGGTCACTCTCGCCGTCTCGGCCCTGCTTGTCTTCGACGCGTTGCTGTTCTGGCTGATGGCGAGCCACATCAGCGAGGCCGCCGGCGGTGCCTCGGTCGACGACGTGCTGGCGCGCATGCGCGTCAAACCGGCCGCAGCCGGCATCCGCTCGCTCGACCGCCGCATCGCGGGCACGCAGCGCCTGCTGATGAAGCAGCGCATCGCGCTCGGCCTGTTCGTCGCGGCGTCGCTCGTCGCCTTGTCTTTCTGAGCCCGACGATGAGCAAGCTCGGCACAAGGAGCTTCACCCTGCTGCAGACCGTGACCTCGGTCGGCCTGTCGGCGCTGGCCTGGGCGGTGACCGGCGTGCGGCCGATCTGGAACGGCAGCCAGCCGTCGAACCGGCAGCGCATCTACTTCGCCAATCATGCCAGCCACGGCGATTTCATCCTGCTGTCGGCCTGCCTCAGCGAGAAGCAGCGCGCCCGCACCCATGCGGTGGCAGCCGCCGACTATTGGGGAAAATCGCGGCTGCGCCGGTTCATCGCGCAGGACATGCTGTCCTCGGTGCTCATCCACCGGCAGTGGACCGATGAGGCGCAGCATCCGATCTCGATCATGCGGTCGGTACTCGACGAGGGTCATTCGCTGATCATCTTCCCCGAGGGCACGCGCAACATGACCGACCAGCCGCTGCTGCCGTTCCGCTCCGGCCTCTACAATCTGTCGATGGCGCGGCCCGACGTCGAACTCATCCCGTGCTGGATCGAGAACATGTCGCGGGTGCTGCCCAAGGGCGAGTTCGTGCCGGTGCCGCTGCTCTGCCGCGTCGTCTTCGGCGCGCCGATCGCCATTGCGCCCGGCGAGGAACGCCGCGCCTTTCTCGAGCGCGCCCGCCAAACACTGCTGGCGCTGAACCCCCGCCCGCCAACGCATGATGCGGAAAAGTGGAATCCGGTTTTCCGAAAAACATCATGCGACCAAAACAGCGTCGAGCCCAAACAGCGTAGAGCCCAAAGAGCTGGAGATCGTGCCGGATCCGGTATCCGGCACGACCCCAGCCACGACGCTCCAAGAGACGACTAGAACAACATGCCAATGCACGAGACCCTTATCATGGTTGTCGGCCTAACTGCGGTGTTGACCACGGCAAGCCTGGTCGCCGGCATCCTGTCGTGGCGCGCGCCGAAGCCGCTGTCCTCGACGCTGGTCAATCTCAACCAGCGCATCAACGCCTGGTGGATGATGGCGGTGGCGATCACCGTTGCCTTCTTCTTTGGCCGCGCCGGCATGACCATCCTGTTCGCGCTGATCTCGTTTGCCGCGTTGCGCGAATTCGTGACGCTGACGCACAGCCGCCGCAGCGACCATTGGGTGCTGCTCGGCATGTTCGGCATCATCATCCCGTTCCAGTACTGGCTGGTGTGGACTGCCTGGTACGGGCTGTTCACCATCTTCATCCCGGTCTACTGTTTCCTGCTGATGCCGGCGATCACCGCGCTGCACGGCGACACCGAGCGGTTTCTCGAGCGCATCTCGGCGCAGCAATGGGCGGTCATGATCTCGGTCTACTGCGTCAGCCACGTGCCGGCGCTGCTGACGCTCGACGTGCCCGGCTTCGAAGGCCGCAACTTGTTGCTGGTCGCTTTCCTGATCATCACCGTGCAAGGCAGCGACGTGCTGCAATACATCTTCGGCAAGCTGTTCGGCAGGCACCTGATGTCGCCGAAGGTTTCGCCGTCGAAGACCTGGGAAGGGCTGGTCGGCGGGCTGGCGACGTCGAGCCTGCTTGGCGCGCTGCTGTCGTTTCTGACGCCGTTTTCGCCGCTCCAGGCGGCGGGTGTCGCCCTCATCGCCTGCCTGATGGGCTTCCTCGGCGGGCTGGTCGCCTCCGCCATCAAGCGCGACCAGGGGGTGAAGGACTGGGGCCATCTGATCGAGGGCCATGGCGGCATGATGGACCGCGCCGACAGCCTGGTCTTCGCCGCCCCGGTTTTCTTTCACACGGTGCGTTATTTCTGGACGTGAGAGCGAGCTACGACCTCAGAGGCTGTTTCGAAAGTCGCTCCGGCGAGTCATATGGAAGTGGTTTCGAGAACCGGAGCGCAGCGGACATTAGAGCGCCGCGCGTCCATTGGACGCGCAAAGGACGCTCTAACACTTTGGTTGGCGCATGATCCTTTCCGGAAACCGCAGGTTTCCGGGGTCATGCGCTGGTCCGTGAGCACCGGAAGCGCAGAAAACGCCATCAGATGGCCGCCGGAGTAGAGTTTCCAAACAGTCTCTCACTTTGCAGCGGCAAGCGGCGCCTTCCTGGCCGGGCGCGGCCGGCGGCGCATGCGGCGCTTGGCAGCGACCTTCAGCGCCACCGGCGGATCGCTCGACAATGCGCCCAGAACGGCTTCGACCATGCCAAACGCCACAAAATCGGCATTGATGTCATTGGCCAATTCGACGGCTGCCTCCTTGTCGTCGCCGTCCTTCGACCAGAACACGATGCCTACCCGCAGCGCCGATCTGGCACGTTTCAGCCGACGAACAAGGAAACGGGCGTGCTTGACGGAGTCACGGTTCAGGAATCCGACCACAACGGTGTCGACCGCGTCGAGCTCGAGCCGGCGAATGCCAGTCGGATCCATATCGGCAAAGCTCGCCTTCGAGACCGTTGCCCCCTGGACTTCGAGCACCTGCGCCAGCATGGCGGCGGCGGCATCGTCGAGTTCGCCGCGGCCGCCGGGACACAGCACCGACATCTCCGTGCCGTCCGGCAGCTCAGTGTCGTCCTCGCCCTCCGCTTGGGCCTGCTTGTCCCTGTCCTTGTCCTTGTACTTGTCCGCCGTGGCAGGCTCGACTGTGGCCGGATCATCGTCCTCCTCTGCTTCCTCCCGTGCGCTGTCGTCGAGGTTCGCCACCAGCATCTGCGCGCTGGCCGCCACCCGCCGTCTTTGCTCATCGCCCATGACGCCGCGCACGCGATCCTGCTCGCCGAGCAGCAGTGCGGGAATGGCGACCTTGTCATAGAATTCGAACAGATATTTTTCCTCCAGCATCTCCTCGGCGTGATCCGTGGCTTCCTCTGGATCGCCGGCCAGCAGCCGTTGGTAGAGCCGGGCGTGGGGTTCGAGCACCGGTTCGTTGCCGAACAGGACGTCGAGGAATTCGAACTGCGGCACGTGCCTGCCGAGCACGACAAGGCAGACCGTGAGCGGCGTCGACAGGACCAGGCCCAGCGGACCCCAGAGCCAGGTCCAGAAGATCGCCGCGACGATGATGGCCAATGGTGACAGCCCCGTTCGTGAACCGTAGAGCCACGGTTCGACGACGTTGCCGGTGATCATTTCCATGGCCACGAACAGCCCGGCGGTCCACAGCACGAGCGACCAGCCGGGCGCCACGGCAAGCGCCAGGAACAGCGGCAGCAGTGCACCAATGATCGGGCCGATATAGGGAACAAAGCGCAGCGCCAGCGCCAGCAACCCCCACAGCAGTGCATTGGGTATGCCGAGAACCCAAAGCCCTGCTGTAACCGGTATGGCATAGACGATATTCACGACCAATTGCATGAGCAGATATCGGCCGACCCGCTTGCCCGCTTCCTGGAGCGCCTCGGTGGTCCGATGAAGATCACCATAGCCGACGAGGCGTATGAAACGATCGCGCAGGTCCTCGCGCTCGAGCAGCATGAATATGACGACGACGACGATCAGGCCGGCCGATGCCAGCGGGCTGATCAGCGGGCCGATCAGGTTCTGCAGAACCTGAAGCGGCCTTTCGCGTGCGATGATCTCGACAGGCACCGGCTCGCGCCGTGGCTGATCCGCGGCGGGCGGCGAGGTTTCCTGCCTGTCGAGTTCCTGGCCAACGCGTTCGATCGCCTCGCTCAGCCTGGCGATGACGCCGCCGCCGACGCCGGTCTCCTTCAGGGATCGGACTTTGGTCAGGATATTCGACTGGTAAAGCGGGATGTTCTGCGCCAGTTCGCTGACCTGCGTGGCGACAATGAAGGAGAACAGCGCAAGCACCGTGAATGCGCCCAGCACACTGGCGATGACCGCAGGAAGACGGGGAATGCCGACCCGTTTGAGTGCCGAAACCAAGGGTGCAAGCGCAAAGGTCAGCAGCAGTGCGATTGCGATCGGCAGGAAAACCTCGCGCCCGAAATACAGGGCCGCAACCGCCGCCACGACGGTCGCGACGGTGGGCAGCGACATCCGCGGCAGGGCCATGGCAGCGGAAACAACGCCCACCAGCCCGGGCTCCGACGGATGCATGCCGTTTCGCCGATTGGCCGCCACTTGATGCCTCCACCCCGCCATGGCCATGATCAGGCATATTGAGCCGGCATGCAACGTCCCCACCTTCGTGCCAGCGAGCCCGACCACTCCAGCGACAAGGGTCTTCCCCTCAGCCCGGTGCCGGACGGCCCGATGCCAGACGGCCCGGTATCAGGCGACCCGGTGTCAGGCGACCCGGTGTCAGGCGGCCCGGTGTCAGGCGGCCCGGTTTCAGACGGAATGGCTCAGCCAATGACGGTCGAACACGTCGACGATGGCACGGAACTCGGCCGGTGGGATCTGGCTGGCGCCGCCGTCGCTGTCTCCGACGAGGAATTGCGCCAGCTGCCGGTCAACCGCTTCCGTCTGCTCGACGGACAGGCCAAGCGATGCCAGATCGGCGGCGATCGATCCGTCGGGCGGCAGATACCCGCCCCAACCCTGGGGCGCCGGATTGCGCAAGCGGACCATCAGGATCCGGGTCAGCGACGGCTGCGGCTCCGGGCCGATGATGGTGGTGCCGCACAAATAGCCGCCTAGCACGCTTCCCGGCCGCGAGTGCGGAAACAGGCACAAGAAGAATTGCGCCTCGCCGCTGGCTTCCTTCAGATGCGCATAAAGCCCGCGTTTTGCCGACGTCATCTGCCCACCGAGCAGCAGCTGCCCGGTCGGCAAGGCCTCGCGATAGGCGGCGGTCAGGCCGTGCGCCCCCGGCCCGGCCTCAATCGACAGGCTGCCCCTGATCAGCTGGCCGCGATAATAGGGCGACAAGGCGCGCGAATAACAGGCGTAGGTTCCGACAAGGGCCAATCCAGGGCTTCGCTCTTCATGCCCGGCAGCGGTCTCGAAATGCGCACCGGCGCGGCGCTCCAGTTCGGCCCTGTCGATGCCGTGGCGGGCACAGATCGCCGCGGTAAAACCTTGCAGGTCGCTCTCGGCGATCCAGGCGCCGGTCTGCTCCAGCTTGAGCAGCTTCGTCCAGTCGTCGTAGACGCTGAGCTCGCGTGGCTGGGCGCGCCCCTGCAGCCATTTGTCGGCGCGGCCGAGATCGAACGCCGTCTTCGGGTTGACGCCCCGGAACGCCGCCGCAAGGTCCTTGCGGGTGACGGTTCCCAGCACGGCCGCAGTCAGCCGCAATTTTTGCGCGATATGCTGTGCCACCCTACCCGCCCCTTTATGCCACTGCGAGGATAGCACGCGCAGGCTATACTTTTCCACAAGCTAATATTCCAGAAATTCCGGAGAATTCCACGCCCCTCCACGCGCCTGCGCTTTTCGCCCCGCCGGGCGGCGCTAAGGTCGCGCAGGGCAGGGGCAAGTTATGAAACTCACGCTATTTAGGCCTGAATACCAACACCCTTCCTCAGTCATTTGAACGACGGCGAAGCCGAGCTCTCGGCACCGGCACAAACCAGCGTAGATGCCGCCTCAACAAGGAAGGAATAATTCGATGTCCTGGATTGCCTCCCCCAAAATCCCTTTCACCGCGGTTGCGGCTGGATCCGCTGCACTGCTGCTGCTGACCTTCGGGCCGGATGGACCGTCGCGTGCCGCTGCCGGCTCGCGCGCGGCAGCGACATATGGCAAGGCGGCTCCTGCGGCGCCGGTCATCGATCCGACGCGCATCGAAGTCGACGGCGGCGCGCACGTGATACGCTTTTTCATCGACGGCAAGCAGGTCGCCCTGCTCGACTCAAACGGCTTCAGGGATTGATCTTAACACCAGCGTTGGCCGCGACATTGAGCGGCCAAGCGCAACTGGATGTCTGGGTTCTGTCGCGGCCGCTCCAAGCTTCGGCCTGATGCGGCTGCAAGCCTACACGTGCCGGCACCTGCTCACATTGTACTTTTCCACAAGCTAATATTCCAGAAATTCCGGAGAATTCCACGTCCTTCCACACAGCGGCCGTGTTCGGGCCGGCGGCCGCGGTTAACCTTACGTTAACCATGGAGGGACCTCGTCATGAAACTTGCCCTGTCTGCTCTTCTCGCGGTGCTCGCACTTTCGCAAGCCGTGGAGGCCAAGACGAAAGCCGTTGCCACCGATGCCAAAGCGTCCTCAGCCGAGAAAAACCGGCCGCCGCTCGACAACAAGTCCACCAGCGGGATCACGTCGTCTGATGCGACGGCGGCGCCAGCCGACAACAATGGATCCAGTCTGTATCCGCCGGCGATCTATTTCAATTTCTAGAGTCCCTCCATCCGTTGTGGGGCTCAATCTTTAACCGGCCGTACGCCGCTTGCGGTGTCCGCGATCGACGGGTCCGCATTTCGACAGGTCACCTGTTCGACAAGTCACTTGTTCGACAGGCCACCTGATCGACAGGCTTAGGCGGCGGCGCGCCAGGCTGTGATCCTCCACCTTCCGGTGAAATCGGCTTCAACCACGAGGCATCGCCGACTTCGACGGGCGATACGGCCTCCTGACATGAGCAACAAGGATGCCCTGCCCGCTTCACGCGCCAGCGATGGCACAGTTGCCACCACGCTTGACCTTGCCGCCATCCGCCGGATAGTCCGCTATCCCCTTCGATGAAAGACCCTGATATGACAGACGCGATCGCAAGAGACAGCAACGGCGCCCAGTTGAACGAGGGCGATTCCGTCACCCTGATCAAGGATTTGAAGGTCAAGGGCACGTCGGAGACGATCAAGCGCGGCACACTGGTGAAGAACATCCGCCTCACCGCCAATCCCGGCGAGATCGAGTGCAGCACCAAGCAGGTCAAGGGCCTGGTGCTGAAGACCGAGTTCCTGAAAAAGGCGTGATCGCGCCCGGCACTCAGTGCATAACCGGCCGCCCCGGAACCACTCCTTGAAAGCCGCCGAAAGTGCGATATATCAATGACTAAGCGTGCGTTGCACGCGACGTAGTGCTTTGGTCAAGCTTCATCTGTGGAGGTTGTCATGGCAAACAATCTGATGGAAGGAAAGAAGCCTCAGGATTGGATCAACCTGATCCTAGCGGCATGCCTGTTCATCTCACCCTGGGTTGTCGGCTTCGCTGCTGAAACCACTGCTGCCTGGAACGCTTGGATTGCCGCGATCTTGCTCGGCGCCCTGGCTCTCGCGGCGCTTTCAGTATTCGCCGAATGGGAAGAGTGGGTGAACCTTGTCGTCGGGCTCTGGCTGATCGCCTCGCCCTGGCTGCTCGGCTTCGTGGCAAACGCCAACGCAATGGCGACCCACGTTGTCCTCGGCTTGCTGGTGGTTGCGGCATCGGCCTGGGCAGTCTGGGACTCCCGTCATCATCCGCCAGCGCATGCGTGATCGGTGACGACTGATGCATGTCGCCCAAAAGCATGCCCTCGGGCCTGACCGAGGGCGCGCAGCGGTTTTGGGGTAACGACAGGCACAGAAACAAAGACCTGAAGCGCGTCGATTTCCTTTCGAACGCGAGGCGCTTTAAGGGGAGGAGTCTGGCGCGCGAGCTGCGGGCTCCTTCTAAAGCCTGAGACCGGGTCCGCTAGAGTATTTTTGCAGCCAGGCAGAATCGCTTCACGTTGCAGAAATGCGGCTAAAACGAACAGACAGAGCAGGCGCCAGTCAAATTCGCACGCCTCCCGCCCGCCGTATTCCCGGCCAAATTGTCTTTTTGTACTCCAAAATCCCGCCGCCCAAAATCCGCCGCCGCGGATGCGGATGGCAGCGCTGGCACGGCGTTCGCTGAGGACGCGCCGACGAGCATGCCGCACTGCACCCGGCAAACTTCCACTTATGTTGCACTGCGTTAGATTTGTTGCATTGCAATATCAATGCATTGCGTCGAGTCTTCGCACGGGTGGCTTTTCAACGACTTCGCGAGGTTTTGCCGTGTCAGCATCGTTTCGGCCTGATATCGAAGGGCTGCGTGCGTTGGCGGTGTCCGGCGTCGTCGCGTTCCATTTTGGTCTGTCGGACCTGCCCGGCGGCTTCACTGGCGTCGACATCTTCTTCGTCATCTCCGGCTACCTGATCACCGGCCAGTTGCTGCGGGAAATCGCCGAGGACGGCAGGCTGGACCTGTGGCGGTTCTATGCTAGGCGCGCCCGGCGCCTGCTGCCGGCCTCGCTGTTCGTTATCTTCGCCACGCTGGTCGCCGGCTACTTCATCCTGTCGCCGGACGAACAGTCGCTCTATTCGAAAGGCGCCATGTTCGCCTCGGCCTATGCGATCAATTTCTGGCTGATACGCTGGTCGTTCGACTATTTCGCCCCCGACGCGGCGAACAACCCCTTCATCCACTTCTGGTCGCTCTCGGTCGAGGAGCAGTTCTATTTCGTATGGCCGGGGCTGCTTCTGCTGGCGGCATGGCTGCGCCCGGGCAAGCGCACGGCGATCCTGGTGATCGGCCTCACCGGCGCGGTGTCGTTCGCCGTCTGCGCCTGGCTCACCACCGTGGCGCAGCCCTGGGCCTTCTATTTCTCGCCGCTCAGGGCCTGGGAGTTCGCCGCCGGCGGCCTGGCGACAATGGTGCCGGCACAATTCTGGCGAGAGCGCCCGCAACTGGGCGCAGCACTGGCATGGCTTGGCCTGGCGCTGATCGCCGTTGCCTATCTGACCTTCAGCGAGCAGGATACCCCCTTCCCCGGCTTCGCGGCGGTGGTGCCGGTGGCCGGCACCGTGCTGCTTTTGCTCAGCGGCTCCGGCAATGTCCAAAGAGGGCCGAGCGCCATGCTGGCGCTGCCGCCCCTGCAATGGGTGGGGAAACTTTCCTACTCGCTCTATCTCTGGCACTGGCCGGTCATCGTCTATGCGACGATGATGGTGCCCGACCTGTCCTGGCCGGGGCGGCTTGCCTGCGCGGCATTGACGCTGGCGCTGTCGCTCTTCACCTATAATTTCATCGAAAACCCGATCCGTCGCAATGGCTGGCTGATGGCGAACGCGGCGCGCGCGCTAATCCCCGCCGCAATGCTGACCGGCGCCGGCGTCGTGGCGACTTACGCCAATGCGCGCCTTGCCGTGGACGGCCTCGACCCCTCGCAACGCATCATTGCCGAAACTGCCGCGCAGCCCTCCACCGCGCGCGCCAAGGTAGGCTGCGTTGTCGACTACGAGACCGTGACGCCGAAGGCCTGCGAGTTCGGCGCCAAGAATGCCGAGCGCTCGATCGCGCTGTTCGGCGATTCGCATGCCGATCACTGGTCGACGCCGCTGATCGAGGCGGCGAAGAGAAACGACTACAAGGTCGTCACCTGGCTCAAAGCCGCCTGCCGGGCGTCGCGGCTGACGGTCTGGAGCTCGAAGCTGAAGCGCGACTACACCGAGTGCGATCAATGGCGCGAGCAATCGATCAAGGAGATCATCGCCCTGCGCCCGAGCCTGGTGGTGATTTCGGAGATCTCGCTGACCAGTTCGCGCAAACTGTCGCCCGACGCCCGGCAATCCGAAAGCCTCGATCAGGACTGGCAGGGCGGCCTGCGCGCAACGCTGGAGGCGTTCAGCCAGGCCGGGCTGAAAGTCGCCTTCATCCGCGATGTGCCGTTCAACACCCTTTTTGTCGACACCTGCGTGGCCCGCGCGCTGTGGCGTGGACAGACGCCATCGGTATGTGACGCGCCGCGAACCGACGCCGCCAACGACGCCATGGCCGCGGTGGAGCGTGACATCGTGCGCGCCGTCCCCAACGCGACCTACATCGACATGACCGACCGGTTCTGCGACGCCAAGATCTGCCATGTCTTCATCGACGGCAAGCTGGCCTATCGCGACCGTCACCACATGGCGACGCCCTTTGCGCAAACGCTGGAGCCGACGGTCGAGCGCGCGCTGTTCTCGACCGGGGCGGCCGGGAAGTAAGGCGCGCAAGACGCGCCTTTCACCAGCGTCTCGGTGCCCCCGGTCTCAGTGCTCGCAGTCTCAGTGCCCCCGGTCTCAGTGCCCCCAGTCTCAGTGCAAGCCAAACTCGCGCAGCAGTTCTTCGCGGTAGCGCACGAACCGGCTCTCGCTGCGATCGCGGGGGCGCGGCAGTTCAACCTCGACCAGCCGTGCTGTGCCGCCCTTCTCCCTGGGCAGGATCAGCACCCTGTCGGCAAGATAGATCGCTTCTTCCAGATCATGGGTGACCATGACCATGGTGACGTTCTCCTCGCTCCAGATGCGCGCCAGTTCCTCCTGCATGCCGATCTTGGTCATGGCGTCGAGCGCGCCTAGCGGCTCGTCGAGCAGCAGGATTTCAGGTTGCACGGTCAAGGCCCGGGCAATGCCGACGCGCTGTGCCATGCCGCCCGAAAGCTGCCTGGGATAGGCATCGCTGAATTCGGCCAGGCCGACGAGCGCGGTATAGAAGCGGGCCTTGTCCTCGGCCTCCGCCTTGGGCACGCCCCGCACTTCGAGGCCAAAAGCGACGTTGCCGAGCACCGTCAGCCAGGGCAGCAGGCGCGGTTCCTGGAAGATGACCGCGCGCTCGGCGCCGACGCCATGGACCGGCCTGCCGTCGATCGCGACACCGCCGCTGTCGGCAGCCTCAAGACCGGCAAGGATGCGCAGCAGCGTGGTCTTGCCCGATCCGCTGGCGCCGACGATGACGAGACATTCGCCGGAGCGGATATCGAGGTTGAGCGCCCTCAGCACGGCAAGCGGGCGAACGCCGAGGGTGAAGGATTTGCAGAGGTCGCGTATCGTGACCTCGCCGCCGCTTGTGCTGGCCATGGCCGTCTCCCGATCAATTGGTTTTCGTTTCGCCGCGCCCGTAAAGAATATCCGCGGCTTTCAGCCTGCCCTTGGGCAGCCGGCCGTCGCGCTCGAGCACGCCGACCCAGAAGTCTATGTCGCGGTCGTCAGCCTTCGTCCCTTCGCGCAGGCCGAAGCCGGTCCAGTAGCGCGCCAGCTCGCCATTTTCGCCGCGTTTATCGAAAATCTCCGCAAGCACCTTGCGCGCCTCGTTCGGGTTCTGGCGCGACCAGTCGGCGGCGCGGGTCGACTGTTCGACGAAATTGCGGGCGCCGTCCGGATGCGCCGCGATGAAGTCGCGGCGCAGGACAATGAAGCCGCCGGCCAGTTCGCCCAGCACGTCGGTGTCGTTGAACACGCCGCGCACACCGCCCTTGTCGACCAGCGCGCCGGCAAACGTCGCCTGCCAGTAGCCCAGTGCCGCGATATCGACCTGGTGTGACCGCAAGGTCTGTTCAAGCTGCGGCCCGGGCACGACGACGAGGTTGGCGGCATCAGGCGGCAGGCCGACGCCGTGCAGCGCCTCGCGGACGGTATAGTCGAGATGGGCGCCGAGCGTGTTGACCGCAATGGTCTTGCCGGCGATGTCGGCAATCGATTTGATCGGGCTGTCTTCCAGCACGTAGAAGACGCTGCGCACTTGGCCGTTGATGCCGTTGCTTGGATAGGCAGCGACGAAGTCGTTGCCGCCGGAGATCGAATTGATCACCGCAGCGGTTGCGGCCGAGCCGAGATCGACGCTGCCGGAGGCGAGCGCGAACAGCGATTCCGGGCCGCCGCTGGAGTAGCCGACATTCTCAAGCTTGACGCCGACGTCCTTGAAATAGCCGAGCGCGTCCGCCAGCTCATGCGGCGAGATGCTGCCACGGCTGGCGAGGTAGCGCAACGTGACCGGCGCGGCTTGCGCAACGGCGAAGCGAGGCAGGCCGGTGGCGATGATGCCGGCGGCAAAGGGAGCGCCAGCAAGCAGGAAACGGCGAGTGATTGGCATGGTCCGGACTTTCGTGTTGGAGGATGGGGCCTGTTCGAGAGGATGGTTGAAAGCTGGTCAGTCGATGGGATTGCTCCAGCGGCAGAGCCGCCGCTGCAGGCGGACCAGCGCCTGGTTGGCGATCAGGCCGAGGCCGGCAAGAATGACGATCGCTGCAAACATCAGCGGGATCTGGAAGTTGTACTGCGCGTTCATCACCTGGAAGCCGATGCCCTTGTTGGCGCCGATCATTTCGGATGCGATCAGCAGCAAGAGCGCCGTGGTCGCACTCAGCCTCAAGCCGACGAAGATCGAAGGGACGGCCCCCGGAAGCACGACCCGGCGAAACGCGGTGAGCCGCGTGGCGCCATAGACCCGGGCCATCTCGAGCAGTTTCGGATCCACTTGCTTGACGCCGCTGATGGTGTTGAGCAGCAGCGGAAACAGCGTCGCCCAGAAGATGACGAAGACCTTTGATGCCTCCCCCAGCCCGAGCAGCAGGATGAACACCGGATAGAGCGCAAGCGCCGAGGTCTGCCGGAAAACCTGCAGGATCGGGTCAAGCGCGGTTTCGACGGCGCGCACCTGGCCCATGAACAGACCAAGCGGGATGGCAACCGCCACCGCCGCCGCGAAGGCGAGGCCGGCGCGCTGCAGGCTGATGGCGATGTCGCCAAGCAAGGTGCCGCCGGCCAGACCATTCCACAGTGCGGAGACGATGGTGTCGACCGGCGGCAGCACCGCGGCGTTGACCCATCCCGCGCTGCTCGACACCTGCCAGATCGCGAGGAAGCCGATCAGGATGCCGTAGCGGGACAGGAAGCGGATGACAGTGCGGTTGGCCAGGCGCGGGAAATTGGCGCCAAGGCCAGTTCTGCCGTCATGTGCATCGATCGTCACCCGCTGCTCGATGTGTTGCAAACTCATCGTCTTACCCTTTGCTTCAAGAGAATCTATTCGGCGGCCAGCACCTTGGAGCGGGCGGCGGTCCAGGGGTTTTCCGGCCGCCTGAGGCCGAGATTCTCGCGCAGCGTCCTGCCTTCGTAGGCGGTGCGGAACAGGCCGCGACGCTGCAGCTCGGGGATCACCAGCTCGACGAAATCGTCGAGCGCGCCGGGCAGCCACGGCGGCAGGATGTTGAAGCCGTCGGCGGCGTCGTTGCCGAACCATTCCTCCAGCTGATCGGCGACCTGCGCCGCGCTGCCGATCACGGTGTAGTGGCCGCGGGCCGTCGCCACCCACTGGTAGAGCTCGCGGATGGTGAAGTTGTGCTCGTCGGCAATCTGGCGGATCAGCGCCTGGCGGCTCTTCATGCCTTCGGTTTCCCGGCTCGGCGGCAACGGTCCGTCGAGCGGGTAACCCCGGATGTCGAGCGTCTGGCCGACCAGCCCATTGAGCAGGGCCACGCCATCCTCGGGCAGGATCAGCTCGTTCAGCTGCTGGTACTTGGCGCGGGCTTCCTCTTCGGTGCGGCCGACGAAGGGGGCTACGCCCGGCATGATCAGCACCTGCCGGGGATCGCGGCCGACTGCCGCCACGCGCGCCTTGATATCGCGGTAGAATTCTTGCGCCGAGGCCAGGTTCTGATGGGCGGTGAAGATGACCTCAGCCGACTGGGCGGCGAGCTTGCGTCCGTCCTCCGACTGCCCGGCCTGCACCACCACCGGGTGGCCCTGAACCGGGCGCGGCACATTGAGCGGGCCTTTGACGCTGAAATGCCGGCCCTTGTGGTCGATGTCGTGAAGCTTGTCCTTGTCGTAGAAGCGCCCCGACTTCTTGTCGCGGATGAAGGCATCGTCTTCCCAGCTGTCCCACAGCGCCTTGACCGTCTCGACATGTTCATGCGCGCGGGCATAACGCTCGGCGTGGGCAGGCTGCGTCTCGCGATTGAAATTGCGCGCGGTCTCGTCACCCGCCGAGGTCACGACATTCCAGCCGGCCCGGCCGTTCGACAGCAGGTCGAGCGAGGCGAACTTGCGGGCGAGCGTATAGGGCTCCTCATAGGTGGTGGAGGCGGTGGCGATGAAGGCCAGATGCGTGGTGAGCGGCGCCAATGCGGCAAACAGCGTCACCGGCTCGAACCCGGCGACCTTGGCATTGCCGCCTTCGCGGGCGCCGAGGCCGACGGTCAGATTGTCGGCGAGGAAATAGGCGTCGAACAGGCCGCGCTCGGCGGTCAGCGCGAGCTGCCTGTGGAACTCGAAATTCGTCGCGCCGTCGGCCGGCGCGTCAGGATGGCGCCAGGCTGCGATATGCTGTCCGCCACCGGGCAGGAAAGCACCAAGCTTGATCTGCCTCGACTTGCTGGGTCTGGTCATTGCGGGCTCCTTCTGAGCTGTGCGGGAAGCGAATTGAGGGCACGGGGCCGGTATTCAGGCGGCAAGACCGACGCTGCGTGGCACCGCACGGCATGCTTCGGCGACCGCTTGGCTGGCGCGAGCATGGATGGCTTCGGACACCAGCACGCCGTTGGCGAAGTCCTTGTCGGAGGCGTAGATCGCGGTCGGCAGGGTCAAAGCCTCGAAGAAGCCGAACAGCGGCCGCAGCTGATGTTCGACCACCAGCGAATGACGATCGCCGCCGCCGGTTGCAGCAAGGATCACCGGCTTTCCCCGCAGGGATGACGGGTCGAGCAGGTCGAAGAAATGCTTGAAAAGCCCGGTGTAGCTGCCTTTGAAAGTCGGCGAGCCAACCACCAGGACGTCGGCGCCCAGCAATCGCTCGACGATGTTCCTGGCCGATGGATCCAGATCGCCAATGCGCCTGGCCAGCGGAAAGGACCGACCGAGATCCTCGATGTCGAAAACGGTCGAGGCTGCACCGGTGCTGCTCGCCACCTCCGCAACGATGTGGCTGATGAACGCCTTGGTCTTCGACGGACGGGTCAGGTTGCCCGACAGCCCCACCACCAGATTTTTCGACATTTGGGCTCCTCGCAAAACGCCTGTGTGCGTTAACTATACTAAGTTTATAGAGTTTAGTGAGAAAGAAGATTTCAAAACGAACCCGCCAAGCGGATTGTGTTTGCGGCACATCGCCGTTGATTGGTTCTTTCGACGCGAAATGCGAACGGCGAGTTTGGCAACGGCGCCTTGACCGCAGTCCGGCCATGCGTTGATGATCTCAGCACACCAAAGGCATCGCCCCGGAGGATTCGCATGAAAACAGCCGTTCTGAAGTATCTGCTCCTGGCCTGTTTGCTGGCATCGCCGGGGCAGGCGCAGATGGGGGCGCAGTCGAAGTCGCAGTGGAAGCCGGTCGAGAAGGTCGAAACCTACGCCATTTCAGGGCAGACCGGGCCGGAACTCCATGCCTCGATGGGCGAGCAGGGGCCAACCATCGGCAAAAGCAAGCGCCGCGTCATGGCATACACCGATTACAAGCTGACCTGGGTCAGAAACTACCAGCCGCAAGGCGATGCCTGCGTGCTAATGTCGGCACGGCCGAAGCTCATCATCACCTACATCTTGCCCAAGCCATCCGGGTCGCTACCGGACGCCGTTCAAAAAAGCTGGGAGGTTTTTGCTGCTGGCCTTGCCGCCCATGAAAAGGTGCATGGCGAGATGTATACGGACATGGCGCGCAAGATCGAGGCGGCCACCATCGGCTTGTCCGTCCCCGACGATCCCGGCTGCAAAAAGATCAGGACCGAAATGGCCAGGCGGCTTGCCGAACTCTCCCAGGCTCGGCAGAAGGCAAGCCGCGATTTCGACCGGGTAGAATTCGCCCCGCGCGGCAATCTGCAGCAGCTCATCGTTAATTTGCTGATGGGGCGGTAGGGGGATGGAAACCGCAGCAAGGCTGGCGAAGGTGTTGATGACGGCCAATCTCCCCCGCAGGGGGGGAGATCGGCCGTCATCCATGACGTCGCTAATCTCCAAAGCGAGGGTGTCTGATGGGTCACGATCTCGTTCCGCCGCATCAGCGCAAGAACGCAAAATCGATGCGTCGTGTGATGACCGACGCCGAGTTGAAACTATGGAACGAGCTTCGCGCCCATCGATTGATGGGGCTGAGCTTTCGCCGGCAAGTGCCAATCGGACCCTACATTGTTGACTTTGCCTGTCCGACACACACGCGCAGCGCGATGCAGCACGCAGCGCTTATTTGAAGAGCAGCGGCTGGACCATCCTGCGCTTCTGGAACGACGACGTCATTCGCGATATCGACAATGTCTGCCAGCACATAATCATCGAGGCCGATGCGGACAGGCGCTGACTTTCACCCCGCCACCGGCGTCCACATCACATCCTCGACCCTGCCCGCCCCCGTCGCCAGCATCACCAGCCGGTCGAAGCCGAGTGCGGCGCCGCTTGCCTGCGGCATGATGGCCAGTGCGGCGAGGAAATCCTCGTCGATCGGATAGCGTTCGCCGTAGATGCGCTGCTTCTCGTCCATTTCGAGGATGAAGCGCCGGCGCTGCTCGTCGGCGTCGGTCAGTTCGCCGAACGCATTGGCCAGCTCGACGCCGCAGCAATAGAGTTCGAAGCGCTCGGCGGTCCTCGGGTCATCGGCGCCCGGCCGGGCAAGGGCTGCCTCCGAAATCGGATAGCCGTAAAGAATCGTGGCGCGCCCCTGCCCCAGCGCCGGCTCGATCTTTTCCACCATCACCCGGCTGAACAGATCGGCCCAATTGTCGTCGGGCGCGGTGCGCAAGCCCGCCTGGACCAGAGCCGCGTGCAGCGCCTCGCGATCGGTGCTGCCGTCGGCGGCGACCGTGGCCATCAGATCGATGCCGGCATAGCGGATAAAAGCCTCGGCGACGCTCAACCGTTCCGGCTCGGCGAACGGATCGGCCTCGCGGCCGCGAAAGGCGAAGCGTTTCGTGCCGGCGCGCTCGGCGGCCAGCGCAACAAGCCTGGCGCAATCCTGCATCAGGCTGTCGTAGGTGTCATCGGCCCGGTACCATTCGAGCATGGTGAAGGACGGATGGTGCAATGGGCCGCGCTCGCGGTTGCGATAGACCGCACTCAGGCTGAAGATGCGTTTCTCGCTGGCGGCGAGCAGCTTCTTGCAGGCGAATTCCGGCGAGGTGTGCAAATAGAGCGGCTGGTGCTGCCCATCCGGGCCGATCGCCTCGGTGGCGAAGGCCGACAGATGCGCCTCGTTACCGGGCGAGACCTGCAGCGCCGCGGTCTCGACTTCGACGAAGTCGCGGCGGGCAAACCAGTCGCGCACGGCCGCGGTGATGGCGTTGCGCAGGATCAACCGCGGCCGCCGGTCGGCGTGAACATCGGGCGTCCACCAGGGCGAGGCGGCGGTCATGACGACAGGATTTGCATCGAGGACTGGCGATTGCCGCCAAGATGCGCTAGGCCGCACCGAACGGCTCCCGCAGCCGATTTGCGCCATTCGGCGCTCCCAGGCCAGTCAACGCTGTTAGGAATAAAGCCCGTGAAGGTCATCGCCAGTTCCCTACGCAAAGGCAATGTCGTCGAAAAGGACGGCAAGCTCTATGTGATCCTCTTTGCCGAAAACATCCATCCGGGCAAGGGCACGCCGGTGACCCAGCTCGATATGCGCCGCATCTCCGACGGGGTGAAAGTCTCGGAGCGCTACCGCACCACCGAGCAGGTCGAGCGGGCCTATGTCGAGGAGCGCGAGCATACCTTCCTCTACCACGACGCCGAAGGCTATCATTTCATGAATCCGGAAAGCTATGACCAGGTCGCGGTGCCGGAAAGCGTGGTCGGCGAGATGGCGCCCTATTTCAAGGAAGGCATGGCGGTGCAGATTTCGCAGTACAACGGCATCGCCATCTCGCTGGTGCTGCCGCAGCGCGCCACCTTCGAGGTGGTCGAGACCGAGCCGGTGACCAAGGGCCAGACGGCATCCTCGTCCTACAAGCCGGCGACGCTGTCCAACGGCGTGCGGACGCTGGTTCCGCCGCACATCACCGCCGGCACCCGCGTGGTGGTGATGACGGCTGATGGCGCCTATGTGGAGCGCGCCAAGGACTGAGAGGCAGGATCATTTTTGTCGTCGCTGAAGGTGTCGCGCGCGATGAATGCCAAGGCGCAACTCGCGCCGGTGGCGCGATGCGTACCGTCTCCTTTACTGAAACGGTGCAGACTCAGCCAAGGATAAAACCCGCCACCAGAACCGTAAGGATCATCGACAGCGGGACGGCAAGCAGGCAGCAGGCCTCCAACGTGTTGATTTGCCAAGGGTTCATCGGGCGCTTCCCAGTTGGTTTCCTATCTAAACGGGCAGACCGTGATGGCAGTTCCACGAAAAATCTCCACCGTCATTCCATGCCGTCTGTCGTGCCGATCGTCTCTTTGCCGGCCATCCAGCGGGCACGCGCCAGATGCGTCGCCCAAGCCCGGAATGCCCGTTCCGGCTCCTGCACCGGATCAATATGCAGGACGGTGCGGGCGACCTCGCGCCAATCTGCCCCGTCCGCCGAAGCATCGAGCAGCCGGATGTAAGTCAGCATGCAGTGCTCATCATACGCGGTCAGCACCGAAGACGTCGGCGCCGTATCTGCGAAATGAGCGTTTAGCGGCATCTTTGGCATCGTGATCTACCAGCAATGGCGCAGCGTAACAGTCCGTCGGGAAACCCGCGCCCTTCAATTGGAGGACGCTGGCCGATCCAGGTTTGCTGCGCGCCCCGAAAATCAGGATGCGGCTTAGCTACTTTCGCTTCTGGGGCTTTAGATGAGGCCATAGCACTGCGGCGGCAAACAAAAGCGCAAAGACAAGCGAGACATTAAAAATCGGATGGGTGCTGAACACAGCCGCCGTTGCCGCAACAATGCCGACGATCACTAAGATTACCCCCAAAACAACGCCCATGAAACGCATTGCCAACCCTCACATCTCTTGGTCAGGTAGGCAGCCTCTGATGGCATGACAAGTTCGTAGCGCCCGCCCCGTTTGCCCCTTCACCGCGGCCGCCGCATCAGCATCATGCCGTAATGCACCGCCAGCAAGTCCAGCCCGATTTTGAGCAGTTTCGACAGCACATCCCGCGGCTCGCCGGTCTGTTCGGCCAGGCTTTTTACCGTTTCGCCGGCGCAGCAGACTTTTGCACCACGACCGACACCTCCCAATGCGCAAGCGCCCTGGTGGCGTCGGCATAGGCGCGGCCGGCGGACAGGATACGGTCGGCAACGCCGCCGCCGATGCGTCCGCCGTCGACGCGCTCGGTCAGCGCCATCGGCTTGACGCCGTCCTGTGCCGAGACGCGAAAATCCTCGCGGTAGCGCATGCCCGCCTCGCGCTGCTGGCGCGACAGCGAGGTGATGCCGGTCAGCGGGTCGACGTTGCGCACCCGCACAATGCCGCCGGTCGCGGTGTGGCCGCTATTGGACACCTCATAGACGCGCCTCGCCTCCAGCGTGCCGGTCGCCAGCCGCTTGCGGCCAAAGGCATCGTCCTTCAGCGCGAAATCATGACCGACCTGCTTACGGATGCGCACCTGCTCGGCCTCATCAGTGGGTAATTTGGGCGGCTTGGCCTTTTGGGCGGTCTTCTTGCTCATCTGTTGGCTCCTCGTTTCATTGCTGCCTTCGCAGAACCTGGGCTCCTCCGCGCAGCGGGGGCGAGGAACCGGGCCGCCGTGCTTGGCGAGAAGACTCTCGACCGATGCCGCTCACGCTGCGTCCGCGAGAGCCGTACGGCGATGGTCGCAGAACAGCGCCGCGTGATAGGCGCAGTAGCTTTTCAGCGGCCGCGTGCGCAAGCCGCAGCACAGCATCGTCAGTGCCGGCCGGCTGCCGGGCGCGTCGTTTTCGGGATTTTGCTCGAGCGTCAGGTCGAGCGGTGCGCGGCAGCGGTTGAACAGGCAGTCGATGAAGCGCATGGCCGCGACATGCGGCTGGCGCCCGACGGCGGCAGCGGGGCGCGGCGACGGCAGCTTGAGGGCCTCGCCGTCAGGCCCTTGGATCTCGCGCACCAACGGGCGCTGCGGCAGCCAGACCGGCGGCGCCAGCCTGGCCGGCGTGCGGGCGATGCTTTGCAATTTTGTGTCGGTATAGGCGGGCATGATGTTCTTCCATCGAGGTCGAAAGGGTTGCGTAGATGCCGAAGCTGCCCTCTCTCCCCGTTCACGGGGAGAGGATGCCGGCAGGCAGGTGAGGGGCGGCGCGGCGTCGCCGATTACCTCTCCCAGGGGAAACCGCCCTGCCCGTGCGCCGCTCGAAGACGATGACCGTGCCGTCCTCGGTGCGGATGCACGAAAGGTCCGCATTGCACGCGCCGAAATTCGGGGCCGGAGCCGTGAGGAGACGGCTCCGGCCGTTCCGGTCGCCGCCGCTGACGGCAGGGCGACCGGATCCGAGGCGCGAGCCTCGGGCTTCATCCCGGCCGGGGAGGAGGACAGCCGGGACGGATGGGAAAGCGAGATGGAGCGTAGCTTGTGCATGGCTATATATAAGCATAACTCAAAAAATTACGCCAGCTATTCTTTCATGGACGAAACCGATTCTTATGTTTCAGATGGCGCCATGGCGAAAACCTCATTGTCGATCAAGGTCGGGGCGGCGATCCGCAAGGCGCGCAAGCAGCGCGGCCTGGTGATGCGCCATATTGCCGAGCACAACGACACCGACGTCGCCGCTGTCGGCAATTGGGAAACCGGCCGCAACCTGCCGAAAACCGAGAACCTTTTGAAGACCGCCGCCTTCCTGCGCGTCGACCCGGTGGCGCTCGGCAAGGGCGAGGTCGTCTTCCTCGACGACGCCGACAATGTCGCCGACGCCGAGATCGTCACCGACGCCGCCCCCCTGCCCGCCGGCCCGATGGACATCGAGCTTCTGGGTGCCGCGGTCGGCGGGGACGACGGTGACTTCACCTTCAACGGCGAGGTCGCCGGCTATGTCCAGCGCCCGCCCGGCATCGCCCATCTGCGCAAGGTGTTCGCGCTGCACGTGCTCTCCGACTCGATGGTGCCGCGCTACGAGCCCGGTGAGATGCTCTATTGCGGCGGCCGCGACGCCGTGCCCGGCGACCACGTGGTGATCGAGATGTTTCCCGAGGAAAACGAGCGCAACGGCAAGGCCTTCATCAAAAAGCTGGTCAAGCGGACCGCCGCCGAGCTGGTCGTCGAGCAGTACAATCCGCCGAAGTCGCTGACCTTCAACCGCTACGCGATAAAACACGTCTGGCGCGTCATCCCGCTCAAGGAACTGCTGGGTTACTAGGGCGGCGGCGGCGGAGCGCTCCTTCTCCCCGCAACGGCATCGCCGGCAGGGGCAATAGGGACTCTTGTGAAGAGGACCCCCACCCTAACCCTCCCCACAAGGGGGAGGGAATACTGCCGCGCCTTTACTTCCCTTAGCGCCGAGTCAGGCAATCTGCCGAGGTCAGCGCCAACGGAGTCTCCCTCCCCCTTGTGGGTGTTTGGACTGGGGACATCGCGGACAGGTGTGCGAGGACATCGCGAACAGTTTTGCCATCCTATTGCAAGGGCATTGAGGTCGATGGTCTCTATTTTCTGATGTCTGAACCAGGCGTCGAAGACGCCGTCGGCAGCGGTTGGGCGAAAGGCGACGGACTTTCCGGCGAAGGCCCTGCACAGGCGCACGCTGTGGCCGAGAATGGAGACGAAGCCATGCTGCTGAACGCGGCGGATGAGATCGTCCTTGGCATAGTCGAACGGCTCGACGACGGTTTCGCGATACTGGCGCTGCGAGACGCGGTAGCGGTCGAGCGGCACGGCGCCGCCAAGCGCGTCGTGCGGACGCTCGGTGTTGTAGACGTGACGCCAGCGATCGAAGGCGTCCTGGGCCTTGGGGAGATCGGCAAAGGGCGGTCCCTGCAGCGCTTCGGCTTTGAGCGAGCGATGGAAGCGCTCGTCCTTGCCGAGCGTCTGCGGGTGGCAAGGCCTGGAATGGCTGACGGCGACGCCGGCCTCGATCAGCCAGACGGTGAGCAGCGTGAAATTGTTGCGGCCGCCGTCGCCCCACGGCGGGCCGTTGTCGGTGGCGATACGCCACGGCAGGCCGTAGCGGCGGAAGGCGGCGATCAGCCGGGCCTTCACGGTTGCGGTGGTCTGATCGGCGCAGGCCGACAGCGCGATCGAGAAGCGCGAATGGTCGTCGAGCACGGTGAGCGGATGCAGCCGGCCGCCACGCAAGGCGACGTGGCCCTTGAAGTCCATCTGCCACAGATCGTTGGGAGCTTCGTGCTCGAAGCGGATGAAGGGCTGGGCCCCGCCGCCCAGCGCGCCCAGCTCGATGCCGTTGCGGCGCAGGATGCCGGTCACCGTCGAGGCCGCGGGCGTGCCGATGCCGTCGCGGGCGATGACGCGCGCGATCTTGCGTCCACCCCAAGCCGGATGCGCCGCACGCACCGAAAGCGCAGCCGCTTCCACCTCCGGCGCGCACTGCGCCGGGCTCGATCGCGGCCGCCGCGACTGCTCGGCCAGTCCTGCCTCGCCCTCGCTCCGATAGCGCAAAAGCAGCTTGTGGCCGCACGTCCGTCCGATGCCGAAGCGCCGACACAACGCGCTCACATTCGCCCCCTCCGCCGAGGCCAGCCTCACGAACTCCAACTTCTGCTTCATCGCACTTCTGTCCTTGAATGGCATCCCGAACCCCCTCGCGCACAATGCGCAAAACTGTTCGCGATGTCCTCGCACACCTGTTCGCGATGTCTCCGGTCCAAACAGTGGGGAGGGGCTAGGGGTGGGGGGTACATCGTAGAGCGAAAGCCTCGAAGCCTCGGCTTCCCATGCGATAACCCTGCCGGTCAAGGATCGCCGCCATCAAGCCCGCCTGGATCGCTCCAGCGGAACCTCGCGCTCGCCAAGCATCCGCGCCTCGGCGCGGCGCTGCTGCCGCTCGTCGATGAACGCCGCCTGGATCGAGACCGCCGCGCCCGGCAGGCCATCGGCGCGACAGGCCGAGCAGCGAAGCCGCCCCGACAGCGCCGCCAGCGGCGTCTGCGCGGTCACCCCGAAACGCCTCAGCTCGGCCGGCTTCCACCATCTGTTTCGACCGCAATCGATACACTCGACCGCGATCGAGACGACCTCGGCGATCGTTGCTTCCTTGCCCGGCAATGCCATCGTCCCTGATGCCTCAGTTCCTGTTTTGTTCACAACATTAGGGGTTTTTCCCGAAGAGTCGAGTCGGTTCCGCTCAAGCCATGCAAAAGTTTAACTTGTGCGATTTTTTGAGTTATGCTTATATGCGATATCCCAGATGAATCGGCGACGGGACCGGGTCTCCGTCGCGCCGCCGCCAGCCAAGGAGACGAAGATGGACGCCCTCTCCGCCCAGTTCGCCCGCGATTGCGGCTATACCAGCGACAGCCCGGCGATGCTCGCCGCCTTCGCCGCTATCCGCCGCGACGGCATAGGCCGGGCGCGCCTCGGCCATGGCCAGCGCAAGGCGCTGGTCGACCGGCTGAAGCTCGGCGAGGCCTTGTTCCTGGCGGCGATCGGCCCGGCGCAATCGGCTGAAGAGGCGCTCGAGGACGCCGCCCGCTTCATTGCCTGTTATCGCAACATGCCGCGTTGGCGCCAGGAAAGGCGCGGCGCCGATCTCGCCCGCGCCAGGCAGCAGCTTCTGCTGGCGCGCTTCTTCCGCCGCTACGGCCACCGCCTCTGGGCACGGCAGGCGGCGTAGGCTGGAAGTCGGCGAAACCTGCGAATGACAGCTACGGTGCGGATCGCGTTGGCGGAATATATTGGCTATCCGGCACCGGCAGCCGCCCGTCCGTGTTGACCGCCGCAGCCCACATCCGGAAATCGACAACGGCCCTGCAATCTATATTGGCCTGGCCGAAATAAGGAGCCCCATACGAGCATCCCGCACCCGCTATTCTGGTAATGAATTCAGGCGCGCTGCCGACTGGGCCGAAGGCAACGCCATCGACGTCGAGAATGGTTTTGTAGCCTTGCCACAGCCGGGCCGTCGCCTCCTTCGTACGAAAGACCAGCCAGTTCTCACCGTCGGAAAACCTGAAAGTAATTGTCCCATCGGAGAATTTCGTCCGCGTGACCTCACCAGTGCAACCGAGCTTCTCATTGCGGGCGACAAGGCGCTTGCACTCACCTTCGACCGTCCAGGTGCCGGCCTGCCCGTCTTTTGGTTTCAACGATGCACCGGCTGCCGCCGTTGCAGGCATCCCCACTAAAATGGCCGCTGTTAGCACGACGCTGGCGATGACGGATCGATTGACCAAGGCAACCCCATTTGGCGAATGCGTGCAGTCTTCTATGCCTCTTCTTCTTAAGAATCTCGCTCAGAAGCCGTTAGATTTGAAGCGTCGTGTCCGAGAACAGACAGTCTTGCGCAAAGCTCGCCGTCCTCGAGATGGTCATGCGCAAGGACGCCGCCGCTCAACCCGCACTTGCCGTCACCAAGCCCGCGCCGTATGTCTCCCACTCGATGAGCGAGATCAAATTCCGTCGCGCGCAAGCGCCCGACCTGCCGGCGATCGTCGCGCTGCTTGCCGACGATGCGCTTGGCGCTGGTCGCGAAGACGCGTCGACGCCGCTCGCGCCGTCCTATCTCGATGCCTTCAGCGCGATCGATGCCGATCCCAACCAGCTGCTGGCCGTGGCTGTCGAAGCCGGGCAAGTGATTGGAACCCTGCAGCTCAGCTTCATTCCGGGTATATCCAGGAGAGGTGCCTGGCGCGGCCAGATCGAAGGCGTTCGCGTCGCGCGGCAATGGCGCTCTCGCGGCGTCGGCAAGCAGATGATCGAATGGGCGGTTGAAGAATGCCGCTCGCACAACTGCAGCTTCGTTCAGCTCACGACCGACAAGAGCCGACAGAAGGCGCACGCTTTCTACGAGGGCCTCGGTTTCACCGCCAGCCATCTCGGCTACAAGATGGGGTTGTAGGTCGCGGCACCTGCCGTCAGGCCAATCGTTTGAAGTCGGCGCCGCCCCTCGTCCGCCTGCCGGGCTCTCAAAGATTCCGGGGTAGGTGTCGCCGGCGAAGCTGCCGATCTCCCCTGCAAGGGGACAGCAGCCGCTTCAGTTTTCGCCAACCACCAACGCTGGAAAGGTAAGCGGATTGGGCAGCGCAAACCTGAAGCGATTGCCCTCCACCTGCCCCCACGCGCCTTGACAATCCGCCCAATTTGTTCTCTTTATGTTCCATACAAAACCCCACCCTCAGGACAATGCGGCGTTCGAACCGCCGCGGGCGGACGGGCCGGATGGAAGCCAACATCCTCCACGCTGATCTGGACGCTTTCTATGCCTCGGTCGAACAGTTGCTCGACCCCGCCCTGCGCGGCAAGCCGATCGCCGTCGGCGGCGGCGTCGTCTTGGCCGCGTCCTACGAGGCCAAGGCTTTTGGCGTGCGCGGCGGCATGCCGGGGCGGCGCGCGCGTGAACTCTGCCCCGGGCTGATTTTCGTCGGCGGCCATTTCAAGGATTATCAGCGGCTCGGCGATGCGGCTATTCAAGTGCTCGGCGATTTCACCCCGGTGGTCGAGCGGATTTCCATCGATGAGGCCTTTGCCGACGTCGCTGGCTGCACCCATCTGTTCGGCCCGCCGGCCGAGATCGCGACAACCATCCGCCGCCGCGTGCGGGCGGAGCTCGGGCTACCGATCTCGGTCGGCGTGGCCCGCACCAAGCACCTGGCCAAGATCGCCTCGCAGGTGGCCAAGCCCGACGGGCTGGTAGTGGTCGATCCGCGCCACGAGCTGGAGTTTCTTCACGATCTGCCGGTCGAGCTGATGTGGGGCGTCGGTCCGGTCACCAGGGAGCGGCTGGCCGGCATTGGTGTGCGCACCATCGGCGAACTGGCGAAGACCAATGGTGGGTCGCTGGAGCGTCTGCTCGGCCCGGCGGCAGGTGAAAAACTCAACGCGCTGGCCTGGAACCGCGATCCGCGAAAACTCGAGACGCAGCGCCGGGCACGATCGGCCGGCGCGCAATCGGCGCTCGGCAGGAAACCGGCCGAGGCAAAAATCTTCGTGCCCACCCTGCTGCATCTGGCCGACAGGGTCGCCACCAGGCTGCGGGCGAAATCCCGGCCCGGCCGCACGGTGACGGTCCGCGTTCGCTTTGCCGATCTGCGCTCGGTGACGCGTTCGATCACGCTCGACCAGCCGATTTCGGCAACCGCGATGCTGGCCGAGATCGCCGAGGCGCTGGTGCGCAAGGTGCTTGTCGACCATCCGCACGAAAAGACCATTTCGCTGCTGGCGATCGCCGTCTCGCATCTGGAGAAGCAGCCGGCCCTGCAGCTGGAACTGCCGCTCGGCCTCGACGACGACCGCCTCCGCCCCGGCACCAGGAAGGGTGCGGCGCGCTGGACCGCCGACCGCGCCATCGACAAGATCCGCGACCGCTTCGGCTGGGAGGCGGTCGGCTATGCCTCGGTCGCGCTCGGACTGTCGCGGTCGGTCCCCGACGCGTTTCGCGAGCTGGCCGAGAAGGAATTGTAAGTAAGGGAAGGCAGTAGGCAGTAGGGGAGTAGGGGAATGGCCGCTGGAATGGCTTCCTCACCACTGCCCACTGCCCACTGCCCACTGCCCACTGCCCACTGCCTACTGCCTACTGCCTACTGCCTGCTGCCCTACTCGCTTCCCAGCGGCGCCACCGCCGGTCCGTTCAAGGCCGTGCCATCGATTGCAAAATGCGAGCCGTGGCAGGGGCAATCCCAGCAGCGCTCGAGCGAGTTCCAGTGGACATGGCAGCCGATATGCGTGCATGCGGCCGAGCGCTTGTAGAGCGTGCCGTCATCATCGCGAAATGCGGCGATTTTTGTGAGCCCTTCGCGGACGATGGCACCTTCTCCCGATCGCAGCTTGTCGACGGAATCGACTTCGCCGGGCGCGATATATTCGGCAAAACTCTTGATCGCTGTCGCATTCTCCGACAGGTAATCGCCGATCGCGCCTGCCGTCTTGCGCGACGGCTCGTAGAGTTCGCGCCAGGGACTTTCCTCCTTCAGAATCAGGTCTGAAATCAACAGGCCGGCGACAACGCCATGGGTAATGCCCTGGCCGGAATCCCCGGTCGCCACAAAGACGCGGCTGTCGCCAGGATTGCGGCCGATGAACCCCGCATAATCGACGGTCTCCATCACCTGCCCGGACCACCGGTTGATTTCCACGCCGACATCGGGCACCAGCCTTTTGGTCCAGGCCGTCAGGGCCGCGAAACGGTCACCGGCATCATCGGCCTGTCCTGTCTTGTGGTCTTCACCTCCGACGATCAGGAAGTCGGTCCGACCGTCGCCAGGCTGAAGCCGAACGTAGTGATAAGGGTCTTCAGTATCCCAATACAGCGCATCCGGTATGGTATCGCGCGCGATCTCGAACGACATCGCGTAGGTTCGATAGGGCGCTTGCTTGGTGTGAAGCGCGACCCGATCGTTGATCGGCGAGTTGGTGGCGACAACGGCCGATCTGGCAGACACGGTAAAGCCTGAAACCGTGGTTACACGCACGCCGCCATCAGTCTCCTCGACCTTTTCGACGATAGTATCAGCATAAAGCACGCCGCCGCGCGCGCGGATGGCCGCGGCCAGCCCGCGGAGATATTTGAGCGGGTGGAAGGTCGCCTGATTGGCGTATCGAAGGGCCTGCACATCCGAAAAGCCTGCAAATGGCACGCCCCTGGTCTTCTCGACCTCGACACCGATCTTCAGAGCGGCGTCCAGTTCGCGCGTGATATCGGATTCCTGGCTGCCGGAAGCCGGAAAGAGAAAGCCATCAAGGCGCCGGAAATCGCAAGCGATACGCTCGGTCTCCCGGATGGATTGGATATGGTCGATAGCGGCCGATTGGCTTTGGTAAAAAATCCGCGCCAGATCCTCGCCGCGCAATTTGGTCAGCTCCGAAAAATAGTCGTCGCAGACAGATGACAGGTGCGCAGTGGTGCGAGCCGTCATGCCGCTTCCGATCCGGCCGCGATCGAGGACAGCCACCTTTTGCCCGGCGACGGCCAGTTCGTAGGCGACCGACAGTCCGGCAATCCCAGACCCGACGACCACGACATCGACCTGTTCGCTTTTCCCGAGCGGCACCGCATCGGGCACGACTTCGGTCGCCGCCCAGAGCGATACAGTCCTTTCCTGGCTGACATTCATCGGCTGAACCTCCCATCCACGATATTCGGTAAACGGAAGCGAGGATTCAAAGTTCCTCGACGCCTTTGAATGCCGACAGAGGCAGCTTGGCATCAGACCAAAAGCGTTGCGCTGCCCCAGGCGATCAGGGCGATGCCAGCTGCCCGGCCAACCCACGGGCCGGCAGGAAACGCCTTTTCAACCATCACCAGAATGGCGAGCGCGGCAATCCACACCAGGTTCATGATGCCACCCACGAACAAAAGCGCCATCAGCATCCAGCAGCATCCGACACAAAACGCTCCGTGCAATGCGCCCAGACGCAGCGCGCCAAGGGCGTGGGGACGCCAGTGGCGGGCAAGGAACGCCGTCGGTGCCCGGCAATGCGACAGGCAGGCGTTCTTGAAGGGCGAGAGCTGATAGATCCCCGCGCCGATCAGGACGATGGCTGAAAGCCAGCGGCTTTGCGAACTCATCATCGTCGCCGAAACGAAGGCTTCGCGTTCGAGCAGCCAATGCAATGCGGTGGCCGCGACGGAGAACCCCAGCCAGACCAGGAGGTAGCCTGCCATGAACACGCCGGTCGGCGCGAGCTTGTCCTGGATCTGACCCTGTGCCAGCGCATGGCGATGCACGCGCGCATAGAGCAGGATGGTCGGCGCCGCACTCGGCGACATCATGGCGATCATCATGACCCACCACATGGCGATCATCAGCGCCCAGTTCGCGGCCCCCCAGGCCCGCGGCTCCGTCGCCATCGCGCTCATGCCCATGCCGGACATATCCATGCCAGACATGTCCATGCCGGGCATGTCAGAGGTCATATCGGATGTCATGTTCGGAGTTTGCAGGTGCGGGAATAACGCGAGCCTCGACATCTCCCACGCATTCATGCCGAGCCCTGCGCCGGCGGCGATGTAAAGCCAGGCCAGCAGGCACAGCGCCACCACGCCCGCAATCGTGATGACGCGGTCGCGTCTGAGCAGCCGTTCCAGTGGCGACCCGCCGTTCATGCGCCGCGTCAGGCCCGCACCACCCCGTGATTGTTGAGATGCAGCCGCGCGAACTGGCCGTAACTGTCCTTGGTGGTCACCTGAACCGGCCCGCTGGTTGTGCTCGAAGCGCTGCCGATCTCGGCGACCGCATATTCGAAGCCGTTCGGCAACACGATCTGGGCGCGCGAGTCCGCGCCCGTCACCTTGTTGCGGATCGGTTCGCCGACCGTTTCGATGTAGTCCTTGACGAAGATGCGGCCCCTTCGGCCGTCGACATCGAGGTCGAGATCGATCCTGGTGAAGACCGGCTCGTTCATTTTTGTCACGGTCGAGGCGTAGACGGCGAACATCGTCGCGAACGGGTCGGTGTCCTGGCCGGTCATGATGCGCAGCAGCGCGTTACGCTGCCGCTCGGTTGCCTTCTCGTCGACGAAAGCGATGGCTTCGCCGTTGCCCTCGTGGATCGCCCCGGGCCATTTGAAGATCGCGGCGATGCGCAGGCCGTCGAGAACGGTCTCGCCATGATGACCTTCATCGATCTGGATGCCGGCCACGGCATGGCAATGGCCCTTGTCGGGCAGCGCATTGAATTGACAGTTGCAGCCATATTCGCAGGTGCAATTGACAAGTTCGCGTCCCTTGATTTCCCAAGACGTCATACTGTCCTCCCTGATCTCGAAACATTAGACCATCATCATACACCTGGACTCTTCCCTCTCAAAGGCGCACCCTCAAAAAGGCGAAACCCAAGCGAGAGTTTCGTCCAAGGCTTCACATGTTTGAGATGCGCCGCTGATTGTTGACCTGTCCGGATAATCTCCGGGTGGGGCAAACGTTCATTGCGCTTATCCGTGTTCAGGCTGCGGCCTAAGGCACCTGCAGCCTGTTTCCGGATCAACTGGGAGGAAACAACATGCCTGATCTTCAACGCAGAGAACTTCTTGTTCAGGGAAGTGCTGCCCTCGCCGCAATTGCTGCTCTCTATACCTCGCGTCGGGCTTACGCTTTTCCAACACGGCCGAGCGAGGAGGTTGTTCGGTGGCTGGACCAGCCGACCGAAAATCCCGATCCGGTCGGCATCCAGAAGCAGCTTGTCTGGGAGGATCTGGATAGCTGGATAACGCCGAACGACAAGTTCTTCAGCATCTCGCATTTCAATCGACCAACGATCGACGAGAAGACATGGTCGATGGAGATCGGCGGCCTGGTCAAGAAGCCCTTGAAACTGACTCTCGCCGACATCAAGGCGCTGCCGCGCCAGGAGGTCGTTTTCACAGTAGAATGCTCGGGCAACCACGGTTTTCCGTTTTTCACCGGCGGCATCGGCAATGCCCGCTGGGCAGGGACGCCGCTCGCCCCGATCCTCGAGGAAGCCGGCGTTCTGGAAGATGGCATCGAGGTGGTCTTTTTCGGCACTGACACCGGCGAGGTCGCCATCCGCGACGTCAAGATGCAGCAGAACTTCGCGCGCAGCATGTCGCTTGCCGAAGCGACGAACCCAGACAATCTGCTCTGCTATGAAATGAACGGAGCCGCCTTGCCGGCGGCCAATGGTTTTCCGCTGCGGCTGATTGCTCCGGGCTGGTACGGCATCGCCAACGTCAAGTGGCTGGAGCGCATCGAGGTGCGCGACACCCGCTTCATGAGCCTTCTGATGGCCCGTGACTATGTCACCATCCGCGAGGAAGAGCGCAATAGCGAGACCGTGTGGACCGAGGACTCAGTCGGGCGAGCGCTGATCAAGTCCGCGCCCGCGAAGGTCACCCGCAAGGACTCGGACTACCGCATCATTGGAGCAGCCTGGGGGGCACCGATCGATCGGGTCGAAGTGCAAATCGATCAAGCGCCATGGGCACCGGCGACCATCGACCGCAGCGAGGAGGCCGAACACGCCTGGAAGATCTGGTCCCTGGATTGGCCAAATCCGTCGCCTGGAGAACACACGGTGACCTCGCGCGCGGTCAGCACCACGGGACAGGTTCAACCGGCAATGGACGATCCCTTGATTGCCAAGAAACACACATACTGGGAAAGCAATGGCCAGGTGACGCGCCGCGTGCGTGTCGTTTGATAAACTTTGCGGGAAGGTGAAGCAGGCAGCGCCTGATCGCAGACTGGTCGCCAGCGTCAGTCCTTGGATGCCGTGATGACGAGCGCCGGCATGTCGAAAGCGACGGCGCCGGCTGCTGTCACGTAAGGCATAAGTGCCCGCTCGGCCTCCTCCAGGAGCCGCTTGAACTGCTCGTTGTCCAAAAGCCCGCCCAACGTCCAGATGCAGGCTCTTTCAGTCGAGATCAGCGACTCGATCGAGGCAAAACGGACCGTTCCGCGGTGTCGCTTCACCTCGGCACGCTCTATGCCTGCCTTCGCGCAGAGCGAGCGCAGTAACTCCGCATCGCCGAGCACAAAGGGCGCGCGGAACGCGTTCGCAACGTCGGCTCCAAACAGCCGTTCAAGCATATCCGCCACTGCGGCGTAGCCGGGCGACTGGTCGAGCGGTCCGCAGACCGCGACGGCGAGCCGGCCGCCGGACTTAAGCACGCGCATCATTTCCCTCAGTCCGGCTGCTCGATCGTCGAAGAACATCAGGCCGAACTGGCTGACCGCGACGTCGAAGCTTTCATCCGGGAAAGGGATCTGCTCGGCGCGCCCTTCTCGCCAATCGATGCGAGTGCTTTTGCGGCGGGCAACGCAAAGCATATCGGGATTGGGATCAAGCCCGACCACCTTGCCCTCCGCGCCAACGCGGTCGAGGGCCGCGAGCGCCAGCACACCCGTACCGCAGGCAATGTCGATGACGCAGTCGCCCCTCCCTATTCGAGCCTCGGCGGCGACGATAGGCCCCCATTGTCGGAACAGCGCTGGAACGAACAGTGAGTCGTAGATTTCAGCCGGAGTTTTCGATGTCTTGCCCCGGCGGGTCTGGGCCGCCGCTTGCTCCAATCCCGGCGTTGCACCTTCAAGGAACACCGCGTTGGATCGGGTTCCGGCGACGCGTAGCGCCTTCAGCGGCTCGTATTCGGGCGATGAATACCAGCGCCGGGCATGCTCGCCGTCGGCAAATTCGACGATGACCGGATAGACCGGCTGCCAGTCTCCTTCGACAAGGTCGGATTTCCCTCCCAGCACCAGATAGCGCCCTCCATACTGTTCAACCGTTGCAAAGACCCCTGCCAGATACTGCTCGACCTTGGCCTGGTCGGTGATTTCACGCACGTCGAAGAAGCAATAGGTAGACATGGCCGACCTCCGTTGATCGCATGGACTCCACGGGATGCGCGGTGGATATACTGTTCGGCGCATAGTAGACTTTGCCATGGGCACGCTCCATGACCCAGCGTCTCAATCGCTTGCTGCAGCGTCCGTTCTGGCGCGATCGCCTGGGCGGCCACCGGAAGAGATCGTTGCCGACGCCGCACCTTCGGCCGCGCCGGACAAGGATGTGCTTTCGGATGTGCTGCGCGTGGTAAAGCTCACCGGCGCGCTTTTCTTCTGGGTCGATGCCTCTTCGCCCTGGAGCGTGGAAGTGCCGCGGGCGGGTTCATTTGCGCATCTTATCCTGCCGCGCGCCCAACATGTGATTTCCTACCACATCATCACCCAAGGATCGGGCTCGGTCAGCATCGGTGACGATCCGCCGATGGAGTTTGCCGAAGGCGACATACTTGTGATCCCGCATGAGGATTCGTACGCGATGTGCAGTGCGCCCGGAGTGCGATCAGGTTTGAGCCCGGAAGATTCGCTCGATTTCTTTCGCGCCATGGCGGCCGGACAACTGCCCTTCGTGATCAACGAAGGTGGCGACGGCCTCCTCCTGACCAGATATGTCTGCGGTTTCCTTGGCTGCGATGCACGGCCGTTCAATCCTCTGCTCGGGGCCCTGCCTCCGCTGATACGCATCCGGCGCGCGGCCGGCGCACCGAGCGATCTGCTCGACCGGCTGATCGAGCTAACGCTGGCAGAGGTGTCCGTTCAACGGCCAGGCGCTGAATGCATCCGCCTGCGCCTCAGCGAGCTGATGTTCGTTGAGGTCGTTCGCCGCCATCTTGAGGCACTGCCGCCGGAGCAGACCGGCTGGCTGGCCGGCTTGCGCGACCCCGCCGTCGGCCGGGCTGTTGCGCTTGTCCACGAGAATCCGGCGCGTGGCTGGACAATTGAAGAACTCGCACGCGAAACCGGCGTCTCGCGGTCCGTCCTCGCGGCCCGCTTCACGCGTCTCGTCGGCTGCCCACCGATGCAGTATCTCACGCGATGGCGCGTGCAACTGGCCGCACGACTGCTCACTGATGGGCTGGCCAAAGTCTCGGCGGTCGGGCGTGATGTCGGCTACGAGTCCGAAGCGGCCTTCAGCCGGAGCTTCAAGAAGCTCGCGGGCGTCTCGCCGGCTGGCTGGCGCGACGGCCGGCGCGGATAGCGGGCGGCCGGAGGCCGACCCTCCCCCTACCCCTCCATCGTGCTGATCTCGGCATCGATCAGGCACCAGGGCGCATAACGAAAATCGCGGATCTGGACGACCCGCTCCTCCCGCCATTCGACAAGCATGAAGCCGCGCACCGCGCCGTCCGGCTCCTGCGGGTTGCGGATCAGGATCGCCGGCCGGCCGTCGACAAAACCCAGCGACAGCGCCCAGTCGCTGATGCGCTCGTAATTGCCGAAATAGGTCGACACTTCAGCCTTGCCGCGCATGCGGAGCCGGCTGACCAATTCGAGCTGGACATCCTCGGCGATCAGCGCCCTGACCGCGTCGAAGTCGCGCGCGTTGAACAGATCGACATAGCGGCGCAGCCGCCGCTCGTCATCGGCGTCGAGCCTGGGCGCGACGACGTGCTCAGGCTGCGACGCCAGCAGGCGCAACTGCGCCCGCCCGCGATGCAGCGCCGCCTTGGTGGCGGCCAGCGTCGCGCCGGTCACCTCGCAGGTCTCATGCAGCGAAAGGCCGAGCACGTCGACCAGGATCACGGCGCTGCGCTGCGCCACCGAGAGCTGCATGAAGCTGCGCAGGCCGGCCGCCGCAGCGAGCCTTGCGTCGGCGCTGCCGGAAGGATCCTCGATCGTGGTCATGTCGGTCTCGGTCATGCGCGACCTTTCCCGATGGCGCCGGCGCAGATAGTCCTGCGCGGCATTATGGGCGATGCGAAACAGCCATTGCTCGGGCCGCTCGACGGCCATGCTGCCGTCGACCGCCTGCAGCGCCTTGACCAGCGTCTCCTGGACGATGTCTTCGCCGTCGATCACCGAGCCGGCCATGCGGGCGCAGTAGCGGTGCAGTTTTGGGCGGAACCCGGAGAGCATCGACTCCAGCGCCGGCCGATCGAATTTCGGTTGGATCATGGCGTCCATTCTATCCGGCCTTGCTCTCCTCAAGCACACGGTAGTTGCCGATGATTTTGGCAGGCGACCGCTTGACCGGCGTCGAGCGCCGTTCCGCATGGTTTTGCGTGAACGCCTCGAAGGCCGCAAGCCCGGTCAGCGCGGATGTGTCATTTCCCTCGCCGACGACATGGACGAACTCGCCGTCGTCGAGTTCGAGCACGAGATAGCGCACGCTCTGCGGCGCCGTTTCATCCAGCGTCTCGAACACTTTTGCCACCAGCGCGCGGTTCTCTTCCAGCCCGGTGTCTTTCACGCTGTAGCGAATGAGTTTGTAGCCCATGGTTCGTCTCCTGAATGGTTGGTCTGAGCAGAAGACGTTTCGCGTTCCCGAAAAGATTCTCGCACGCTATAAATTTTTTCGGCCGCCCGGATCGACTTCCACCGGCGGACGGCTAGGCAGCAGCCATCGAGGAGCAGGAGCGACGACCATGCACATCCAGTTTGCCGAACTGCCGGTATTCGACCAGGACCGCGCCAAGGCGTTCTACACCAGGCATTTCGCCTGCAAGGTGACGGCCGACGAGAAGATGGGCGATAGCGGCTGGCGCTGGATCGAGCTGAAATTTCCCGACGCCGTGACGAACCTGCATTTCGTGAGGCGCGCCGACGACACGCCAGGCGCGGAGCCGGTGCTGGTGCTGGTCGACAACGATGTCGAGGCGACGATCGCGGCGTTGAAGGCGGGCGGCGTCGAGATCATCACCGAACCGCAGGAGGCGCCCTGGCAGCCAGGCCGCACGGTGGCGGAATTTCGCGACAGCGAGGGCAACCGCATGGTGATCGGCAGCCAATGAGCGGGTGCAGCCGGAGAGCGGGCACTTAAGCAGCCCCGGCTTTGTGCGCCAAAGCATGCCTCGGCTGGTAAAGGCCAAGCGAGCCGCCACTGGGAAGCGAGACATGCGTGAGCAGGCCCCAGCCTTCATCGGTGACCGAAGTGCATTCAACATCGTGCGATTTCAGCTCTTGGACCGTAGCATTGATGTCTTCGCACATGAGATAGACTTCGTGGCTGTCGACTTCGGCGGCCGGGTGAACGGCAATCTCGGCCGGCGGCAATGCGAAGATCAACCAGCCTTCGCCAGCATCGACTGCTGGAAAACGTAGGACATTGCGAAAAAATGCGCGGTCTGCCTCGGCATCCGTGCTGTAGATGATCATGTGTGCGCCGGAAATCATGGCTCCTTATCTCCCTGAAAGTGATGCGAACAAACAAGCTATTGCCGTTGCAAACGACGTTTCCGCCGTCGACACAGCCGCTCGATATCGGCAAGCTTCAGTTGGATATAGATCGGCCGGCCGTGATTGCAGGTGCCGGAACCCGGCGTTGCTTCAAAGACCGACGCCTGCCAGACCTCACGCTATCAGCGGAAGAAGCTGGAGATGCTGTTGGCGCAGCTGCCGCCATTACCCGGCCATCGGCTTTGGGTCGACCTGGCGCGTGTTTTGGCTCTGGTCGGCGACCGGGGCGGCTGGGGCATCGATCCGGCTCAGAATGTGATCCGAGATGCCGCGCGCGATCTCCCGCTCGCCCATGATGATCAGGTCGGCGCCGAACTTCTTCAGGTAATCCACTTCGGCATCGGAATGCGCACGGGCGATGATCTCGAGCTTTGGATTGATGGCATGGGCTTGCTCGATGAGATTGCCGCTCTCGAACGGATTGGGAATGGCGCTGATCAACCACCGGGCTGAGGCAACGTTGGCCGCCTCAAGCAGGCCCGGCTGGGCGGCATTTCCCGCAATGACATCAACGCCGCGGGCGCGCAGCTGTTCTACTATCACTTGCCGTTCCTCGATCACCAGGTACGGCTGCCTTGCCTTTTGCAACGTCTCCGCGACCAGGCTTCCGACCCGTCCATGGCCGACAAGCACCGCGTGGTCTGTCAGGCTGGTAGCCGCGAGTTCTGGCGGTTCGGCTTTGCCTTCTTGCGTGGCAATGGTTCGCTCTCGTGCTTTCAGCCACGGCGTCAGCCGATCCAACACCGCAAACAGCAGCGGGTTGACGAGAATCGAAAGGATGGCTCCGGCAAGCACCAGGTCACGTCCAGCCTCTGGAAGAAGCGCGAGGTCGACACCTAGTCCCGCCAGGATGAAGGAGAACTCGCCGATTTGCGCCAGGCTTAGGCCGAGTGTCAGGGCCACGTAGGACGGATAGCCGAACATCAATGCGATGGCCGATGCGGCCGTGGCATTGCCGATGACGATGATCAAAAATGTCACGCCGACGAGCAGCGGCTGCTCGACCAGGATCATCGGGTTGAACAGCATGCCGACGGAGACGAAGAAAAGCACGGCGAATGCGTCGCGCAGCGGCAGTGTTTCCTGAGCGGCCCTTTGGCTCAACTGGGATTCGGCAAGGATCATTCCTGCGAAAAACGCCCCAAGAGCAAACGAGACGCCGAACAGCTCGGCTGCCCCGAAAGCGACACCAAGGGCGATCGCCAGCACGGCCAAACGGAAAAGCTCTCGCGAGCCAGTGTGAGCAACGTAGTGAAGGATCGGCGGAATGACACGTCGGCCGACGACAACCATGATCGCGAAGAAAGCCGCCAATTTGCCCAGCGTCAGCCCGAGCGCGCTCCAGATGGTCTGCGGCTCAAACAATTTGAACAGGTCATTGCCGTTAAGGTTTGCCCCGTTGAAATTGCCACCGAGCACGCCTGCGAAGGCCGGCAACAGCACGAGCGCGAGGATCATGGCGAGGTCCTCTACGACCAGCCAGCCGACTGCGATGCGTCCGCCATCGGTTTCGAGCTGCCGCATTTCCTGCAGCGCCCGTAGGACCACGACTGTGCTTGCAACCGACAGGGCCAACCCAAACACCACTCCGGCTCCGATCGGCCAGCCGATCGCCTGCGTCACGAGGAGCCCGAGCATGGTCACCAGAGCCATTTGACCGACAGCGCCGGGAAGCGCGATCTTTCTTACCGACAGCAGATCGTTCAGCGAAAAATGCAGCCCTATGCCAAACATCAGCAGGATCACGCCGATCTCGGCGAGTTGGCGCGCCAGCGCCTGGTCGGCAACGAAGCCGGGCGTGAACGGGCCAATCAAGACACCAGCCACGAGGTAGCCGACCAGCGGCGACAGGCGAAGTCGGTTCGCCAACGTGCCGAGGATGAAGGCGAGTCCGAGGCCGGCGACAAGGGTTGCGATAAGTGGCGCCTGAGGCATCTTCCCAATCCGGTTTCCGGCCACGTTTGGCGCTCGGGTCAAGCGTTGCACGAGCCAGAGATAATGGACCCGGGGATAATGGACTAAGACGCGGCGGTCTCAACATTTTTCACGCAGCGAACGGAAGCGAGCCGGTCGGAGCGACCGTTAGTGGCCGTCGTGCTCGCCGTGGCCATGTCCATGGCGGTGATCGGCATCCGCGTTCGCCAATCTTATATTCGCCGCCGCAAGCGCCGGCATGTGCTCGAACAACTCGTGTTCCAGCGCTGCGGTGATCTTCTGCGCTTCGCTGACCGGCAGGCTTTCTTCGACGGCGATGGCAATGTCGGCGTGCAGCCTGTGACCGATCCACCGCGCCTTGGCATCGACAATGCGCGCCTGCGGCACATGCGCGGCGGCATGGTCGATGTCGCCGATGACTTCAGGATCTATACCATCGAGTATGCGGGTCAGCACCGAGCGCGCCGACTGCCAGACGATGCCGAAGATGGCAAGCGTGATGAGCAGGCCGACAATCGGGTCAGCCAGCGCAAAACCGAGCCAGACGCCGAACGCTCCGAGGACCACGGCAAGGCTGGTCAGGCCGTCGGTGCGGGCGTGGTAGCCGTCGGCAATCAGTGCGGCGCTGTTGATTTCGCGGCCGACGCGGATGCGGAACACCGCGACGGCCTCATTGCCGAGAAAGCCGACAATGCCCGCCGCCGCCAGCCAGCCCAGATGCGTCACCACGCGTGGATTGATCAAACGGTCGATGGCCTGGTAACCGGCGACGATGGCGCTGAACAGGATGATCCCGACGATGATCATCCCGGCCAGGTCCTCGGCCCGGCCCAGGCCGTAGGTGAAGGTCGGCGACGGCTTGCGCCGGGCCAGCAGGAAGGCGATCCACAGCGGAATGGCGGTGGTGGCGTCACCGATGTTGTGGACCGTGTCGGCCAGCAGCGCCACGCTGCCCGACAGCGCGACCACGACCATCTGCATCGCCGCGGTGATTGCCAGGATGACGAACGACCATTTTATCGCCCATATGCCGCGGTCGGTCGTGGCAATGGTCGCATCGATGACCCCGTGGCTATGCGACCCGCTCACATGATCGTGATGGCCATGACCATGCGCGGCGTGATCGCGCGGCCCGAACCCGAACCAGTCGAGGATGCGCGCGCCGAGCACAGGCATTTCACAAATATTTCGCCAGTTGCTTGAGTTCCGCCAGCGAGTTGCCGCCGGCTTCCGCGGTGTCCGTCAGGCAATGCTCGATATGATCGTGGATCAGTTCGCGCTTTGCACTGCTGATGGCGCTCTCCACGGCGTGGAGCTGCTGCGCCAGGTCAACGCAAGGACGATGCGCCTCGAACATCGACAGCACCGCCGCAAGGTGGCCCTGCGCGCGCTTCAGACGCTTCACGATAGCCGGATGCGAACGATGGATGCCTTGGGACATGCCCGTTCTGTATCCCCCCCGGGAGGATCCAGTCAAATCTTCTTTCGAGCTCACCTTGCCGGCGAGTCCGTCACAAATCGAAGAAAGACGGCCAGCCACCTCCTGCGGGTAACCCGCCGGCGGCGGCGGCCCGTATTATTTCGTGACCATGTTGCGCCGGAACCTTCCCCTCGCACCAGCGTTCGGGGCGCTGTATTCGCGATGCCTTGTTTTTGGGCAAGCATGATAGGCGACGGGCGAATACCGGTGGGGAGGCAAAAAGCATGGGTCGGGGAGGAGCATGTTGTCATGTCGAACCGTGAAATTGGAACGTCCCACACATTGGGGCTGCGCATCGCTGATCTCAAAGCCAGGATGCGGAGCGCCCGGATTACCGAGCACGAGATCAAGATTTTCCAGAAGGTAGCCGCTGTCATGGGAGCAGGTGAAGGCTCCCTGCGGATCGATGCCGACGACCTGATTGCCGCATCTTTCGTTGTCGAGGACGAGCCCAGGGCAAACTGAAGATCGTGGCACCCCCGGCGATCAGCGTCGGGGCGCGTGCGAGGCTCGAAATGTTGGCGCTCTACGGCGCCCCCCTCTGTCCTGCCAACTTTGCCATGATGTCCGGAGGCGACCTGTCGCAACGGAGGGCCGCAGCTCACACGTCCGGATACTCCTATCGAGAAATCCAGATATCCACCCCGGCGGCTTTCTGTTAGCAAATATTCACCTCAGGTGGCGGGAAAGACCTGACTTGCCGGAACGATCACGCAAAACCATGGCGCCACGGCCGAACACCGGCCGGCCCAACCCAGGCGTCAGTTCCCCCAGCGTCAGCCTTTGTCGTGCCCTGTCAAAACTTGGGCTGTGCTCGCGCAAGCAGGCGGAAATTCTGGTCGCCGAAGGGCGCGTCCGGGTCGACGGCAAAATCGTGCGCAACGGCGCGCTGCGCGTCGATCCCGGCCGCGACCGCATCGAGGTCGACGGCAGCCGCGTCGTCGCCTCGCGCAAGGTCTATCTGATGATCAACAAGCCGCGCGGCCTGGTCACCACCCGCGACGACCCGCAGGACCGCGGCACCGTCTACGACTGCCTGGCAGAACTCGACCTGCCCTTCGTGTCGCCGGTCGGCCGCCTCGACAAGGCCAGCGAAGGCCTGCTCTTGATGACCAACGACACCCGCTTCGCCCAGCGCCTGCTCGACCCCGCTTCGCACGTCGCCAAGATCTATCATGTGCAGATCGGCGCCCTGCCCGACGCGGCCCTGCTGGCGCGGTTGCGCGCCGGCGCCACGGTCGATGGCGAAGATTTGACGGCGCGGTCGATCGACATCCTGCGCAGCGGCGCCAGCACCGCCTGGCTGGAAGTCACCCTCGACGAGGGCCGCAACCGCCACATCCGCCGGCTGCTCGGCGCGCACGATGTCGACGTGCTTCGTCTGGTGCGGGTGGCGATCGGCCGCTTGCGGCTCGGCGACCTCGCCAAGGGCAAGGCCCGCCACCTCACGGCCGAAGAACTGGCGCTGTTTCAAGGCTGAGCGAAGGCGCCGAAGCGCTCCCTTCTCCCCTTGTGGGAGAAGGTGGATTGGCGCGCAGCGCCAAGACGGTTGAGGGGTGCTGGAAGGATCGCCGTCGTTGCCAAGCTGGAACACCCCTCATCCGACCTCGCTTCGCGAGGCCACCTTCTCCCACAAGGGGAGAAGGGAAAGGGACGCGCGCCCCGCTACTCGGCCGGGACCGGGCTGAGGCCGGGATCGCCCAGCGCGTGCGGCCTGGATTCCTTGCGTGCCGACGCCCGGGCGAGCACGCTTTGCCGGTTGACCGATTTGCGCTCGGCATCGATGCGCTGGATCAGGATTTCCGCGCGCTCGATCGACCCGAGCAGCGCCAGGATCGTGCCGCGTTCGGCGGCGCCGGCATTGGGTCCGAGCGCCAGCGTGCGGGCACGCAGTTCCTCGACCTCCGGCAGATTGACATGGCCGGCCGGCACCTTCGGGTCGGAGATGCCGTAAGTCGGCAAGATCTGCCGCAGCGAGGCATCGAGCTTGCTCAGCGCAACGTCGACGATGGCCTGCGCCGGACTGCTGAATTTTTCGCGCTGCACGCGGCGCGCCACCTGATGCATCGATTCTGTCAGGGCAGCGGTGAAGTCGGCTTCCTCGATGAGGCTGGCGATCAGGTCGAGCTGGTCGTAGGGCAAATCCTCCTTCATCAGTTCGGCGGTGTAGGCGCGGATGTCGCGGCTGAGGATATCGGTTGCGAGATAGTGCTCGCCGGGATCCGACGGCGCCTTCTTCGACGAACGGGCGATGTCGAGGAACATGGCGCCGGCTTGCAGATGACGGGCCGTCTCCTGCTGGACGGCGGGAACGGCCTTGGCAAAATCGCCGGCCAGCTTGCGGTCGAGGAATCGCGGCGTCGAGAAATCTTCCGTGTCCTCGGCATCCGTGTGACCGACACGCGACAGAACCCGCTCGAACGCCCCGATGAACGGAAACAGCAACAGCGTGTTGAAGACGTTGAAGAATGTCGAGTAAAGACCGACCGCGACCGGCACCAGGGGAAAGGTCTCCTTGCCGTCGACGATCACCGGAATGGCGGGATCGCCGCCGAAGAACTGCATCGCCCATTCCAGGACCTGCATGGAGACGAAGAACAGCGGGATGGTGATGCACACGCCGATGATGTTGAACGAGATGTGCGCGTAAGCGGTGCGCTTGGCGTTTTTCGAAAGATTGAGCGAAGCCATCCACGAGGTGATCGTGGTGCCGAGATCGGCGCCGAGCGAGAAGGCGACGGCTGTCGTCCAGTCGAGAATGCCGGCGGCGCCAAGGCCCATGACGATGCCGATCGTCGCCGAGGACGAATGGATCATGGCGGTCACGCCGGCGGCGATGAACACGCATTTGAGCAGGTTGAGGTAGGAGTCGGCCGTCAGCGTTTGCAGCAGGGCCATGACTTCGGGCAGGTTGCGCAACGGGCGCAGGCCGCCGGTCATCAGGTTGAGGCCATAGAAGATCAGCGCGAAGCCCATGCCGGCAAGCGCTATGTTCTTGACCTTCTCGCTTTTGGCAAAGCAGTAGATCAGCGAGAACACGCCGGCCAGGATCAGCCCGAGCGGACCGAGCGGCAGGGCGATGAGCCCGTTGCCGAGCGTGGTGCCGATATTGGCGCCCATGATCACGCTGATCGCCGGTCGAAGGGCAATGACGCCGGCATTGACCAGGCCGACGACCATGACGCTCATCGCCGTCGACGACTGGATGACACCGGTGATCAGCGTTCCCGCCAGCACGCCCTTGATCGGCGTTCCGGCGGCCTTGGCGAGAAAGGCGCGCATCCGGTTGACCGACAGCGCCTGGATGCCGTTGGCCATGAAGTCGAGGCCGAGCATGAAGATGCCCAACCCGCCGATCACCGGCACGAGGATGTCCTTGAAGATATCGATGTCCATGTCACGCAGTCCCCAACAAGCCGCCATCACGGCGCGATATGAATTTCAGTTCAGGTGCTGCGCCAAGCAGCAGCCTGGTTCTTCCGCTCAGTTTGCGACGGGCCCCTGCCCTGCCCAGTATTGCTCGATCCGGGCGACGAGCGCCTTCGGCAGCGGCACGTAGCCGAGCGCGGCGGCGTCATCCGCGCCGTGCGCGAAGGCGAGCCGGAAAAGGTCGTGCACGCGGCGATAGCGATGTTCCGAACGGCCCGAGACCTGAACGCCCGCGAATACCGCCGTGCTGATCGGATAGGCGGCATCGCCGTTACGATCGGTCAGCGAAGCGAAGAAGTCGGTCGTTTGCGCCCAGTCGATGGATGTCGCGGCAGCCTGCACGCCCTCCGGCTCCGGCTTGACGAACTTGCCGGATCTGTTCTCGATCAGCGCGAAGGCAAGGCTGGCGCGCTGGGCCTGGCCGGATTCGGCATAGGCGATCGCGCCCTTCGTGTCGTGCACGGCTTGAATGAGGTTCTGTGTGCCTTCCGCGTCAGTGCCGAGCGGCCACGAGATCAGTGTATTGGCGCCGTATTTGGCCTTCCACTCCCCGCTGACCGCCGACAGGTACTCGGTGAAGACAAAGGTCGAGCCGGAGCCATCCTTGCGGTGAACAACGCTGATCCTGAGATCGGGCAGCGTCAGATCCGGATTCACCGCCTTGATCGCGGGATCGGACCATGACTGGATCTTGCCCAGATAGATGTCGGCCAGCACCGGCCCCGTCAGGCGAAGGCTTCCCGGGCCGATGCCGTCGAGATTGACGACGACGGCGATGGCGCCCATCACGATCGGAAACTGCTGGCGGCCGGCCTTCTTGAGTTCGGCGGCATTGATCGGCGCATCCGTCGCGGCAAAGTCGATGTCCGGCTGATCGAGACGCAGGACGCCGGCGAGCGAGCCGACGATTTCATAGTCGACCTTCCAGTCGGGCGAGACATAGTCCCCGCCGTCGGCGCGGGCGCTCTCGTAGGCCGTTGCCCATTTGCCGATGATCGGGGCGGCCAGCGTCGATCCGGCGCCGCGGATCGGCTCGGCCTGCGCAGCGGCCCCGATCATCAGGCCAACAGCAAGCGTGATGGCGCCGCTGATCTTCGCCGATTTGCGCCGTAGTGACGCAAAGCTTGCTGGAAACATCATGGCGATCCCCGACGCGCGAACAAATAGCTAGTTTTCAGTCTTGGCAGATATCAACAGTCATCCGCCCGGCGAACGAACGCCGGCAGAGAAACAACACCGCTCACCGTATGAACCTTGGTTAACGATTGGATGACAAAGATCTTTGTGGGCGAGATTTTTATTTTTCCGCGATTGCCGCGGTTGCCTGAAGAATTGTTCGGCAGCCAATCGCTTCAGCTTTGCGCTGCCCCTCACCTGCCTGCCGGCACCCTCTCCCCGTATAGTGACGGGGAGAGGGGCGCTCTCATCGATGGTTTCGCCAATTTTAGATGTTATAGAATGCACGCCAAGGTTGCGACTGCCCCCTTCTCCCCGTCACACGGGAGAAGTGCCCGGCAGGGCGATGAGGGGCGGCGCCGACTTCGACAACTGATCCCCTTGGCACGAAGTTGCTGGCCGCCTCCACGCAGGGACAGCCCTATTTCGCGTCGTGAAAGATAATGCCGACGGTATGGCGCAGACCGGAGCGAAGCCGGCTGACGCCGTGCCTGAGATTGACGCGGTAGCTGCCTTTGCTGCCCTGCACCGGACGATTGTGGACCGCGAAGGCGACTGCATCGCCCTGGCGCAGCGGCACCACCTCGGCGCGGCTCTGCATGCGCGGGCGCTGTTCGGTCAGCACGAACTCGCCGCCGGTGAAATCCTTATCCGGTTCCGATAGCAGGATTGCCACCTGCAGCGGGAAGGCAAGATCGCCGTAGAGATCCTGATGCAGGCAGTTGAAGTCGCCAGGGCCATACTGGAGCAGGAGCGGCGTCGGCCGCGTCTGGCCCTGCTCGTGGCATTGCTTGAGGAACGCGGCGTGTTCGTCCGGGTAGCGCTGGGCGATGCCCATGCGCTCGTTCCAGTCGTTGGCGACGGCGGCAAGGCGCGGATAGAGTGCGGTGCGCAAGCCGCCGATCAGCTCTGGCAAGGGATAGCGGAAGTAGCGGTACTCGCCCTTGCCGAAGCCGTGCCGCGCCATGTGGACATGGCTGCGGAAATGGCTTTCGTCGGGATAGAGCCCGGCGATCTCACGGCATTCTTGCTGTGTCAGCAGCTTTTCCATCACCGCGCAGCCATAGCCGCTCATCTCCTCGGCCAGTGCCTGCCAGTCATATCCGGCGACGCGCGCTTCCGCCGATCGGACCGCTGCTTCTGGAACCGTGTGTATGGTCATGGCTCTGCCTCCTCTGGCTTCATCGGCTTCTGCAATCAGATGGGTGAATCGGCGCGTGCAAACCACCCGTTTCCTGCCAAGCGGTGTTGCACAGAGCGAAGCGTCACCCGCGCCCCCCGCCCAGGCCTGTTTGACGAGCGATTTCAATGCCTGCAGCGAGGCACCGGTTCGGGTTCCTCAGGCGCCGGCTTTGGCAGTTTTGCCGCCGGACGTGGCGAGGTAGAGGACGGCGCCGAGCATGATCGTCGCGCCGAGCACGCCTGCCGACGACGTCCGCTCGCCCATGAAAAGCGCGGCACCCAACGCGCCGAACCCACTTTCGGCGCTAAGCATCACCGCCGCGTGACTGGCCGAGGTGAAGCGCTGGGCGACGGTCTGGATGCTGAAGCCGACGGCGGTCGAGAACACGCCAAGCACAAGCAATTGCGGCCAGGCGTCGATCACGGTGGCAGGCGACAGATTGCCGTGCAACAGGCCGAACGGCAGGGTGACCACCGCCGCGCCAAGGCATTGCGTCGCCATGGCGGTGAACGGACGTCCGTAGGTTTGCGCATGGCGGCCGAGTTCGACCGTCCACAGCGCAAAGCAGACCGCCGACAGCATGATCGCCGCATCGCCGCGGTTGAAGCTCGCGATGCCGCCGGACAGGAGCAGCGCGCCGACCACCGACAGGCTGGCGGCGAGCCCAACGGTCGTCGTCAATCGCTCGCCGATCAGCAGCCGCGCCGCAATCGGCGTCATCACCGTCGACGTGCTGACCAGAAAGCTGGCATTGGTCACTGACGTGCCGAGATAGCCGATCTGCTGAAAAACGACCGCGACCGCAAACAACGCGCTTACCCTTGCCAGGCTGGCGCGATAGAGGCCGCCTGCCGGCTGTCGGGGTTCAGTGGCGATCAGCGGCAGGACCATAAGCCCGCCGATCAGGCAGCGCATGCCGACCGCGCTCAACGGGTCGAGATGGTCGAGAATAGTCTTTTGCGGGATATTGCCGAAGCCCCACAGAGCTGCGGCAAACAGAAGAACAAGGTTGGCATGGAGCTTCGACATCGGCCTCCCCTCGCTTGGATGTCGAGGGAAGGCTGGCAGATACCCGCTTACGGATCGCCTACGCGCTGGCATCGAGCTGTGGTGGCGAGGAACCCAGGCTGGAATGAGGCCGCGATCCTTCACGCCCCCCTCTGGCCTGCCCTCTTTGCCCCCACTTGGCATCTCCCCCACGAGGGGGGAGATCGGCAGTTTCGCCGTTGCGCGTCTCTTCCCGGCCGAACAGGGCTAACGGAAAAATCAGACATTCATGGCAATGTTAAACCCGCCTGCCCGAATGAAGGTCAGGCGACGGCTGGGTGCTGGCCCATCGACAAGAAAAGGATTGCGCATGTCATCCTTGCTCAACACAGGACGTTCATCGCTTAAGCGCAGTCTGATCATGCTGGCAGTCCTGGCGTTTTGCATCCTGCCGGCCGGGGCGTTGGAGCCCGTTGATCTCCCGGAATCGCCAGACACTGTGGCCTTCAATGTTCAGAACAACCGCAAGTCGGTCCCAGTCACGTTGCGACAGCTGGAAAAGCTCGGTCTCTACCGGGTCACCACCGCAAGTCCATTTGAAAAGGGGCAGCTTACATTTGAAGGCGTCCTGTTCCGCGATGTGCTCAAGCTCGTTGGATTGGAAGGCGAGGATTCCGTTGTTCTGCGGGCGGTGGACGAATATGTGCAGATAATTCCGCGCCAAGATTGGACGGAAGGTCCTCTCCTGCTTGCCACCCGCCAGAACGGAAAATTGCTGACCCGACGCACGCAAGGTCCGACCCGGCTGGTCTATCCGCTCAACGACCACCCGGCCTTCGATACGCCAATCCACAAACCACGGTGGGTCTGGCTGATCAAGACGCTCGAGCCTGGCGGCTGATCGAGTTCCGGCGTGGCTCGAATGGCACGCTTTGGATCGAGGGGCTGGCGCGTTCCCATCACCTACGGGACCGCCATTGCGGCTGCAGCAGCCAGCTCTGCCGTCCTGATCACCGTACTGTTTCTCAGCCTCAGCAAGATCGAATATTCGCTGCCGCGGTTCGGCTTTTTCGCCATCCGCGAGTTCCACATTGCGATACGCGATGTAACCCACCTCAAAGACATGACATCGCTCGCCCAGGCAGCCCCCGGCTCAGCAGACAGCCTTGAGCAGTTATCGGCGGCGAACGACCTGGTCTACATCCGTTTCAAGCGGATCGACGGCACCGGGACAGCGAGCGAGATTCCCGCCTACGCAAGTATCGTTCCGCGTGTCGTTGACGCGGTGACACGGCTTGATGCCATGATTGCGGCCGGGCCGCCTCTCGATGAAAATATATTGAAGGAAATGGGGCTGGAACTCGAGCATCTCGTAGCGAGGATGAACGACGAATATTACAAATATGGAGATGAGATCAACGTAGATCTCTATTCGGCGGAAAAAAGCCTGAAGAGATTCAACTACCAGATTGCATTCGCTCTGGCGGTCTTGTCGCTGCTGGCGATCGGAACTGCCGTATTGCTCATCGGCCGTCGGGAAACGATAAGGAAACTGGAGTTTCTGGCCTGGCGCGACGCGACGACGGAATTGAAGAACCGTGCCTGGATGTCAGCCAACAGGGACGTGATGCTGGACCGGGCAAGGCTGGCCGGCAAGCAACTCCGCCTTTTCCTGATAGACTTGGATCATTTCAAGGGCGTGAACGATACGTTCGGTCATCACATCGGTGATCTGCTGCTGAAAGCCGTCGCCGAAATCCTGCAATCGGTCGAACGGCCCGACGAAGTTGTCGCCATCCGTCTGGGCGGCGACGAGTTCGCCGTCATGGCGATCGGGGACCGGCACGCGGCAGCCGATGCGCTCGGCGATCGGCTTCGCGAGCAATTGAACCGGTTTGCCGAACTCGCGGGCCACCACGTGCGGATGGGAGCCAGTGTCGGCATGGCGTGTTTCCCCGAACATGGTTCGGATATTTCCACCCTGTTGCGCAACGCAGACAGCGCTCTTTATGTCGCCAAAGCGGAAGGACGTTCTGGCTTCGTGACGTTCTCGCCTGCAATCCTCAATCAGTTCGATATGCAGCTCGGCGAAGAAGCTGGGATCAAGCGTGCGCTTAACTGCGACGAGTTCTTTCTGGTTTGGCAACCGCAGTTCGAGCTGGCAACCGGCCGCATGATCGGCGCCGAGGCGCTCGTGCGCTGGCGCGACCCCGCTTCGGGAGCGATTCGTCTGCCGATGTCATTCATTCCAATTGCCGAACGAAGCGACCTGATACTGGAAGTCGACAAGGTCGTGCTGAGCAAGGCTTGCCTGCAGGCAGCCCGATGGGCGCCACTATCTGCCGATGATTTCGTTTGCTCGGTCAATCTTTCGGGCAAAAGCCTTCAGAACGATGCGTACTTCGCCCACCTTGTTCTGGTGTTGCAACAAACAGGACTGCCGCCCTCGCGCCTGCAACTGGAAATAACGGAGGGGGTGCTTATCCAGAACAGCCGAAACGCCTTGAACATGCTGACGGAAATTCGAAATATCGGCGTCGGTCTGGCACTCGACGATTTTGGATCCGGCTATTCAAGTTTCGGCTACCTTGCCGATTTCAACCTGGATCGGTTGAAGATCGACCGATCGTTCTTGAGCGGTCTGGAAGCGTCGAAGAAGAAACAGAACGTCGTTCGAGGCATTATAGCACTGGCCAATTCCCTCGGCTTGACCGTTCTGGCAGAGGGGGTGGAAAACGAAGCGCAGCTCGATTTCCTGATCGCCGAGCGTTGTCACAGCGCTCAGGGGTTTTTCCTGTCACAGCCGATCGAAGAAAATCGGCTGACGAACCATCTGGCTGCGAGGCGAGGCAGGATGAAAGATACGGACAAGTTCAGGCTGGGCCTTTCTGCGTAGAGCATTTGCACAGAGGATGTGGTCCTGAGCCTGAAAGCGTTGCTGCCGGCCGGCCTCCAGATGCGAAATCCTATGCGAACAAGCCGACTGCTCGATCGTAAAAATGGTCGAGAGCGCAGCGCCTGGCGGCAATCCGGGCGGCTTCAACCAATTCCTCGCGACCCGAGGCGCCGTCCTTGTAGGTTGCGATGACCACGCGCGCGATCATTTCGGCGTCCTCGTTGTCGAGCTCCGCTTCGCCGGACCGCAAAATTTCCCGAACCACACCCCTCAAGAGATCCAGTTCAATGGTTGAAAAGACGCCCATATAGGGCGCGGATTTGCACTCCACGGCCATCTGAATTCCTCCCACTGTCACGATATCAAACACGCGACAGATTACAACTAAAGTATTAGGCGAGCGCGCGGTTTGGGAGGTGCCCGTAGGCGTTGAAACGGAATGGGATTAGTCTGCGCGGTCTCGGGCTTAAGGGACGCGGGCAAAAGAATGGATTTCAGTTCAGGCCAAGGCTATTTCCTCATCGGCGGCCTCATCCTGGTCGGTGCCGGGCTGCTGATCCTTTCACTGATCGTCAATTCTCGTGTGGCGCACAGCGTGCGCCACGACATGCGCCATCGCGAAAAGCTGCTGGAATATTATCGCAACATCTTTTCCCAGCTCGGCGTCATCCTGATCGGAATTGGCGTTTCTCTGTTCATCTTCTTTTTTCAGCAGAATTATCAGGACCAGCGCAAACGCGAAACGGAGCTCCAGCTGGTTCTTGCCAAACTGGCCGCGCGCATTGCGCGCGGGGCTGCCGTCGTCGAATATTTGGGCGAATTCGATGCGCTGCTGGATGATGGCGGACCCTATACCAGTCCGGAACTCGGCGGGACCAACGCCGCGATCAGCGCGCATGGGGCGGAACTCGGCAAGCAGGTCGCCGAGATCCTTTTGGTTGAGCGCGATGTTGAGGTTCAAGGGTTCGAGATCCTGAACCTGTCGCGCGACTTCGAGGCATCGTTCGTCGTCAACGAGCTCGATCCCGCACTGTGGTTCAACATCGTCCGGGATGAGAGCGAGATCAAATATGCCACCACTCAGCTCGCCCTCGACTACAAGGACCTGCAGGATGCGATCGGCGGAGACTCGATCGCGGTTGCGATCGCAAATCCTGAAAAACAGGCAAAAATCAAGCAGGAGGTGCTCGACATCTTTTATGATGCCGACCTCTTGCGCCAGCGCAGCCGAAGACTTCTCGGCCGTGCGTGCTGGCTTTTCAGCAAGGGGCGCAGCTTCGTCAAGCTTGGACCGGTCGACGAGATCGAAGCCGATGCCAGGTCGCACCAGGAATGGATCGATCGGTCGAAACGCTTCCTGACGCAGTTGAAGTCGGGAAGCGGCGATTGTTTCAAATTGCTCCAGTTCAACCCGGCGCCCTGAACGCGGACGCGCCTGGCCCAATCGCTGCTCATGCAGAACCGGATGACCATTCCGATCCAAGGCTCTATAACGGGCCGACAGAATTGCGATGATCAAGGGGAGACGATGCGCTACATACGTCCGCTTTCAATGGAAGATGCCGTTGGCCAGTTGGCCGGTTCGCCCGGCACCGCCGCCATTCTCGCCGGAGGCAGCGACCTCCTGGTGAGGATGAAAGGCGGCTTTATCGAGCCCGACCTGATCGTCGACATCAAGGCAATCGACGGACTGGGCGAGATCAGGGAAACCGCGGAAGGCTTCAGCATCGGTGCCGCGGTGTCCTGCGCCCTGATGGGAGAGAGCGCGGCCTTGAACAGGGAATGGCCGGGCGTCGTCGAAGCGGCCAAGCTGATTGGCTCGAAACAGGTGCAGGGTCGCTGCACGATCGTCGGCAATCTTTGCAACGCCTCGCCGGCCGCCGACAGTGTGCCGGCGCTGGTGGCAGCCGGCGCCAGGGCATTGATTGTCGGGCCAGGAGGCAGGCGCACGGTCGCGGTGGAGGCAGTCCCGACCGGGCCTGGCAAGACGTCGCTCGCCAAGGGAGAAATCATCGAGGCGATCCTGCTCGACAGGCGCGCGCCGCGCTCCGGCGATGCCTATCTGCGTTTCATTCCACGCACGGAGATGGACATCGCCGTGGTCAGCGCCGGGGTGAACCTGACGCTCGACGAGCAAGGTGTCGTCAAATCGGCCCGCGTGGCGCTGGGTGCCGTGGCGCCGACGGTGCTGCTGGTGGAAGAGGCGGCCGAGGCCCTCATCGGCAGGAAGCTGGACGAAGCAGCACTTGAGCGGCTCGCCAAGGTCTGCTCCGGCGCCTGCCGCCCCATCGACGACAAGCGGGGCACCGTCGAGTTCAGAAGAAAAGTTGCGGGTGTGCTGGCCAGGCGGGCCGCCACGACCGCCTATGCGCGTGCAGGAGGCAAGTGATGGCCGCAATTGCAGTCTCAACGACGATCAACGGCGACAATGTCGAGTACCTTTGCCAGCCGGACGAGACGCTGCTCGACGTGCTGCGCGACCGCCTCGGGCTGACCGGCGCCAAGGAAGGCTGCGGCACCGGCGACTGCGGCGCCTGCAGCATCATCCTCGACGACCGGCTGGTATGCTCGTGCCTGGTGCTTGGCGCGGAGACCGAGGGCCGGCGCGTCGAAACCATCGAGGGCATGGCGCACGGCGACAGGCTGCATCCGCTGCAGCAGAAGTTCCTCGAACACGCAGCGCTGCAATGCGGCGTCTGCACGCCGGGCTTCCTGATCGCGGCGAAAGACCTGCTGGCCAAGAACCCCGACCCGACCGAGGAGGAAATCCGCTTCGGCCTCGCCGGGAACCTCTGCCGCTGCACCGGCTATGACAAGATCGTGCGCGCCGTCCAGGACGCCGCAAGCGTGATGAAGGGAGCCTGACGATGAACTTCGATCCGCGCTATTCCGGACGCAATTTCGCCTCCGTCGGCACGCGTCCCATCCGCCCCGACGGCGTCGACAAGGTAACGGGCCGCGCGCGCTATGGCGCGGATTTCAACATGGCCGGCCAGTTGGTCGGGCGTGTCCTGAGAAGCCCACACGCGCACGCCACGATCAGGAAGATCGACACCTCGAAGGCGGAGAAGCTCAACGGCGTGAAGGCGGTGATCACCGCGGCCGACCTGCCCGACCTCACCGACGGCGATGCCGCCATGTACGACATTCTTGACAACTGCATGGCGCGCAAGAAGGCGCTCTATGACGGCCATGCGGTGGCCGCGGTCGCCGCGGTCGACGCCCGCACGGCAAGGCAGGCGCTGAAGCTGATCGAGGTCGACTATGAAGTGCTGCCGCATGTGACCGATGTCGACGAGGCGATGAAGCACTCGGCGCCCGTGCTCGACGACACCATCTTCACCGAGGGCCTTGAGCAACAGCCCGTCAAGCCGTCCAACGTCACCAAACGCAGCCAGTACGGCCATGGCGACATCCATGAGGGATTTGGCCAGGCCGATTACGTCGTCGAACGCTCCTTCAAGACCGAGCAGACGCACCAGGGCTATATCGAGCCGCATGCCTGCGTGGCGAGCGTCAGTTCCGACGGCACCGCCGACCTCTGGGTCTGCACGCAAGGCCATTTCGTTTACCGCCAGCACTGCGCTCAGCTGCTTGGCATGGAAGCCTCCAAGCTGCGCGTCACCTCGTCGGAGATCGGCGGCGGTTTCGGCGGCAAGACCCACGTCTGGGCCGAGCCGGTGGCGCTGGCGCTGTCGCGCAAGGCCGGCCGGCCGGTCAAGCTGGTGATGACGCGCGACGAGGTGTTCCGCGCCTCCGGGCCGACCAGTGCCACCTCGATCGACGTCAGGATCGGCGCCCGCAAGGACGGCACGATCACCGCGGCCGAGGCGACGCTGCGCTATTCCTGCGGCCCCTATGCCGGCATGTGGGCCGAGCTCGGCGCCATGACCGCGTTCGCCTGCTACAATCTCGCTAACGTCAGGACGGTCGGCTACGAAGTGCTGGTCAACCGGCCAAAGACGGCGGCCTATCGCGCGCCATCGGCGCCGATGGCGGCGTTTGCAGTGGAAAGTGCCGTCGACGAGCTGGCCAAGGAGATCGGCATGGATCCGGTCGAGTTCCGGATCAGGAACGCCGCCCAGGAAGGCACCCGATCGTCCTACGGCCCGGTTTACGGCCCGATCGGCATCGGCCCGACGCTGGAGGCGGCGAAGAACCATCCGCACATGCAGGCGCCGCTGGGCAAGAACCAGGGCCGCGGCATGGCTTGCGGCTTCTGGTTCAACTTCGGCGGCCAGACCTGCACCGACCTCAACATCGGCATGGACGGCTCGGTCTCGCTTGCCGTCGGCACGGTCGATGTGGGTGGTTCCCGCGCGTCGCTGTCGCTGGTGGCGGCGGAGGAACTCGGCATCGCCTATGAGCAGGTCAAGGCGGTGGTCGCCGACACCTCCAGCCTCGGCTACAACGACATGACGGATGGCAGCCGCGGTACCTTCTCCTCCTCGATGGCGACGATCTCGGCCGCCCGCAACGCCATCAAGATCCTGCGGGAACGCGCCGCGCAGATGTGGGATGTTCCCGTCGACGACGTGGTCTGGGAAAACGGCCACGCCATCGCCAAAGGCGAGAAGTACGGCAACCTTGCGGCGCTGTCTCTGAAGGAGATCGCGGCCGGGTCAGGAAAGACCGGCGGGCCGATCGCCGGCCACAGCGAGCTCGTCGCCGACGGCGCCGGCGTCTCCTTCGCCACCCATATCTGCGATATCGAGGTCGATCCGGAGACCGGCGCCACGAGGGTGCTGCGCTACACGGTCGTGCAGGATGCCGGCAAGGCGGTGCACCCGACCTATGTCGAGGGGCAGTACCAGGGGGGTGCCGCGCAAGGCATCGGCTGGGCGCTCAACGAAGAGTACGTCTACGGCAAGGACGGGCGGCTGCAGAACCCCGGCTTCCTCGACTACCGTATCCCGGTCTGCTCCGACCTGCCGATGATCGACACGCAGATCCTCGAGATCCCCAATCCCAACCACCCTTACGGGGTGCGGGGCGTCGGCGAGACCTCGATCGTGCCGCCGCTGGCGGCGATCGCCAATGCGGTGTCGAACGCCGCAGGCGTGCGGATGACGCATATCCCGATGTCGCCGCCGCGGATTCTCGCGGCGATCGAGGCGGAACGGGGAGGCCGATGGTCGAAGTAACGCTCTGGGGGTCGCTCGGCGCAATCGCCGGAGGCAAGAGCAAGCTCGAGATCGAGGCGAAGGATATTCGGGAGCTGTTCAGGAAGCTGGCTGAGCAGTATCCCGGCTTCGAGCCCTACATCGACCGCGGCATCGCAGTCGCCATAGACGGGGTTATCTATCGCGACACCTGGTCGAAGGAATTGCCGCAGGGCGCTGAGATATTCCTGCTGCCGCGTCTTGCCGGAGGGTGAGTGGCGCCACCTCACGGCCAAGCCCCAGCTGTAACGGCTCAGAACAAAAAGCGCTCTGTAGTGATCCTTCGCGCCCCCCTCTGTCCTGCCGGACATCTCCCCCACTTGGGGGGAGATCAGATGTCGCGTCCGGCTTCGCCAATCTTCAACGGTGAAAGAAGAGTGGGGCGCGCGAGCTGCCAATCTCCCCCCTTGTGGAGGAGATGTCCGGCAGGACAGAGGGGGGCGCCTCGCTCCGCCATCAAAGGTTCTGCATCGTCGTGACGCTCTGGTGTCACGGAATGGCCCCGGGTCTGCACCGCGTCGCTTCGCTCCTTACTCCGCCCAAGGATGACGAAGGCGCAGGGGAACCCTAGTCTCCGACGCGCTGCAGCGTGCCGAGATTGTTATCGTCGAGAAACTCTACGGTCATGGCCGACGCTTTGCCGTTGGGGCCGATGTCAAAGCCTACGCCCACGGGCCTGTCCGGTGTCTCCGCGTCCGGGAAGGTCAGGAAGAGGTCGCCGTCGAAATGCTTCAACGAATAGGACCGGGCGCCGGCTGGCCCGACCTTGAGCGCAAGAGCGTCCCCCGCAGTCGACACGACCGCATCGCCGATGAAATCGTTGGAGTAACGGCCCGCATAGGCGCTGGCCGGCCGGGCCGGACTTGCCGGAGACGGTGGCGCGGCATAGGTGGCCTTGGCCGCCGCGATTGCCGGGCCGAACAGGCTCGCATAGGCATCGTCCCATGCCTTGACCCAGTCCTTCTCGACCCTTCCGTCAAAGGCGAGATCGGCGAAGCTGTCGGATAGACCTTCCGGCACGCCGGTCGAAAAGGCATTGGCGACGATGACGATGCCAAGCTTCTCCTCCGGGAAGAGCGTCACCAGGGTGCGGGCGCCGACGCTGAAGGCGCCGGCATGGCCCCAGCTCAGGCCGTGACGGCCGAATTCGACATTCCAGCCGAGGCCGTAGAAGGACGTGCCGCCGGAGACGGGGTTCTTGCCGCGTTCCATCAGCGGAACATGCGTCTGGTCCAGCGCATCGGCCTTAATGAGCGTCTCGCCGGCATAGACCCCATTGCCGAGCACGAGGCGCACCCATTGCGAGAGATCGCGCGCCGTGGAGCTGACACCGCCCGCGGGCGCCTGCGCATCCGGATCGCGCTTTACCTTCGCGGCCCAGACGCCGTCGATCTTGACGTGGAGCGCAGCGCGATTGGCATGCTTGATGAAGTCCGCATGACGGGAGCTGGTCGAAACCATTTTAAGCGGCCGGTAGAGTTTCTCCTCGGCGACCTCTTCCCAGGACTTGCCTGTCGGCTTCGCGGCCGCGACGGCACCCTCGGTCAGTCCGAAATTGCTGTAGGAGTAGCCGGCGCGAAAGCTCGACGATGGCGACACGAACCGCAGACGACGCAGGATCTCCGCGCGATCGTAGCCAATGTCCTCAAGATCGTCTCCGGCGGTGCCGGGAAGCCCGCTGCGGTGCGAAAACAGGTCGCGGACCGTGAGTTCGCTGGTCGGATAGGGCTCGGCGAGCCGGAAGGCCGGATCGAGATCGACTATTTTCGCATCCCAGGAAACGATGCCCTCGCTGACCAGCGCCGCCACGATCGTTGCCGAGACCGGCTTGGAGAGGGAGGCGATCTGGAACACCGTGTCGGCGTCGACGGTCTCCGGCTTGCCGGCCTCGCGACGCCCGAACCCTCTGAGAAAGACCACCTTGTCGTCATGAACGACGCCGATGGCGAGACCAGGCACCCCACCATCCGCGACGACGCCTTCGGCGAGCGCCTCGAGCTTCGACAGGGCTGCCGCGATCCGGTCTGGCGTAATGGTGTCGGCCGGCGCCGCCTGCGGCGAAAGCACCATGACGGCGATGAAGGCCAACGTCCCCCAACGGCGGAAATTCCGACCCAACCCCACGCTCGAGCTCCTCCCCTGCAAGCACTGTCATACTACAGGCCGACGCAGGGAAGGCCAGCCCTCGCCTGCGCGATACAGCAAAGTCCGCTGCGCGACGCCAAGCGGCCATCCCCGGCAGCCAACCGGTCAAAAATATCGAACGGACCATCGCTCGGCGGCGACGACCGTCATGAAGAACCCGAACGACAACAGCGATGAGAGCACGATAGCGGCGTCGAGCCGGTCGGACCAATAGTTGAAGGTCGCGTCGACGATCGTCGCCAAGACCTTGTCGGACGCGATCCATTCGCCAACCGCGGTCGCATCGCGGCGGTAAGCCGCCGGAGGCGGCGCCTAGTGGTGAAAGCCTGACGCTTGCTACCCGACGCGTAGGGCAGCTCAGGGCGGAAACTTGCCGTATGCGCACTGTCGGAACGACGTGATTGCGGCAAGGAGCGGACGTCGCCCCGCCTATGCGGCTTGCTCACTCTAGCGTCGGGGCGGTCCGCAGACCGTTGAATCGAAATCGCTACGAAGCCCACGGGCAGACCTTAGCCTCCTGCGCTGAGCATTTCGATGATTGTTAAATCCAAAGAATCACCACAGGACGGTGGCCGTCGAGCGAGTTTTCAGCAGCCCATTTCCGCAGCCTATTAATGTGCAACTTGGGAAGCTGCCGACATCAATTCCCCGGGATTCAGCGCTCTGAAGGTGTTGAGGCCATCCTCCATAACTTCAGTGAAGTTCCAGCGTACGATGCCCGCCCGGTCGATTAGGAACTGACCGACAAGCTGCGCCTGGCTGGAAGCCATCGCCTGCTGATCGACTTCCGTAATCTCATATCCTTCCTTCTTGTTAAGAAATTCATTCATTGCCATGACGTCCATAGGCTCGGGCAACTCGCCCGGGAGATGGAACGGTATCGCCATGACCGTGTCCATCCCGACCTCGCGCAAGCCGAAAGCACGGTGCGAGGCTCGCTCCGGGTCGGATGCGGCGAGAAGATCGGGTGCCGGGTGGTAACGGAAATAGAGCCGCGCCCGCTCGACCGGCGTATTGACCACAGCCAGGCATTCGACGCCTTTCTCACGCAGGGCCGGCTTGAGTTGCGCCATCGCCGCGACATGGCGCCGGCAGAACGGACAGTGCAGGCCTCGGAACAAACCGATCAACAACGGGCTACGGCCTCGAAAATCATCGAGCGCGATCTTGCCTTCGCGTGAGATCGCATTGAGCACAACATTCGGTGCCCGGTCGCCCGGCTGCAGCGGGCGGTCAACACTACTCGTGGACATGGACAACCTCCTCGCCCCGGGGTCAGTCAGGGAAAGCAGCACACCCAGCGTTTCGGAGGCGATCAAGTGCTGGGGCGAAAGCTTCCTGTGCCAAGGCAATAGCTTTCGACCTCTGCCATATTGCCGAGGTCGAGATTACGCGCGTTGCAAGCCCATCCTAACACGAAAAAGCATCCGCGGGTGCCGCCAAATGTGGTGAATTACCTTACGTGAGCGCACTCCCGAATGCTCTTGCGCTGAAGGTCAGGTTCCCGACCTCGATTTGGAGGTTCAAGTCTGCAACGCCCAAGGTCGTCAACGGGTCGGTTCTTGCCGTCCACCGGCACCAAGCGTCAGACTTTCACCATTAGGTTCTGTTGACAAAGTGCATCGGAAGACAGGCCATAGTTCCAGCACATTTTGCTAAGCAGGCTGGCATGTGACGTGAGTTCATCCATGACGCTGGCAAAGCGCTTCTCAGTTTTCGTTTTTTTGTTGCATAGGACTTTCTACGCCCGAACGCGGGTTCGGTCATCACCTGCCAATATAGGCGGCTAGTTCGTCCGGCGTCCCATTTGGGAAGGCCTGTTTTAGAAAATTCAAGAACGCCGACACTCGCGCGCTGAGTAGCCGCCGAGATGGGTAGAGCGCCCATAGAGCGATCTCCGGGCCGTCGATATCCCCCCATAGTACCAGCGTGCCGTCAGCCAAGTCGTGGGCCACCAACGAAATGGGAAGACGTGCTGCACCGACGCCGGCTCGCACCGCATCCCGGACCATAATGAGCATCGACAAAGCGAGGACAGGCTCGATTGCAATTGTTGACCGGCCGCCTTGTGTCTTCACGTGCCATGTTTGCCGATCGCCCGCCCAGCGCGCGACGCCAGGAGCGGCGAGTCCACCACTCGCGCGAGGAAGGTCAGGGCTCGCCACTACGACCAGGCGGTCGCGGAGAAACGCCCGTCCAACCAGGCTTTCGTCGGGATCTGGATTGACTCGGATTACCAGATCGTAGCCTTCCTCGATCATGTCAACAGGCCGATCCTCAGTCGTAACCTCCAGCCTCACCTCCGGATATTCAAGGGCAAACCCCGCAGCAATCCTCCCCATTGCGGTCTGAGAAAAAAGCAAAGGTGCGCTAATCCGTAATCTGCCCCTGGGTCTCTGACCGCCCGAGGCAATCGCCGAAGCCGTCTCGTCCAGTTCGGCAAGCAGCGCCCCTGTCCGCTCGAAGAGCGCCCGTCCTTCTTCGGTGAGCTTCAGGCTACGCGCACCCCGTTCAAACAGGCGCAGATCAAGGCTGCTTTCCAATTCTCCAACGCGCCGGGACAGGGTCGCCTTAGGCCGTCCGGTGGCCCTTGCCGCTTTGCCGAAACCACCGTGGCGGGCAACGAGATTAAAATCGGCGAGGGCAAGAAGATCCATGTGTGTTCCACCAGCGAGACGGTGCGTCTAAAATTTCAGCCTGTTGGACCCTCAGTGAGCCACACATATTGGCCGTGTCAAGCAACCCAACAGGAGAAATTTCATGACCATTCTCGTTACCGGGGCCACAGGCAATATTGGCCGCCAAGTCGTCGAACACCTCGTCAAGCGCGGCGCTGATGTACGTGCTCTCGTCCGCGATCCGTCGAAAGCCAACTTCCCGGCAGGCGTATCCATCGCGCAAGGCGACTTTCTCGATGTCGATTCGCTGCGCAAAGCCATGTCTGGAGTTTCCACTCTGTTCCTTTTGAACGCCGTAGTTCCGGACGAATTCACCCAAGCTTTGGTCGCGCTGAACGTTGCCCGATCGGCCGGTATCGAGCGGATCGTATATCTGTCGGTGATCCACGCTGACGGCTACGTGAACGTGCCCCATTTCGCTGGCAAGTTCGGCGTCGAGCGAATGATCGAGCAGATGGACTTCAAGGCTACGATCTTGCGCCCAGCTTACTTCATCCAGAACGATCTGATGATCAAAGACGTCATCACCGGCTATGGCACCTACACAATGCCGATCGGCGACAAGGGTCTCGCCATGATCGACGTCCGTGATATCGCCGAGATCGCCGCCCTTGAGCTGCTGCGCCGTGAACAGGCCGCAGAGCCGCTTGCGATCGACTGGATCAACCTCGTCGGTCCAGAGACACTGACTGGGGCGGATATCGCCGCCATCTGGTCAGACGTGCTCGCCCGCCCGATCAACTACGGCGGCGACAATACCGAGGATTTTGAGCAAAATCTCAAGCAGTTCGTGCCCGCCTGGATGGCCTACGACATGCGTCTGATGGGCGAGCGCTTCTTCACCGACGGGATGCTGCCTGGGGCCGGCGACGTCGAGCGCCTGACTGCCCTGCTCGGACGTCCACTGCGCCCATATCGAGCCTTCGCCTCGGAAACCGCTGCCTCCGCCTGACGGAAGCGCAGCCCCTGTCTGATCACAAGGACTGTCATCATGATTTATTCAACTGCCACAGTTCCGGTGAACCCGGAAGGCGAAGTCCCATTGACGGGCGCTCAAGTGTGGAAGGGTCTCGAGCTGAAAGCACGCGACGCCCGCTTGTTCCTTGTCACGGGTCTTTGCACCCGTTGCGACGTTGTGGAGGAAAGCGCTACCCACTTCGTGCGTGAGGCCACGATCGGTGGCCACGACCTGCGCGAAATCGTCACGCTCGAGCCGGAAAGCAAGGTCACCTTCTTCCAGGCATCCGGTCCGCGCGAGGGAGCGATTGTCAACGAACTGTTCGAAGATGGAGAAGGCGCACTGCAGCTTCGCTTCTACTGCTACATTGGCCTGCGCGGCAAAGAGCCAAACGGTCGCGAGGAGCAGGCCGAGCAGGCTCAGTTCGCCAGCGAAAACGGCTACAAGGCCGCCCTGCTGTCGACGCTGAAGCGGACCCGCGAACTGCTCGCAGCGGGAAAGCTCTAATCATCGCCAGAAACACAAGCAACAGGGCGGCTCTCAAGGAGGCGCCCTGCCTTCGCGGGAACAAATGATGCTACGTCCGTCGCCGACGCGTTCAGCCGCCTCTAACGGTATCGAACCGACCATCGCTCAGCGGCGACGACGGTCATGAAAAACCCGATCGACAACAGCGATGAGAGCACGATGGCGGCATAGAGCCGGTCGGACTGGTAGTTGAAGGTCGCCTGGATGATCAGCGCGCCGAGACCTTTGTCGGAGCCGATCCACTCGCCGACGATCGCGCCGATCACCGCGGTCGCCGAGGCGATCCGCAGCGAAGCGAAAAGCATTGGCAGCGCGCGCGGCAGGCGCAGGCGCCAGAATACTTCCCAGCGCGTCGCCGACAGCACGCGGAACAGCTCGTGCTCGCTGGGGCTCGCCGATTCCAGACCCCGGATCATGTTGATGAGCGTTGGGAAGAAACAGATCACCGCTGCGATCACGATCTTGGGCAGCATGCCGAGGCCGAAGATGAGGATGACGACCGGGGCCAGCGCCAGCACCGGGATCGTATTGAAGAACAGCACGACCGGAAAATATGCCGCCTGCAGCGTACGGCTGTGAACGAAGACGACCGCCAGCAGCACTGCGGCGAGGTTGCCTAGCACGAAGCCGGAGAGCGCCTCGATGGCCGTCGGCCAGAGGTTCGACAGGAGAAGCGATCCGTTCCTGGCAAACACGCCCGCTATCGCGGTCGGCGTCGGAACGATGTAAGCGGGCACGCCGGCGAGCGGCAGCAGGAATTGCCATGCGAGAATAAGCGAGCCGGCGCCGAGGATCGGCAGCGCAGCCTGTGCGAATGGCGAAAGCGCGCCCTGGTTCACGACGCCGTTCCGAGGGCGGAGCGCATCCTGGCCATTGCCGCGACGATCGCCGGATCCTCGCGCGAGCATCTGTTGTCCGGCCCCTTCAGCGGACGAAGGTCGTGGTCGGCGACGATCCGGCCGGGATGGGCGGCAAGCACGATCACGCGCTGTCCGAGATAGACCGCTTCGGCAATGGAATGTGTGACGAACAGCACGGTCGTTCCGGTCCGCCGCCAAAGGTTCAGCAGTTCGTCGTTGAGGCGATCGCGGGTGATCTCGTCAAGCGCGCCAAACGGCTCGTCCATCAGAAGCAGACGTGGCTCGCCAAGCAGCGCCCGGGCGATCGCCAGCCTTTGGCGTTGTCCGCCGGAAAGCTGATGCGGCAGGCGCTCACCAAGCGCCGACAGCCCGACGAGTTCGAGCAACTCGTCGGCGCGGTCGTCTATCATGCGTGACAGGCTGCGGCGGCCGACCTGGATCGGCAGCCGCACATTCTCGCGCGCCGTGCGCCACGGCAAAAGGGTCGAGTCCTGGAAGACGAAGCCCACACCGCGGTCGGAGCGCACCGCCGACGGCGTTTCGCCCATCACGCGTATCGTGCCCGCGAGCGGCGCCAGCAGATCGGCGACAACCCGCAGCAACGTCGACTTTCCGCACCCCGAAGGCCCGAGGATCGACAGGAATGTCCCGGCCTCGACTGTCAGTTCGAGACCGGAGATCACCGCCACGGGCGAGCGCCGGCCGGGATAGCCGACGTCGAGCCCGGAGGTTTCGATGGCCGGCGCGGCCATCAAGAGGCGGGCGCGCCGAGCTTCGGCCGTTCAGCCGCACTGAGTTCGAGAACCTTCGTCGTATAGACGTCCTCGGCCTTCGGCCTGCCGTTTGGATACTGGCCAATCTGGTCAAGCAGCGCGATCTGGCTCTCGATCGAGGCAGGATTGAAGGTGCCCCATCCATCCTTTTTCGTGTTGTCGTCAAACGACAGTTTCAGCACCAGGGAAATCGTCTTCTTTTCCCAGCCTGCGTCGATCTCGGGATAGGCCGCGACGAGCTTGTCGACCGCCTGCTCGGGATTGGCGTGGACCCAGCCCCACCCCTTGGCCACCGCGCCGATGAATTTCGCCAGGGTCGCGGAATCGGATTCGATGGCGCTGTCAGTCGCGAAATAGACATTGGCATAGGACGCCAGGCCGAGCTCCGACAACAGCAGATCGATGCGATCGTCACCGACGACGCTGAGCGCCTGCGTGTTGGTGATCCAGCCGCCGATCGCATCGACGTCGCCACGAACCAGCGGCGCCTTGTCGAACCCGACATTGACGATGGTGACCTCGGAAGGGTCGATCTTGTTCTTCGCGAGCATCGCGTCGATGGCGAAGCGCGCGGTCGGCTGCGTGCCGATCCGCATCCCCTTCAGATCCGCCACCGACCGGATCGGCTTCTCCGGTTTCGACGTCAGCGCATAGGGCCCGGTGCGATAGCCGCAGGCGATTATCCTCACCGGAACGCCGCTCGCCCGCGCGGCATAGAGTTGAGGCGATTCCGAGAATTGGCCGAGATGAGCGGCACCGGACACCACCGGCGGCACGGTGGCGGCGTTCGGCCCGCCGGGGCTGAACTCCACTTCAAGCCCAGCTTCGCTGAAGTAGCCATTGGCGACGGCTGCGACGTCGCCGATCTGGCCGTTCGACATCAGCCAGTCATACTGGACGACGAGCTTGGCGGCTGCCGAGGCGCTGGCGCCGAACAGCTGAAGTCCCGGCCCGAAAGCCGCCAGGCCGGCGGCGCCGGCCTTCAGGATCGATCTGCGATTCCACTGCGATGCGTTCCCACTCATCTTCTTGCTCCTTTGTTTGACTGCTTGCATGCGGCGCGGCCCCTTCTTGCGGGGCCGTCGCGATCCAATCACACTTGCGTGTCGTGATAGTCGCCCGGTCCCGCGCCGGTCCAGGCATAGAGTTCCCACAGCGTCCCGTCCGGATCGTGGAAGTAGGCGCAGCGCGCGTTCCAGACATAGTCGCCGGGCGGCCCGACGAACGGCACGCCCTTGTCCGACAGTTCGGCGTAGAGCCGGTCGACCTCGCCGGCGCTTTCGAGTTCCATGGCGACGCATGCCTTGTGCGCCTGCTTCGGTGAGCGGACATTCGAGACGCCGCAGTGGCGATTGATGTGGTCCAATTGCCATGCAGCGAGCGTCACGCGCTCGGAATGAAAATCGACAAAGCCCTCGGCGCGGCGTCTGATCCGGTAGCCAAGCTTCTGCGTATAGAAGTCGATGGTGCGGTCGATATCCTCTACAAGCAGGCAGATATCGGTGATTGCCTTGGTCTGCCCGAGCGACATGGTCATTTGCCTCGATTGATCGCGGTGAGTTCGACGCCTACGCGCGATGCGGCGCCTTCGATGTGCCGGCGCATCGCCTCGCCGGCAGCCTGCGGATCATGCGCGGCGAGCGCGTCGTAGATCCGCACGTGCTCGGCGACATTGACCTCGACCAGGTCGTGGAGCGGGTTGGTGAGGCGGGCATAGTGGATCGACTGGCGGATCTGCTCGCAGACGAAGGAAATGAAGGTGTAGATGTAACTATTGCCGGTCGCCCGGGCGATCGCCCGATGGAAAAGCAGATCGGCCTCGATGCTGCCATCCTCCCAGCGCTCCTCGCCGCCCATGCGGTCCAGCGCAGCCTTGATTGCGTCAAGATCATCGGATGTACAGCGCGCCGCGGCCAGCGTGGCGGACTCGGTCTCCAGGATGCTGCGCAGCTCGAAGAGCTGCTCCATGTTGCGCTGGTCTTTCAGCGCCTCACGGTCGATCCGGATGGCGGTCCGCTGTTCCGGCGCCATGACGAATGCGCCTACGCCCTGACGCGCCTCGATCATGCCATCGGCGCGAAGCTGCGCAATCGCTTCCCTGACAACATTGCGGCTGACGCCGAACTTGTCGGCGAGCTGGCTTTCGGTGGGGAGCCGGGCTCCCGGGATGATGTCGCCGCCCTCGATCTCGCGGCTCAGATGCGAAGCGACGCGATGCGGAAGCGCCTCCACGCTGCCGATGATGGACGAACGCTGCTTCATGCGGCTTTCCCCTACAAATCGCCCGGACCAGGCATGAGACACGCGGGATTGAACAGGCCTGCCGGATCGAAGGCTGCCTTGATCGCGGTATGAAGCTGCCGTTCGCGTTGCGACAGGCCGGCCCAGAACACGTGACTGCGGCTGCGACCGACGCCATGTTCGGCACTGAACGAGCCGCCGAGCGCTCCGACCAGCTCGTAGAGCCGGGCCAAAACCGCCTGCCCCACGGTCCTCGCTTCGCCGGGCTCGCAATCGATCGGAGGCAGCACATTGAAATGGATGTTGCCGTCGCCCGCATGGCCATAGGTCAGGGATGCCCAGCCAGGCCAGTCGCGCACAATGCACGCGCGTGCTTGCTCGATCAGCGTCGGCACCTGGCTGAGACGAACCGAGAGGTCGGTGCGGACATGATAGCCGCGCCGCGCCTGCCCCTCGACCAGGCCCTCACGGATGGCCCAGAATGTGGCAGCCTGCGAACGGCTTTGCGCGACGACGGCGTCCCTGATCAGGTCGGCCTCGAGGGCGCGCGCCAGCATAATTTCAAGAAGGCCGCCGGCATCTATCCCTGGCCCACAGGCGAGTTCGACGATCGCATGAACCGAACATTCTTGCGTCAGCGGCGAGCGCAGGTTCGGATCGATGAGGTAGACCAGCGGCAGGCACTCCTCGCCGATGACCTCAAACGCGCTGAGAAGGTCGGAGCAGAGATGCCTTGCCGTCCGGAACAGCTCGCACGCCTGGCGGAAGCTGCCCAGTCCGACATAGGCGGTCTCGACCTGCGTCGGCCGGGGCGAGAGCCTTACCTCGACGCCGGTGACGACTCCCAGCGTCCCTTCCGAGCCGATCATCAATTGCTTCAGGCTGTAGCCGCGATTGTCCTTGCGCAGCCCGTTCATGCCGTTCCAAAGGGTGCCGTCCGGCAGCACCGTCTCAAGCCCGAGCACCAGATCACGCGTCATGCCGTAGCGCAGCACATTGATGCCGCCGGCGTTGGTCGCGACATTGCCGCCGATCGTGCACGATCCCTGTGCGCCAAGCGCGAGCGGGAAGGTCATCTCGGATGCTTCAGCGGCGTCCTTGACGTCCTGCAGCACGGCTCCGGCATCCGCTTGCAGGGTGAAGTCGAGCGGGTCGACGCGGCGTATGCGATTGAGACGCTCGAGCGACAGCACTGCGTAGTCCGAATTGTCTGGAATGGCGCCACCGGCAAGTCCGGTATTGCCGCCTTGCACGACGATGGCGACACCGCTCTGCGAGCACCATTTCACAAATGCCTGGACTTCTTCCACCGATCCTGGACGCACGATGAAGCGGGCACTTCCGCGCCTGTCGCGGCCCCAATCGATGAGGTAGCGCTCTGCCTGGGGCGACTGGCCGTCAATCAGCGCATCACCCGCCAACTGCGCAGGCAGCTCAGCAATTGCGCCGGAAGCTTCGCGTGGAGATGGGCGATCCGTGATCATCGGGTCAGATCATACGGTCATCCTACAACTTCGCAAGTCCTATTCTTCTCGATGCTCCAGGGTCCACCTGCCCCCCTCCAACAACGGATGCCGGTCTCCTTCGAATAAGGATTGTGTCGAATACATTTCGCTGATTAGCTATCTTGCATAAGTCCGGGACAAGATTGGCAAATGTTGTCCGGGGAGGACCGCGATGCCGGCGCTTGAGGTTCGCCACGTTTCGAAGAATTTCGGGGCCATCCAGGCCCTGAGCGACGTCAGCTTCCAGGTGGAGCGAGGCGAAGTCGTGGGTCTGATGGGGGACAACGGCGCCGGCAAGTCCACCGTGGTCAAGACCGTGGCTGGCAATTTCCCGCCGAGCGACGGCGAAATTGTCGTGGACGGCGAGGTTTGCCATTTCCATAAACCCGTCCAGGCCCGCGCCAAGGGGATCGAAGTCGTCTATCAGGACCTGGCGCTCGCCGACAATCTGACGGCGGCGCAGAACGTCTTCCTCGGCCGCGAGATCAAGAAAGGTTTCTGGCCGATCAGAGTGCTTGACAAGCAGGCGATGATCGACCGCTCGGCAGCGCTGTTCAGGGAACTCAAATCGGAAACCAGGCCGCGCGATCTGGTCAAGAAGATGTCCGGTGGGCAGCGCCAGGCGGTAGCCATTGCGCGAACCCGGCTTTCAAACGCCAAGCTGGTGTTGATGGACGAGCCGACCGCCGCCATCTCGGTGCGCCAGGTGGCGGAAGTGCTCGAATTGATCCGGCGCCTGAAAGCGCAGGGCGTCGGCGTCATGCTGATCAGCCACCGCATGCCTGACGTTTTTGCCGTCGCAGATCGCATCATCGTGCTCAGGCGAGGTTCCAAGGTTGCCGACAAGGACACCGGCAACACATCACCCGAGGAAATCACAGGACTGATAACGGGAGCCATCCGTGGCGAATAGTGTTCAGGAATCGGCCGGGAACGCCGGCCAGCCGGCCATGTCGGACTTCGTCCCGACCAAGGAACAGACAGCTTTCCAACGCGTGATCTCAAGTCAGCCCTTCTGGGTGACGATCGCGCTGATCGCGCTGGTCATCTTGATGACAGCGATGGAGCCGAGCTTCGGCACCTCCGAAAACGTCGCCAATGTGACGCGCAATCTTGCGCCTTTCGGCATCATGGCGCTCGGCATGACGGTCGTCATCATCACCGGTGGCATCGATCTGTCGGTCGGCTCGATCATGGGCCTCGTGGTCATCGTCGCCGGCCTGTTCCTCACCTGGCATTATCCCTGGTACATCGCTTTCGCTATGGGCCTTTTTTCCGGCCTGGCCTGCGGCGCGGTCAACGGGTTCTTTGTCGCCTATGTTGGGATGCCGTCCTTTGTCGTCACGCTCGGCATGCTGTCCGTCGCGCGCTCGCTGGCGGTGGTGTTCTCGGCCAACCAGATGCTTTACCAGTTCGGGCCCGATGCTCCGATCGTGAAGGCGATCGGCCAGGCGAAATGGCCGCGGCATGGACCCGAGGACTGGGCGCCGCACTGGATACCGGAACTGTCGTCGCAATTCTGGACCATGGTGGTCCTGGCGCTGATTGTCGGCTTCGTGTTCAATTTCACTGCCTGGGCCCGGCATCTGTTCGCAATCGGCGGCAATGAGGAGGCGGCGCGGCTCACCGGCGTTCCGGTCGACTGGATTAAGTTCCAGGCATACCTCTTCTCCGCCTTCACCGCCTCGATCGCCTCGCTCCTGCTGCTCGGCTACAACGGCTCGGCCATCAATGCGATGGGCCAGGGCTATGAGCTGCGCGTCATTGCGGCGACAGTGATTGGCGGCGCCAGCCTGATGGGCGGCGCCGGCACGGCCTTCGGTGCCGTCATCGGTTCGGCGTTCCTCGAAGTGATCAGGAATGCGCTGCTGATGGCCGGCATCGATTCAAACTGGCAGGGTGCCTTCGTCGGCGCCTTCATCGTTCTTGCGGTTCTTTTGGGCATGCAGACCGGCGGCAAATCGATCCTCGCCGCGTCGCTGGCAGTCCTGATGCCCAAAAAAAGCCGCTAGAAACCCGCCGGCGGGAGGCCTGCGGGACATCACACCAAGGAGGAGAACTTCACATGAAAAAACATCTGCTGACGGCGGCTGTCGCGCTTGGCGCCATGGTGCTCGCCGTTTCCGGTGCCGACGCGAAATACACCTTCGCCCTGGTGCCGAAGAACATGAACAATCCTTTCTTCGACCAGGCACGCGACGGCTGCAAGAAGGCCGAAGCCGAATCGAATGGTGCCCTGGAGTGCATGTATATCGGCCCCGGCGAGCATGGCGGCGGCGACGAGCAGGTACAGATCGTGCAGGACCTCGTGGCCAAGAGGGTGGACGGTATCGCCGTGTCGCCATCGAACGCTGCGGCGATGGCGGTTGCGCTGCAGGCCGCCAAGGACGCCGGCATTCCGGTCCTCACCTGGGACTCCGATCTGCTGCCCGAGAACAAGGACCTGCGCGTCGCCTATATCGGCACGCACAATTATGAGATCGGAACGAACCTCGCCAAGCTCGCCATGCAGATCAAGCCCAAGGGCGGCACGATCTGTATCCAGTCGGGCGGCGCGGCGGCGGCCAACCACAATGAGCGCATGCAGGGCATTCGCGACACGCTTTCGGGAACCAAATCGGCTGCCTCACCGGGCGACCGCCTGACCGGACAGAACGGCTGGACCGAAATCGAGGGCTGCCCACTCTACACCGACGACGACTTCCCGCGCTCGGTGCAGCAGTTCGAGGACATCATGGCGAAAAACCCGAACCTCGATGCGTTCATCCCAACCGGCGGCTTCCCGCAGTTCATCCCCGATGCCAATCGCGCCGCGGTCGCGCCGTACAAGGACAAGATCGCCTCGAAGGCCCTGGCCCTGGTCGTCGCCGATACGCTTCCCGTACAGATCGACCAGATGAAGGAAGGGTTCTCGCTCGGCCAGGTCGGCCAGCGGCCGTTCGAAATGGGCTACAAGACGATGATGGCGCTGAAGGATATGAAGGACGGCAAGGCTTCGCCGGCCGACCCGACCTATACCGGCCTTGACATTTGCACGCCGGAGACAGCGGATACCTGCATCGCCAAATAGTGCTCCAAATAGCGTTAATCGGGCGGGAGCAAACTCCCGCCCTTTTCATAGCCCGGCCTTTTCCTAGGGGATCTCAATGTCGGAATTGTTCTCGCTCAACGGCCGTGTTGCGTTGGTCACGGGTGCTTCGCGTGGTCTCGGCTTCGCCATGGCCAAGGCACTTGCGGAAAACGGCGCGACGGTGATCGCCAATGCCCGCGATCCGGCGGCGCTGTCCGCGGCGGCCGCAAGGATCGGTGCCGAAGCCCTGCCGTTCGATGTCACCGACGCGGCGATCTCGAGGGCGTCGCTCGAAGGGATTGTCGAACGCCACGGCCGCCTCGATATTCTGGTCAACAACGCCGGCATCCAGCATCGAAGTCCGTTGGTCGAATGGCAGGACGAGGATTTCGACCATGTGATTGCCGTCAATCTTTCGGCCTGCTTCCGTCTGATGCGCGACGCGGTGCGCCTGATGCTGCCAAACAAGTTCGGGCGCATAATAAACACTGGATCGGTTGCAGCGATCCTTGGCCGTCCCACCATTCACGCCTATGTGGCGGCAAAGGCGGGCCTGCACGGGCTGACACGCTCGACCGCCGCTGAACTGGGCCGTCACGGCATCACCGTCAACGCGATCGCCCCCGGCTATTTCGCTACTGAGCTCAATACCGCACTTATGAGCGACGAGGCCTTCACCAAATGGGTCGAGGCACGAACCCCGGCGGGCCGCTGGGCCCAGCCTGAGGAACTCGGCGGAGCCGTGGTGTTTCTCGCCTCAGACGCTGCCGCCTACGTCAACGGCCATGTGCTGGCCGTTGACGGTGGGCTATCGGTTTCCCTCTGACCGGCGACGCGCCTTTCAGGAATAAATTTCAGCCAGGCAGCGCTGCGAAATTTGCGAAGACCGGCTGAGTTAATGCATGTCGCCCAAAAGTGCGCAGCGGTTTTGGGATAACGACATGCATAAAAACAAAAACCTAAAGCCGCGTCGCAGACGCGACGCGCTTTAGCCGATCCCATAGACCAGGCTCACGCGCCCATCTGTGAGCTGCTGAACCTTCCGCAGTTCAAGCCCGCGACGATTTTGCGTTGCTCCAAACAGCGCCTTCCCTTCGCCGACGAGCAGTGGATAGAGGATAAGCCGCAGTTCATCCACCAGCCCGGCATCGATGAGGCTCGCGGTCATTCGCGCACCGCCCATGAGATAGATATCCTTGCCCGGCTGCTGCTTGAGGCCAGCGATGTCTTCGAGGCTCCGCACGAAGCGCGTCTTTGGCCAAAGCGCCGAAGTCATCGTGTTCGACAGCACATAATGCGGGGTCTGTTCGGCAAAGCGGGCCCATTCGAGCTCCGCCGGCGTCGGCAGTTTGCCGGTCATCGGCAGCGGCTTGTCCGGCTCATTCTGGATCGCGCTCCAGTAGCGCTCGTAGCCGGCGTACATGACGCTCCCGAGCAGGCAGGCATCGATCTGCGGCGTCAGCCCGTAGTCCTCCGACCAGGCGTCGACCCAATCGGCGTAACCCTCGGGTCCCTCCATCTTGCCGTCGACGGAAACCTTCATTCCGGCGATCAATTTGCGCATGACGTCCTCCATCAGGCTTGCCCAATGCAAGCACGTTTCATCGTTTCATCGTTGCCGGTGTGCGAGCCTCCACGGGCGGATGCCGGTGGAGGCTGGGCGGTGAATTCAGTCGACCCTACCGTGTCAGGTCGGCAGGCGGCGGTCGTATTCTTCCCGCAGCCGACTCCAGCCATCCCAGAACGAGGTCGGCGTCTTGCCGGCGAGGCGGGCAGCCAGCATGTCGAGGTGCATGTGCCAGCCGGCGGTGACGTTGAGCTGGATTGCGCGTTCCGGCAGCCGGCGATGGATGACGGTGAGCAGCACATCGTTCCCATTCGGCTCCAGCAAGAAGGAAACCCCGCCGGTGTCTCCCCAGGTGATGGCAAGCTTGTAAGGTTGATCGAGCTCGGTGATCCGTCCCTTCATCCGGTGCTCTTCGGGAAAGCCGGCGGGGCGCTGGCCGGGCGGATCGGTCAGCTCGTCGTTACGCCAGACCAACTCGAACGAGGTGCCGGCCTTCATTTCCATCTGGCCCGCGGCCATCCACTGCCGGCGCAGGTCGCTCTCGGTGAGATAGGCCCAGACCCGCTCGATCGGACCGGGCAAAAGCCGCTGGATGGTGAACGTGGCGGGCTCGGTCAGTTCGCCATAGGCTTCGATGGCTTTCATCTGGTTCATTGGTCGTCTCCTTCTCTTGAGGCGGGCGATTTCCTGGAATCATGCCGGGCTTTACGTGCGTCCTCTTCGCGAAGCAGACGCTCGAGGACGTCGAGACGGTTGGTCCAGAAGCGCTCGTAGAAGCCGAGCCATTGGTGGGCGCTGGCCAGCGGTCCGGGTTCGAGGCGGCACAGATGTGTGCGGCCCCTCACCTCGCGACGAATAAGCCCTGCATTCTCCAGCGCCTTGATGTGCTTGGAGGCGGCGGCCAGCGACATGGCGAAGGGTTCCGCCAGCTGGCTCACCGTTCGCTCGCCGCCGGCGAGGTCGCGAAGCATGTCCCGGCGGGTGGCGTCGCCAAGCGCATGAAAAACCGCGTCGATCTGGGGTGTCTCTAATTCAACCATGTAGTTGAATATAGAGGCGCGCTTTCGAATTGTCAACCGATTGGTTGAATGATCTTGGAAGGGTGTTCCACATGCGGTCTGCGGCGATCGAAGACATTCGGCCAGTGCAAGACCACGGACATGGTCACCGCGGCGGAAGCGGGACCTTCACTTGCCTTCGAAGAAAGTATGAATCGAGACTTCCAGCTTTCCGATGAGTTGAGGGTTATGGCAGCTTCCAGCCCAGATCAGGGCGTTCAGTCTCATATCCTTGTTGAGAAAGTTCATTTTCCGGGAATCAAGCAGGTATCCCGCGACCTCGTAGTGCCGTCCCTTGATAGCCTCGATAAGCGCGTTGTTTCTTCCGGTCTTGTCAGTAAGATTCACGTCGGCGCCATTCTCGACAAGCAACTTGACGACATCCAGATGTCCGTTCTTTGCTGCTTCAATAAGGGCCGTTCTGCCGTAGTAGTCGGCTCTTGCGTCGATCTCTATTTCGGGATGTTTCACGAGGGCGAAAATGGAGGCGTAGTGGCCCTTGGCCGAAGCAAGGCTCAAAGGCGTGCTCTTCCATTTGTTTCTGGAATTCACATCGATTGCTGGGTGTTCGATCAACGCCTCGACCGCCGCGGTGCGGGCATTGAAGGCTGCGAGATGAAGGGCTGACCAGCCGCCGCCGTCCGCCTCGTTGATATTGGCGCCGGCCGCCAATTCCGCTCGAACGGCCCCCGCATCGCCGCTTTCTGCCGCGATCAGCAGATTCGACCAACCTCTCGCCCCTTCGACTTCCAAGCTCTCGGTCAATGCAGTCGCCTCCCCGAATGCTCCCTGCAGGATACCATTGTTCCGGTTCGGCCGACATCCACCGAATGACCGGCTTCCATCGAAAAGCCTTTCTCATTCGACGGTGTCCGCAAATACAATCCGAGAGGGGAAGAAGGAGACGATAGCGAACCTGAGCTTGAGCGAGAGGCATGATGCCTTTGAGTGCCTGACCTAAGAGCGCGACGGCGTCCGACTGACTTCACTCGCAAGCAGAGTGGCGAGGACGCCGAAGTCGGACTGGCTGGTTGGTAATCGGCATGGAAGTTCGACCGGCTCGAACGTGAAGCCAGGCCTCTGATCAAAGCGGAACTGGCCGATATCCTCCGGCAGCGGAGGCCGATAAAGACGAACAGGAAGCGCGCACTCTATCGAGAAACAAAGGGATCATGCAGTCCTTCAGTGCATTCGTCGTCAACAATGTCCGCTGGCTCGCGGGCGCCTTTTTGCTGACCCTCGTCTCGTCCTTCGGGCAGACCTTCTTCATCGCCTTGTCGAACGGCGGTATCCGCGAGACGTTCGGGTTGAGTCACGGCGAGTTCGGCGGGATTTACATGCTGGCAACGCTGCTTAGCGCGGCGACCCTGCCGTTCCTTGGGCGGCCGCTGGACCGGTATTCGACAGTGACCATGGCGATCGCGACGATGCTCATGCTAGCCTGCGCCAGCATTGCGATGGGGTTCGCCGGTTCGCTGCCAACGCTGCTCCTTGCGCTCTATTTGCTGCGCCTTTTTGGCCAGGGGATGATGACCCAGACCGCTCTGACGGCAACAGGCCGCTGGTTCGCCGCGAACCGGGGCCGCGCCGTCTCGGTCGTCACGCTTGGCTTTCATGTCGGCGGCGCTCTGCTGCCTTTCCTGTTCGTCCTCGTGGCCGGCCTCGTCGGCTGGCGGGGAAGCTGGTTCGTCTGCGCAGCCTTCATCCTGGTCGTGGCCTTGCCTCTGGTTTGTGCGCTGGTCCGGAAGGAACGCAATCCGCAGAGCGAGGCCCAGCCGAGGGCGCAACGCGCAGTGAAGCACTGGACGCGGACTGAAGTCCTGCGCGATCCGACGTTCTACGCCATCTGCCTGGGGGTTCTGGCTCCCGCCTTCGTCGGCACGACCATCTTCTTTCACCAGGTCTATCTAACCGAGCTCCGGGGCTGGCCGCTGCAACTCTTCGCCAGCGGCTTCGCCGTCCTGTCCGCCACGACGATGGGTTTTGCGCTTCTGGCCGGGTGGCTGATCGACCGCTTCTCGGCGGTCCAGCTGCTGCCTCTATTCCTTCTGCCGCTGGCGCTGGCATGCTTCGCGGCTGCCTATCTGACGGCGCCTTTCGCCATCTTCGTCTTCATGGCGCTGCTTGGCATCAGCTACGGCTTCTCCTCGACCCTGGAGGGCGCGATGTGGCCGGAGATCTACGGCACCGCGCATCTCGGCGCGATCCGCTCGGTTGTGGTGGCCGTGATGGTTCTGGCCTCGGCGATGGGTCCCGGCATCACCGGATACCTGATCGACGCCGGCGTCGACTACTCGCTGCAACTGGCCTTGATGGGCGTCTACAGCCTGGCCGCCGCCTTGCTGATGTGGCGGGTGTCGCGGAGGCTGACGCGGGGCCTGTCTCGCGGCTGGAATCTTTCCAGCTCCTGATCGGCCCTGAAATCGTCGACACCAACATTTATGTCGCTAGTTACGGAATGAAGTGCTGGTCCGCGTCAGACGCTAATCGGAAGGTGAGAAGCAGGATGCGAATTGGACGTCGGCAACTTCTTGTCCTGTCGCTCGGAGCGGCTGCCTTCGGCACGGCCCAAGCCTCCGGGCCACTCTGGGCAGCCCTGCGATCCGGAGAAGCCATTGCGCTGCTGCGCCATGCCGCGGCCCCAGGCTCCGGCGATCCGCCTGGCTTCAGGCTCGGTGACTGCAGCACCCAACGGAATCTGTCGGAAAAAGGTCGTGCGCAGGCCCGCGCGATCGGCGACCTGTTCCGTGCGAACGGCATCTCGTCGGCAGCCGTCTATTCGAGCCAGTGGTGTCGCTGCCTGGATACCGCTCGCCTGCTCGGGATCGGCGACGTCGTGCCTCTTGAGCTGCTCAATTCCTTCTTTGGCGACAGTTCGGCCGCAGAAGTGCGCACCGCTGCCCTTTTGGCCTGGCTCCGCGGGCAGCGTTTCGGCGGACCTGCCGTGCTTGTCACGCATCAGGTCAACATCACCGGTTTGACGGGCGAGGTGCCGGATAGCGGCGAAATGATCATCGTCCGTATTCATGAAGCTGACCCCGTGCAGGTCATCGGGCAGGTTGCCACGACGGCTTGAGCATCATGGCCTTCGACCCCATCTCGTGCAGCATCGCTTCAGTCGCGGAACAACGACGTGCGAGGAGAGATCGAAGGGAGTGACGGCATGGCTATCGATTTCAACCATACAATACTGCCGGCCCGCGACAGCGGGGCGTCGGCAAAATTCCTGGCGGAAATGCTTGGCCTTCCCGCCCCAAGGCGCTGGGGGCCTTTCCAGATGGTCACCACCGAAAACGGTGCCAACCTCGACTACATGGATACCTCAGGCGAAATCAGGCCGCAGCATTACGCCTTCCTGGTCAGCGAAGCCGATTTCGACGAGATCTTCGGCAGGATTCGTGAACGGAACCTGCCGTACTGGGCTGATCCTGGCCGGACGCAGCTGGGCGCGATCAATCGCCACGACGGCGGCCGCGGCGTTTATTTCGAGGACCCCAACGGTCATCTGCTCGAGATCATTACCCGTCAGTACGGCAGCGGCGGATGGAACCCGTGATCGCTCGGTGGCGTAGCCAGGCGGCGGACGTCTGCGAGCTGGCCTCATGGCGGAACCTGAACGGTGATCTTGATCGATGAATAATAGGCGGCGACATCAGCTATATCCTCATCGCTCAAGCCTTTGGTCACGACAGTCATCTGCTCATTCTTGCGCTCGCCTGTCTTGAAGGCGTTCAGCGCCTTGACAAGATAAGCCTCCTTTTGCCCTGCTATGTTCGGCGCGTCGGGCAGCTTGGCGATGCCGTCCTTGCCATGGCAAACCTGGCACTTCAGCATGACTTTTTTGCCCGAAGCGGCATCACCTCCGGCCTGCACAAGCGACGAACAGGCAAAGAGCGTGGCCAGACTGACGATCAAACGCCTCACCCCGAACTCCCTTATCCATAGAGAAGCAAACCAGGCAGCAGCAGAAGGCTGCCGCCTGGCCAGTCGCTTAATCGCCGTAGGAAATCCGCCAGACGGCCCCGGCCAAATCGTCGGACACCAGCAGCGAACCGTCTTTGAGCATCTGAACATCGACAGGACGGCCGAGATATTCGCCATTCTCGTTCAGCCAGCCGTCAGCGAACACTTCAGCTTTGTCCGCCGTGCCGTCCGCCTTGAGCGAGGTGAACATCACCCGAGCCCCTACCGGGTCCACGCGGTTCCACGAGCCGTGCTGGGTCGAGAAGATGCCGCCGCGGTATTTTTCGGGGAACTGCTTGCCGGTATAGAACGACAGCCCGAGATCGGCCGCGTGAGCCTCTTGCTCGACCTCCGGGAAGATCACGCCTTCGGGGACTGTTGCGCCCTTGTACTCAACCGTACGAACTTTGCCGCCGCCATACCAGGGGAAGCCAAAATTCTGGTCCGGTCCGGTAACACGGTTCATTTCACCTGGGGGAATGGTGTCGCCCATGCCGTCGACCTGATTGTCGTTCACCCAAAGTGTCTTGTCCTTTGGGTTGAAATCCAGGCCGAGGGGATTGCGCATTCCGCGCGCATAAATTTTGCGGTCGGTACCGTCCTGCTTCATGCTTATGATGCCGCCGATGCCGAGTTTCTCGAATTCCGGGAGCACTTCGGGGGCTGGCACATTGAACGGCTGGCCGATGGTAATATAGATGCGGTTGTCAGGCCCGACGCGACAGGTTCGGGCCGTGTGATTGTAGCTCTCGTTGGATGCGGGTATCAGCTCGCCCTGCTTCACGATCGGGAAAGCCGCGACATCGGGACCTTCATAGAAAAACTCGGCCGCCGGGAACCACAATACGCGGTTCTGTTCGACGACGTAGAGGTGGCCATCCCTCGAGAAACAGACGCCGTTCGGAACCGTCATTTTGATCGAAGGCGCAAAGGCCTTCACGTCGTCGGCGACGCGGTCCTTGTTGCGGTCGGTCATGGAGTAGACCAGCTCTTTGCGGGTACCGACGAAGGTCACCACGCCCTGCGGTCCTACGGCGATATGACGCGCGTCGGGAACGATGGCATAGAGAGAGATCTTAAAACCATCCGGGACTTTGACCTTCGCTGCAATGGCTTTGAGGGCTTCGGCGTTTTCTCCGGTTTGCGGGATCGGCTCCATCATCGGTGTGCCGGTCGTCTTGAAGCCGCCAAGTTTCTCGAGATTTTCGTCCTGCGCAAAGGCGGACGTTACGCAAAGGGCGGCAGTGCATGACAAAACGAAAGCCAGTTTCTTGATCACGATATCCTCCCACGTGGCCAGCTTCGCGGCATCTGTGGCAGTCAGACACAACGTTGCGGGCGGTTGCTTTTGTGCGAAATTTCCAGCGCCGAGCACGATCTTCCGGTCGGGACCAAACGACCGAAAGCGTTGCCTAACTCAATCCCCCTGACAGTCACCTGGGGCTGCAGCGGTTGCCGCCACAGCATAACATGTCGGCCCGCCGGGTACCAACGATGAACGGCAAGCTGGCCGGGGCTTTTCAACCAGTCCTCTTATCGGCTGCCCGGGCGGGCGCCGATTTGGCGCAACAGCCCGAATGTGCTCCAATATCGCCATATAGAGCTGCCTTCGGACGTCGGTGAAAAATGGCATCCAGGCAATGCAAGGCCACCAGCGAGCGGCCCGCCAGAGGGGGAATAGATGCGTCGCATCGCTCGGATCTCGCTTGCCATCATCCTTTCGCTGGCCGTCGCAATCCTGACTGCCTGGGCCGGACTTGCCATGTGGTATCGTCTGCCTGTGGCTGAGCTTGGACGGGCTCTGGCCGGCGTCCTGTTCATCTTGTTCGGCCTCGCCACTATCATCGCCCTCTTCAGCCGGTTTCGCATCAGGGCGCTTGTCCTGTTTGCAGCTGCGTTAGCTGTGGTTCTGGTTTGGTGGAGCACCATCAGGCCTTTCGATCACGCGGACTGGGCGCCCGACGTCGCCCGTCAGGTAACCGGCACCCGCGACGGAAACCTGTTGACGCTGACTGATGTGCGCGACTTCGAGTGGCGTAGCGCTACTGATTTCACCGAACGCTGGACAACGCGGACCTACGACCCCTCCACCCTTCAGACGGTGGATCTCTTCATGTCTTATTGGTCCGGGACCAAAATCGCCCATGTCATCATAAGCTTCGGCTTTGCAGGAGGTGACTATCTTGCCTGGTCGATTGAGGTGCGGCGCCATGAGGCGGCAAGTTTTCACCCATGGCAGACCTGTTCAAGAGCAATCCCCTGGTCATTATTGCGGCTGATGAGCGAGACGTCGTCGGCGTCAGGTCAAACGTTCGTGGAGAGGATGTCCAAATCTATCGGCTAAAAGTGTCACCGGAAGCGGCCCGGGCGCTCTTGCTGGAATACGTCTTGGACGCAAATGCACTTTCCACGACTCCAGAATTCTATAATTCCATCACGACGAACTGCACGACCACGATCGTCAAGATGATGCGAGCCGTCGGTGACGTGGTGCCTCTTGACTGGCGCCTCATCGTTAACGGCTATCTCCCCGAATATGCGTATGCACGGGGTGCGCTCGATGTCAGCTTGCCGATGTCGGTTTTGAGGGAGGCAGCCCACATTGACGGCCGTGCGCGGGAGTCGGGCCTTTCGCCAGATTTTTCGAGATCGATCCGGATTGGCGTGCCATCCCCCGGTCCAATTTATTGATCTCCATGTTTGGAAATGCTGGGCGGTTCGAACCGGATCTCATCCCGGCTTCACGGCGCACTTCTACTTTCTCCACCTGTCGACTCGCATTGGCGGACGCCGCGCCTAGATAAGCACTGCGCCGGGGCGGGAGCGATGCAGAAGGACCTGAGCATGCCTGAACAAATTACCCTGACTAAAGCTGCGCAGATCACATTGAATGATGGCTCAGCTATTCCCCAGATCGGCCTTGGCGTTTGGCAGGTCGATCCAGCCATTACGGCCCAAGTCGTGAGTTGGGGAATCGAGGCCGGCTACAGACTGATCGATACCGCCGAAGGCTACCAGAACGAGGAGGGCGTCGGGCAGGCGATCCGCACGGCTGGCGTGCCGAGAAGCGAGCTGTTCATCACCTCGAAGCTGCGCAACGGCGCGCATCAGCGTGACGCCGCCCTGCGGGCTTTCGACGAGACGATGAACAAGCTGGGCATCGAGCAGATCGACCTGTTCCTGATCCACTGGCCGGTGCCCAGCCAGGGCAAATATGTCGAGGCGTGGAAGACGCTGATCGAACTCAGGCAATCCGGCCGGACCAAGTCGATTGGCGTTTCGAATTTCAACCACGACCATCTGGAGCGGATCATCGGCGAGACTGGTGTCACACCCTCAGTCAACCAGATCGAACTCCATCCCCGGTTTCAACAGCGCCAGACCAGAGAATTTCACAGCACGCACAACATCCGCATCGAAAGCTGGAGCCCGCTGGGCAGCGGCCGGCTGTTGAGCGACCCGACCCTCGAAAAGATCGCCGCAAAACACCGCAAGTCCGTGGCGCAGGTGATCATCCGCTGGCATCTTCAGGAAGGGCTGATCGTCATTCCAAAGTCGATCCACCAGGACCGGATTGCCGCCAATTTCGACGTCTTCGATTTCGAGCTGGATTCAAAGGACCTCGAGCTCATCCGAAGCATGGATTCATCGGCCGGCCGTACCGGCGCGAACCCGGCCACGGCGGCATTCCTGTTCTGAGGGTCTGAGAGAAGGGAGCCGACAGCGGAGCTGCCAATCTCCCCCCTCGTGGGGGAGATGTCAGGCAGGACAGAGGGGGGCGCTGTCCCGCCGGCGTATCAAGTCGTACCGGCGAGCCCTGCCTCGATCACAATATGCTGGCAGACATTGTCGATGCCGCGAATGACGTCGTCGTTCCAGAAGCGCAGCACAGTCCAGCCGTCTTGCTCAAGACGCTTTGTCCTTGCCTCGTCGCCTGCATTGGCGTCGGCATGCTGCGAACCATCGACTTCGACGACGAGCTTCTTGCAATCGGAAATTGAGGTTGGCACTCTACGGCGCCCCCCTCTGTCCTGCCGGACATCTCCCCCACTTGGGGGAGATTGGCAGCTGTGACGATCGCGCTCAGCCTCATATCCCCGATCCATCCAGCAGCGGGACATCTTCTTCGTCCCAAGGGCTCGGCATTGAACCCTTGCTCAGATTGGCGGTTGGCAGCGGCATCCAGCACTTCAGCTCGGGTTCGGCGTATTCAACCACGCGTCCGGGCGACGAGTCGGAAGCACGCCACCCCTCACTGCCGAACTGGTCGGCTCGAGACCAGTAAGCCAGGTCGACTTCCGCTGGCCCCTGCTCAGACGGCCGAACTGTGACCAGGATTCGGCTGCCATCCCTTGGCGCGCTCGACATGTGACGCCAGCGATCGGGCTCGTCCATCGTAATCTCCTCGCACAATCTGCATCTCGGCTGTCCAGACGAATAGTCGCTTCGCGCACAAGGCCGGTCAACCCGAACTTTGCGCCGGCAGTCTATGATTGGCCGCCTGCCGGTTTGGTGCGACATGGGCTGCCGGTCATCAGCGCACCTTCGCCTTGACTGCCCAGGCTCTCGTTTTCAGGGGAATGGACCCGCCCTCGCCACGCGGCAGACTGTCGCGGAGCCTCTCCATCAATCTCTGGCGAGCTGCGGGGTCGAGACTCATGCAGTAGCCGGGCGCCGGTCCCGCACCCAGGGTGAAGGGGCGCCAGTAGTCCTCAAAGTCCTTGAACACGGCCGGCATTTCAATCCGGGTGGAGTCGATGGAGCCCAGGCCTGCCTTCTCCGCGAGATCGGTCAATCCATCTTGTGTGCAAAATGGAAAACGCCTGTCTTCGGTAAGGTCGATGGCACCGGGGTCAAGCGCCGTCGCAGCGGTCCAGAAGGCCCGCATGAATTCCACCCCGCCGCCGGGATAATCCCACACATAGAATCCAATCGTCGCTCCAGGGCGGGCCACCCGCCGCATCTCGGCGAGCGCCTTTTGCCTGTCGGGAACGAAGTTGAGAACAAGCGCCGACACGACCATGTCCTTGCTGCCCGATTCGACTGCCAAGGCCTGCGCATCGCCTGCGAGAAACGCGACACGCTTGTCCGGCACGTTTGCCCGCGCCTTGGCGAGAAAACCCTCCGACGGGTCTATGGACACCAAACTCCTGGGATTGCAACGGGCCAGGATGGCTGCCGACAGCGCCCCGGTTCCGCAACCCACCTCCAGCCAGTCCAGACCCTCCGCCGGATCGAGCCAATCCAGGAACGGTGGAGCGATCTGACGGCTCCATCGCCCCATATAGAGGTCGTAGCTATCCCCGGCCTGCCAGGCGTCGTGGCGCGTTGCCTCAGCCATCGCAATCTCCTCCCCTGATGATTTCGACCCGTCGGACCGTGAGAATACGCCCGCCGCCCTCGCGGGAACAGGGGGCCAGGAAGATCTGTCCGGGGGATCGTACTCGGATGCCGACACGCGCACGCTCGGCCCCGGGCCGGCAAGGCAGACGATCTGGGCGCTGGACAGCTCCGATCCGGAAGCAAACCGCTGCTGCCGTCGCCTGGACGCGTTCGTGCTCAGCCTGCCCGGAACGCGAGGCTCCGCCTCATCAGTTGGATGCTGAGCGCCAGGTCTCCGCTTCCGATGAACCAGGGAGACAGTATCCGGGACGATCTCAGTCCGCGATAGAGCAGATAGGGAAGTCCGAGCGACAGGGCAATCAGCGCCAACTCGGAAGACATTCCGAAGTCCCGCAGCGTGAAATGAACGAACTGATGGACGAACATGATCACCAGGGAGGCTGCGCCGATTTCCGCCAACGGAGCGATGCGCAAGCTCGGCATCGCCATGAAGCGGACGAGGCCGAGGATAAAGGTCGAGATCGCCATGAAGCGGACGAGGCCGAGGATAAAGGTCGAGATCGCCAATGCAACGAGCAGGCCGAGAAGCGGGGGGCCGAAGATGGCGTTCTTCATGCTGAAGGTAAAGTCGGACCCCGACCGCGCCGCCGCGAGCGCAACCCCGGCAACCGCCACGACAAACACCGCCGACCACAGCGCGCTCATGCCGCGTTCGCGCAGGAAATGTCCGAACCAGAATGCGCCGATCGCGAGCGGCACGTTCGTCAGAGCCAGCGGCGCGCGCACCTCCTGCCAGTAGGCCTGGATTGAATAGGCGAGGCCGACGGATGCGCCGACGAAGATCAGCATTCCGGGATCGGTCGGTCCGCTGGTCCTGATCGCGACCTCGTTGTAGACGAGTTGCGTGGCGACGAGGCAGGTGACGAACCAGAACACGCCGAGTTCGCGCGTCAGGTGCCGTCCGCCCAGCAGCGCGTCGGTGATGAGTTCCCTGATCTGCCAGGGCGCCGGGGTGTCGCCGCGCAAAAAGTCCACAACGAGCACGCTCGCCATGATCGCGCCGAGAAACATCACATAGGGAATGAGCAGGCCCTGGACGCGCTTCCGGAAAAGCGCCTTCCTCTCCGTCACGGCAAAAAGGTAGCCGGATATGATGAAGAAGAACGGCATGAAGAACAGCGATGCCGTAAAGTAAATCGGGTGCGCCCATCGCCAGGTGCTGTGGTCGAGGACGTGGGCCATGACGACGAGGGTGATTCCCAAGCCCTTGGCAGTGTCCAGCCAGGTCTCACGTGTGGGCAGGTTCAACTTCAGCGTTTCCTGGATACGGCTTATCGGCCGGCCCGGTCCTTCGGTTTCGATGGCGATTGTGCATTGCATCATACTGTGTGGCAAGTGCGAATTGGCTCGGAGGTCCGCATTGCCGGTTGCCGCCGATGCAATGTCGCAAAAGTCGGCGAAATTCAGCATTCCGCTTGATTTTCCGCCGATCTTCACTCATTGTTGCGTTGCACAATAACAGGCTGGTGCCGACTATGGCAGCTCAAGCGATAGGAAACCTTGGCCGGCACGGGCTGCCGTTCTTGCAGCCAGCCGGCTGTTGAAATCGATCGCGCTTTGACCAAGGATCGACCAGGTCCGATTCAAGCAGCAAAGGACCAAGATGCTTCGCGACTTGTCCGCCTACAAGAAAATGTTGATGCTCGGCATTGTCGGGCTGGTGCTCGTCGCCATCCTCGACGCCTTCAGCAATCTGCCCGTCGTCTCCGGCTGCGCATTCTACGGCAATTGCGCGATCGATAGCTCCGTAGAAGCACCAATCGGGCACAGTCAGGATCCGACGCTGCAATGAAGCCCCCCGGCAAGACGGCGCTTATCGTCTATGACGGCGACTGCATCTTCTGCCAGAGCTATGTCCGCTTTGCCCGGCTGCGCGACGCGGTCGGTCCTGTCGAGCTGCTCGACGCGCGCTCCGGCGACCCGCGCGTTGTCGAGTTTCAGCACCAGGGCTTCGACCTGAACGAGGGCATGCTCTTCGTTTTCGAGGATCGCGTCTACCACGGCGAGGAGGCCATCAATCTCATGGCGATCCTCAGTTCCTCTTCGACGCTTTTCGGCTGGCTCAACCGCAGGATTCTCTCAAACAGGACGGCCGCGCGGCTGATCTATCCGGCGCTCAAGCTCGGACGCCGGGCCACCCTGAGGCTTCGCGGCCGCTCGCTGATCCCTGCCGACCTCGAACGGCGCTAAAGCATGTCACAAAAGCATGCCCTCGGGCCCTGACCCGAGGGTGCGCAGCGGTTTTGCGACAACGACATGAACTTAAAGCGCCGCGTGTCCCTTGCAATCGCGACGCGCTCGGGCAGTTCCCGGCGAAATGGATGGCCAGACTGCCCGGCGACATCTACCAGTTTCCGTGAGAGCGGCGCTCAGTGGGTGCAGGACTTCGGCCGCGAGAAATCCACCAGCTTGAACACAAGCAACTTGCGTTCGAGGAGGCTGGGCATTTCGCCTGCGAAGGTCGACGCGTTGGCGCGGGTAATCGTCTCACCATCCTTCACGTAAGTCACCCAAGCCTCGGGCTTCCGGCGCAGTTGTTTCTTCACATCGAGGAGGACGTGGTAATTGCCCGCCCGCGACTGGCGGACGAGATGGGGCTCGGACGAATCAACGATCTTCACCACCTCGTTCTGATAGTTGAACATGTATGGTGGCTTGGGAAAGAGCAGATGGTTGGTCTGGCCGGCCTCGGTGTGCAGATTGCTGAACATGTTGATGGAACTCTCCGTCTTGAGCCCGACATAGGGTGACAGGCAGGAGAGGAAGAACAAGCCCGGCACCAAATAGACCCAGAGCGGCTGGCGCGGCGAGGAGACGGTCCGGCAAGGCAGGTTCTGCAGGGCCACATGGGACAGCACGACCATCGCCGCGCCGCCCACTACCGCCCAAATGAGGATCCAGACGGAGTGGACCATCATGTCGAAGGAGCGCCCGGGAAAAGCATAGGTGAGCGCAATGACGAGAGTGACCGCGACCAGCATCACGGCCGCGCCCGGCAGCAAGATCCCGATCCGGCCGAACGTCTCGCGCAGCGGATTGGTAAACTCCAGCGAGGTGCGATAGAGCGCCTCGCTGGCGGGCGTGGGGATGCTCAGCACATACAGCGCGAACACCAGGCTGGAAAAGTCCATGTACCAGGAATAGGCCGAGATCGGGATCACGTAATGGAAGACGAGCGCGAGGATGAACCCCACGGCGAAATAGCGCTTCCAGTAGAGGGACACGATCGCAATCGCCTCAATGACGAAGGTGGCGAAGATCGCAAGATACCGGCCAAACAGATTGTCCTCGAGGCCGAACGGACGAGCCAGCGGAGCGTAGAGGCCCACCGCGCAACTCACGGAAGGATCGAGGAAATCGGTGTTGATCTTGTGGAAGATGCCGTAGAAATACATGATGGCGAGCAGCGCCCGGGCGACGATCCGGATCTGTTGATAAAGCTCCATCCGGGCCAGCGCGGCGCCGCGGCCGGCGGCCCGCAGATAGAGCACTGCCACACTGAGCAGGATAGCCCCGTTCATCACCGCCGTGATCGTCTTGTTGTTCGAAGCGACCGGCATGCGCAGCGCGTACAGCACAAGCGATACCATCACGAGCCCGATCAAGAACTCGGTTCGCCGCGGGTACAGCAGGAGTAGCAGGCTGAACAGGACGACCGACCAGCTCAGAGCGGCAAACAGCGGCCCCTTGTAGCCAAGCATGGAGTAGATATCACCGGCGATACTGAAGATCGCCGCCATTGCCCAGAACGGGGCAAATGCGGTCAACCCGTCAAATGTATCGTCCCATCCTCTGACTTTCGTGATCTTGCTGCGACCAACGTTCCATATCGGTGTCGCGCTTGAATACTGCTGCTGCCCAATAAACACCAGTTAGCCCCCGCTGCCCTATGTTGCACTGCAACATCAGCACGAGCGCAGAGTAAGAGTCAATCCGCCGTCGTCGGTAGCTCCTGCTGCCGAGCATCAGCCATTGGGAGAGGTACGGCGGACCCAAAGCGGGATGCGTTTAATTTGAACTGGCCGTCCGCTCCATTTGTTTCGCCCGCCGCTGCATGTCGCCTAAGGCATGCCCTCGGGCCTGGCCCGAGGGCGCGCAGCAGTATCAGGACAACGACATGTCAAGACAACGACATGTAGGAAAACAAGAACTTGAAGCGGCGCATTAATCCTGCGGATGCGCCGCGCTTCGCCGACTAACGCTGCTTTGCCGTTCTGGGAAATTCCACCACGTCAGCGGGCGGACGCTTGTACTGGGCTGCGGCAATTGCATCGATCAGGATGTCCAGGGCGGCGCGCGCCGCGCTGCTCGTCTCGTCATCGCCGCGCAAATAGTGGCAGGCTCGTTCAAGATGGAGGTGGGCTGCGGCAAAGTCACTGGTCATGGATTCTCCTTTTGCCCGCCGCTGGACAAGGATGGCCCATTTCGATTTACCCAAAGGCGAACATCCACAGCTGGATTTGAATCAAATATGGCGGGTTAACCAGATCTTCAGCATCGCGAGGTGACCTTGCGGCTGCGGACATGTGTTGAGTTCCGCCTCAGGCAACAGACCCGCTCCGGAGACCGGGGCGGGTTTTTGCTTGGATTGCCGAACGCCTGCCCAAGCTTACACGCTCCGCTACCGCGGCGACGCCGACCTACCTTCATGCACCGAAGCGGTCCGCCGCAAAGGGCGCGAGGCAGTCAGGGTCGCCGCGTCCGGCAATCAGGTCGGCGACCAGGCGGGCGGTGATCGGCGCCAGAGTGAGGCCGAGATGACCATGACCGAACGCATGGATCACCCTGGGGCTGCCACGTGACCGACCGATGACGGGCCGGGAATCGGGCAGCGACGGCCGGAACCCGAGCCATTCGGATGAGGGCCGGCCGAGTGAGGGGAAGAACTGCCTGGCACCGCGATCCAGCAGCGCCAGCCGGCGCGGATTTGCCGGCGCTGCAAGCCCGCCGAGCTCGACGGTTCCGGCGACACGCAGCCGGCCGGTCATCGGCGTCATGTAGAAGCCGAGATCGACAGGACAGACCGGACGATTGAGCAAAGGCGCTTCGGTCGGGAATTCGAGATGATAGCCGCGTTCGGTCTCGAGCGGGATGCCGTCGCCTGCCTGCATGGCCAGCGCCCGCGATTGCGCACCCGCGGCGATCACCACCGTATTCGCCCTGACGCGAAGGCCGCAACCGCTGAGCCTGACACCGTCCGCCTCGACCTGCAGCCCTGATATAGCAGCCTGTGCCACCGACACGCCGCGGGTGGTTGCGGCATCGAGCAGCCGCCGCATCAGCGTCTTTGGATCGGTGACATTCATCGAATCCGGGAAGTACAGTCCGCTGGCCCCGGTCGTGGGCAGGCTCGGCTCCAGCGCGGCCACCTCTGCCGGCGTCAGAACCTCCTGATGCACGCCAAACCCGGCGCGCAGCGCCCTGCCACCGGCCGCCCTGGCGAAACCGCTCTCGCGACGATACAAATAGAGGCAGCCGTTGCGGCGCAGCAGGTCGACCATATCGGCCTCTTTCGCCATCTCCTCCCAGGCCGGCAGGGCCTCGGCCAGAAGCCCGGCGAGTGCCAGCGCATTGGCACGGGTGGCCGCCGGAAGCGACTCTCTGACAAAACTGACCAGCCACGGCGCCAACTGGAACAGAGCCGGCCAGCGCAGCGAAAAAGGGCTGTCTGGATCGAGCAGCAGTTTTGGCAGCGCGCGCAGAACGGCCGGATTGCCGACCGGCATACAGGCATATTCGGCGATCGTTCCGGCATTGCCGAACGAAGCGCCGGAGCCCGGCTCATTGGGGTCGACAAGCAAGACTTCGCGGCCCTCGGCGGCAAGGCGGAGCGCCGTCGCCAGCCCGATAGCGCCAGCGCCGACAATGGCGATTTCAACGGTTTCCGCTGCTGCCACGACCGTATCTTCTTGTTTGACCATGATCTTTTCCGAAAACCGGCCCCCACTTTTCGGGATCATGGTCTAGACGAAGCCAGGCAGTTGCAGATGCCCGGCCGCGAGCAGTTCGGCCATGGTGTTCAGCGCGGTGCGCAGATCGTCGAGCGAGCGCGCGGCGCCGACATTGATGCGCACTCCGTGCTGCACCGGCTCGCGCCCGACCGCGAAGGCATCGCCGGGAAGAACGGCAACGCCACGTTCCAGGCAGGTGCGAGCGAAACCCGCGCCGCGCCACGGCTCCGGCAGGCGCAGCCAGGCATGCGTCGAGGTGGCGTGGCTCTGGACATCGTAGCGGCCGAGGATTTCGGTGAGGATGGCCTGGCGCTGGCGAAGCTCCTGCTTCTGGGCTTCGATGATGCGCGCCGCCGAGCCCTCTTCTATCAGCCGTGCGCCGATCAGCGCGGTCAGAGGGCTGATGCTCCAGCAGTTTATGCGCAAAGCCGCAGCGACCTGGCCGGCTATGGCGCGTGGCGCGATCACAAAACCGAGGCGCAGTCCCGGGGCAAGGCATTTCGACAAGGCGCCGATGTGAACCGTCAATTCGGGCTCGAGGCTGGCAAGCGACGGCGGCGGATTGTCCGCCAGCGGCCGATAGACGTCATCCTCGATGATGAGGACGTTATGGCGACGGGCGACAGTCACCAGCTCGTGCCGGCGTTCCTCGCCCAGCGTGATGGTGGTCGGGTTGTGCAGGGTCGGCACCAGGAAGACCGCGCGCGGGCGCAACTGCACGCAGGCCGCCTCGAACGAGTCGGCCCGCATGCCGCCACGGTCCATGGCGATGCCTCTGAGATCGAGCCCATGCACCCGGCACAGTGCATTGATGCCCTGATAGGTCACTTCGTCGGCGAGCACGACCTCCCCCTGCCTGGCCACCGCGCCAAGCACGCAATCCAGCCCATGCTGGGCGCCCGCCGCCAGCACCACCCGGCCGGGATCGCCGGCGCCGGCGACCGGCTGCATCCACTCGGCGATCGCCGCCCTCGCCCACAGCGGCCCCTCGGGCGGGTGATAGTCCTGAAGCGTAGCGTAGTGCCGGTCCTTGGCCAGGCGCGGCAGCAGCAGGGCCAGGGCATCGAGATAGGCCGAGGTTGCCGGCCGGTTGACGGAAAGGTCGATGACGCCGCTGTCGTCGCTTGGCGCCGACACGAAACCGGGTCCTTCGCCGCCGTTGCGGGCAGCCACCGTGGTGCCGCGTCCGGGCCGCGCTTCGAGCAGGCCGCGCTGCTGCAGCGTCGATAGCGCCCGCGTCACCGTGGTGACGTTGATGCCAAGCGCGCGGGCAATCTCGCGCTGCGGCGGCAGCCGGTCTCCAACTGCAAGCGTGCCGGCTGTAATCCGTTCGGCAATAGCGTCGGCAAGGCGCCGGTAGACTGGGCCTTCCTCCGAGGCGAGTTGCAGGTCCTGAAGCATGCGGATTGGCGGTTTCGGTGTGTTGAGGCTCTGGCTACCGGCGCATCTAGCATAAGACAATCCTCCGGACAATAGTGCTTGTCCGGTGCCTGATTCCAAAATCCGGGCTGAAAAATCTCACACAACACCGAAGAATGCCGCTTGACGGGCAAACTTGTCTGCATCTATGCTTCTTTAGCGATCGATTGTGTGAGCATACAAGTTTGGTTTGCCGCCTTGCGCGGCCAGCGTCAAGCGAGACCGGCACATGGACGGCAAGCACCACCTCGTTTCGACAAGCGGCCATTGCCGGCGCTCAACGGATTTCCGCCCGTGAAGGCCGAAGCGACAGGCATGTCACGCGACAGCGCCGGTCCGCCGAAGGCCAATGCCGGCGGCCGCCTCAAAGCCGACGACCCCAATGGTGGCCAGGGATTTGTCGAGTTTGCCGATGTCGAGAAATCCTATGACGGCCGCACGTTCGCGGTGACACGGCTGAACCTCAGCGTGGCGCGCGGCGAGTTCCTCACCCTTCTCGGCCCCTCTGGTTCGGGCAAGACGACGACGCTCAACATGCTTGCCGGCTTCGAACGGCCGACCAGCGGCGTCATCACGCTTGAGGGCCGGTCGGTCGACAGGCTGCCGCCGTACGAACGCAACATCGGCATGGTGTTCCAGAACTACGCGCTGTTTCCGCACATGAGCGTCGAGGAGAACGTCGCCTTCCCGCTCTCGGTCCGCAAGACCACCAGAGCGGACGTGGCCTCCCGCGTCGGCCGCGCGCTCGACATGGTGCGGCTGCGGCAGTTCGGCGACCGGCGGCCGGCGCAGCTTTCCGGCGGCCAGCAGCAGCGCGTCGCGCTCGCCCGCGCGCTGGTGTTCGAGCCAAGCCTGGTGCTGATGGACGAGCCGCTCGGCGCGCTCGACAAGAAGCTGCGCGAGCACATGCAGATCGAGATCAAGCAGCTGCACACCATGCTCGGCGTCACCATCGTCTATGTCACGCACGACCAGAGCGAGGCGCTGACCATGTCGGACCGCGTTGCCGTGTTCAACAATGGCGGGATTGCCCAGCTCGGTTCGCCTGACGATCTCTACAACACGCCGGAGAGCTCGTTCGTCGCCAGCTTCATCGGCGAGAACAACACGCTGGAAGGCAAGGTCGAGCGCGTCTCCGGCAAGGAGTGCCGCGTCGCGCTGTACGGCGGCGGTTCGGTCGCCGCGCTGGCCATCGGCGTCGCCGAAGGCGCAGCCTGCCATGTCGCCATCCGCCCGGAACGGTTGAAGCTTGCGCCCGCTTCGAACGGAGCAAATGCGTTAGCCGCCACGGTCGAAGGCCGCATCTATCTCGGGGACCACCAGCGTCTTCTGGCCAAGCTGGAAAGCGGCCAGGTGCTGACCGTCAAGGTCGGCCCCGAAGCGACCATGGGCAACGGGGAGCCGGTCACGGTTTCCTGCGCGTCCACCGACTGCCGCGCCTTTCCGGCCGATGCCGGAACGGGCGGTTCCATCTCGAAAACAGGGGAATAAGAACAATGAAAATCACAAAAGCCCGGCTGTTCGCCTTCGCGGCAGCCACAGCATTCATCACCATGGGAAATGCCGCCTTCGCCGACGAACTTTCGATCATGGCCAGCGGCGGCGCCTGGCAGGATGCCCAGCGCAAGGCATGGTTCGAGCCGTTCAGCAAGGAAACCGGGATCAAGATCGTCGAGCAGGAATATCTTGGCGATCTTGGCAAGGTCAAAGCGATGGTCGATACCGGCAACGTACCGATCGATCTGGTGACTGTCGAGACCGCGACCGTGCTGCAGGGTTGCGACGCCGGCATTCTCGAGCGGCTCGACTATTCCAGGATCGCCCCGCGTGAAAAGTTCATCGAAGGTTCGGCGCTGGACTGCGGCGTCGGTCTCGACGCCTATGGCGATGTCCTTGCCTATGACCCCAACGTGCTGAAGGAGGCGCCAACCTCGGTGCTCGACATCTTCGACACGACGAAGTTTCCGGGCAAGCGCGCGATGCGCAAGTTTCCGGCACAGAACCTCGAATGGGCACTGATGGCCGACGGGGTCGCGGCGGCCGATATCTACGAGGTGCTGGCAACCCCCGAAGGCGTCAACCGCGCTTTCAAGAAGCTCGACACCATCAAGCAGGACATCGTCTGGTGGGATGCCGGCGCACAGCCGCCGCAGCTCCTCGCATCCAAGGAAGTGGTGATGACCACCGCTTGGAACGGCCGTATCCAGAACGCCATCGACAAGGACGGGGCGCCGTTCAAGATCGTCTGGAACAACCAGATCCTCGAATATGACATGATCGCCATTCCGAAGGGCGCCAAGAACCCGGATCTGGCCTACAAATACCTTGCCTATATCAGCCAGCCGGAAATCAACGCCAAGCTCGCCAGCTACATCACCTACGGGCCGGTGCGCATCGATGCGGCGTCCTTCGTCGCGCCGGACGCCCTGAGGAAATTGCCGAACGCACCCGACCACATGACCGCTTACCTGGTCGCCGATACCGAATTCTGGGGCGACTATGGCGAGGATCTGGTCAAGCGCTTCAACGCCTGGCTCGCGCAGTAGGGAAAATGTCGGCGCTCGAGCCCACGAAACTGGACCGGCCGCGGGCAAGCCGCGACTGGTCGGCCGCCGATTCCGGCGCAGCAAAGTCGGTTGCGGCAGCACTTCGCCGCGCCGATCTCGGCGACCGCCTGCGATCGCTGACGCTGGCGGCACCTTTGCTGGTGCTGCTGGCATTGAGCTTCGGCATCCCGATCATCCTGCTTCTGTCGCGCGCCGTCTATGATCCGACGATTGCCAACGCACTGCCGCAGACCAGCCAGGCATTGCGCGGCTGGAACGGCACCGGACTGCCCGACGATGCTGCGTTCCTGGCCCTTGCCGCCGATCTCAGCAGCAATCAGGCCAAGGGCACTGCCTACGAACTCGCCAAGAGCCTCAACGCTCGCCTGCCCGGCGCGCGCAGCCAGGTGCTCAAGACGGTGCGTCAACTGGATTCTGCCGACCGGCCGCCGCTGGAGGTGATGAAAGCGGTGCCGTTCTGGTCGGCGCCGGGCACATGGCCGGTCATCGAGAGCGGCACCCATAGCGTGACGTCGTTCTATCTGCTGAGCGCGCTTGACCTGCGCTGGAATGCCGATGGCGGCATCGAAAGAGTGCCACCCGAACAGGCGATCTTCGTGCAGGTGTTCATGCGCACATTTTTGGTCGCCGCAGCGGTGACGCTGGCCACGCTGGTCATGGGCTTCCCCCTCGCCTATCTCATCGCCTCCGTGCCCAAGGGCCTCGCCGCAATCCTCATCGTTGCGGTGCTGCTGCCGTTCTGGACGTCGATCCTGGTGCGAACCGCGGCCTGGACGGTGCTCCTGCAGAAATTCGGCCTGGTCAACGACCTGCTGCTGTGGCTCGGCGTCGCCGACGACCGGCTCGATTTGATGTACAGTCGCATCGGCCTGATCATCGCCATGACTCACATCCAGCTGCCGTTCACCCTGCTGCCGATCTACAGCGTCATGCGCACCATCCAGCCCTCGCAGATGAAGGCTGCCTATTCGCTCGGCGCAAAACCCTTTACCGCCTTCCGCCGCGTCTACCTTCCACAGGTCTTTCCGGGCGTCATGGCCGGTTGCCTGCTCACCTTCATCCTTTGCCTCGGCTATTACATCACGCCGGCGCTGATCGGCGGCGCCGGCGACCAGCTGATCAGCAATTTCATCGCCAGCTATGTCAATGTCGAACTGAATTGGGAGATGGCGGCGGCGCTCAGCTTCATCCTGCTCGTCTTCACCCTGGCGCTGTTCGGCATCTTCGCCCGCATCCTCGGCCTCGACCGCCTCAAGCTGGTATAGCCATGTTGCTATCTCCCTATCCAACGACAGGCGAAAGAATCCGCATCACCCTGCTCTGGCTGTGGTGCGGCATGGTGATCCTGTTCCTCCTCGTGCCTATCCTCATTCCCGTTCCCTTGTCGTTCAACAGCGGCGCCTTCTTCATCTTTCCGCTGGAGGGAATTTCGACGCGCTGGTACGAGGTCGTGCTCGGAACCCAGCGCTGGCAGGCAGCCATCGGCAACAGCCTGATCGTTGCCTTCGGGACGACGCTGATCGCAACGATATTAGGCACATTGACGGCGATCGCACTTTCCGACGAAAAATTTCCCGGCCGCCGCATCGTCATGCCGCTGCTGTTGTCGCCGTTGATCGTGCCGGTGGTGATCACCGCCGTCGGCTCTTATCTGTTCTATGCGCGCGTCGGCCTCGCCAGCACCTATGCCGGCATCATCCTGGCGCATACCGCGCTCGCCAGTCCGTTCGTCGTCGTCACGGTGGGGGCGAGCCTCTCCGGCTTCGACCGCAATCTGATGCGCGCCGCCGCCATCTCCGGCGCAAGACCCATCACATCGTTCTTCAGGGTGATGCTGCCGCTGATCCTGCCCGGCGTACTGTCAGGGGCGGCCTTTGCGTTCGTCACCTCGTTCGACGAGGTCGTCGTGGCGCAGTTCCTGGCCAGCGCCAATCAGCGCACCATGCCGCTCGAAATGTTCATCGGCCTGCGCGAGAAGCTGAGCCCGGCAATCACCGCCGCCGCGACGCTGATGATGGCACTGTCGATCATCCTGCTCATCGTCGCCAATGTTCTGGCCCGCCGTGGCAAGCAGCGACCGCGCATCGACTAGAAGACCGTGCGGCGGTCGGCCCGAGCTTCTATAGGCCTGCCTGCGTCAGGCCCTCTCCATCGGTGATCGATTTCCATAGAAGACGGTCGCGAGCGGGTGGATAGCTGCCGCAGGGGACTGCGATCCCAGGTTTCCCTGCAGCATTCCTTTGCAACACTTTGCGCTCCCCGACGTTCTCCCAAGGCACGCTTCGAAGCCGCGGCGGTTCGGCGATCTGCATCGATATGACGCTGGAGGACACGCCATGGACATGAGCAACAGGAAGACGCAGTTCAATGTCTGGTACTGGATCGCCGCCTTCATCGGGCTGATGATCTTTCAATATGTCTACACCGCCACGCAGCACGTCGCGCAGATTCCCTACAGCCATTTTGAGACCCTGCTGCGCGACGGCAAGATCGCCGACGTGCAGGTTTCCGATCGCTTCATCCAGGGTCGCTTCAAGCAGCCGCAGGACGGCAAGCCGCTGTTCATTACCACGCGCGTCGAGCCTAATCTCGCGCGGCAGCTGCAGGAACACGGCGTCACCGTCACTGGCCAGATCGAAAGCACCTTCCTGAGCGACCTGCTCTCCTGGGTCGTCCCGATCCTCGTCTTCTTTGGCTTGTGGATGCTGCTGATGAGACGAATGGCGGGTGGCATGGGCGGTTTGATGCAAATCGGCAGGAGCAAGGCTAGGGTCTATGTCGAGGCCAATACCGGCGTAGGCTTCGACGACGTGGCGGGCGTCGATGAGGCCAAGGCCGAGTTGCAGGAAATCGTGGATTTCTTGAAAAGCCCGCAGGAATACGGCCGTCTTGGAGGGCGCATGCCCAAGGGCGTGCTGCTGGTCGGACCGCCCGGCACCGGCAAGACACTGCTCGCGAAAGCCGTTGCCGGCGAGGCAAAAGTTCCGTTCTTCTCGATTTCGGGCTCGGAATTCGTCGAGATGTTCGTGGGCGTCGGCGCCGCCCGAGTGCGCGACCTGTTCGAGCAGGCACGCGCCAAGGCCCCGGCGATCATCTTCATCGATGAGCTCGACGCGCTGGGCCGCGCCCGCGGTGCAGGCCCGATGATGGGCGGACACGACGAAAAGGAGCAGACGCTCAATCAACTCCTGGTCGAGCTCGACGGTTTCGACCCGAAAATCGGCGTCGTGCTGCTCGCCGCGACGAACCGCCCGGAAATCCTTGACCCGGCACTTCTTCGCGCCGGCCGTTTCGATCGGCAGGTGCTGGTCGATCGCCCGGACAAGCAAGGTCGCGTCCAGATCCTTAAAGTCCACATGAAGAAGGCCAAGCTGGCGGCGGATGTCGATGCCGAAAAAGTCGCCGCGCTGACGCCGGGTTTTACCGGCGCCGATCTCGCCAACCTGGTCAATGAGGCGACCCTGCTCGCCACGCGCCGGAGGGCGGATGTCGTCACGATGGACGATTTCAACAATGCGGTCGAGCGCATCGTGGCCGGACTCGAGAAGCGCAACCGGCTGTTGAACCCGAGGGAACGCGAGGTCGTCGCCTATCACGAAATGGGCCATGCACTGGTAGCCATGGCGCTGCCCGGCGTCGACCCCGTGCACAAGGTATCAATCATCCCGCGCGGCGTCGGCGCCTTAGGCTACACGATCCAGCGGCCGACCGAGGACCGCTTCCTCATGACCCGCGAGGAACTGGAGAACAAGATGGCGGTGCTGCTCGGCGGCAGGGCGGCCGAGTGGATCGTGTTCGGGCATCTGTCCACGGGGGCCGCCGATGACCTGGCCAAAGTGACCGATATCGCCCGCGCCATGGTGACGCGTTACGGCATGTCGGAAAAGCTCGGCCATGTGGCGCTGGAAAAGGACCAGCGCTCCTTCCTGAGCCCCAACCCACTTGCCGGCGGTCCGCGCGAGCACGATTACGGCGACGCCACCGCCGAGGCTATCGACGAGGAGGTTCGCGGCATCGTCGACACAGCTTTTTCGCGAACCGTCGGGCTCCTCACCGAGCGACGGGACCTGCTGGAAAAGACGGCGCGCAAGCTGCTCGAGATCGAGACGCTCAGCGAGGCCGAGCTCGCATCGCTCGTCGGAAACGCCGCGGCAGCGGATCGCACGGCGGCATCCGAACCGCAATCGGGGAAGCGACCGATAAGACGAGGCAAGGCTGCGGCTGCAAATTTTTCGCGCCCCGCCGAGTGATGCATCGCCGATCTCGAGGCCGCCGCCGCGGGTGACCGGTTCCCCAGTGGCATAGTGTCGCTGCCAGTCAGCGAGATGGCCGCCCAGGCAATGATCATTCAACAAGGACCAGCACGGCCTCTCGCACGCCAGGCCGGCGCACAAGGGCGGCCGCCAATCCGCGTCATCGCTTGTTTAGCAAAGGCTGGCAAGGCAGCGTTAGGCGACTGACCCTGGTGTCTGTTTTTCGGATTGGCGTTGCTTCGTCACCCTCCGAACCCGCCAGCTCGGATAAGCCAGGCTGAATGACCGACCCATTTGCCTCGAATTCGCCCCGATCATCGAAGAGCGGTAGTGATTGCAATGCTGGCGCCATGCGTTGTTTACTGGCTCTTGCAGAGAAAACGAAAGCTCCAATGATCCAGGACAATGCCACGGTCGGCGTCGTGGTGCCGATGTTCAATGCCGAGCGCACGATTCGCGCTACTTTGACCAGCATCTGCCAGCAGGACCATCAGGCGCTGGACATTGTCGTGGTGGATGACGGGTCGACTGACAAGTCCGCCTCGATCGTCGCCTCTTGTGCTGAGAAAGACCGGCGCATACGCCTGATGCGGCAGCCGAACGCCGGTGTTGCGCACGCCCGCAACAGCGGTGCGGCCTCTACCGATGCCGAGTTTCTGGCGTTTGTCGACGCGGATGATCTCTGGGCCCCTTCCAAGATCGCACTGCAACTGCGCGCCCTGCAGGAAGGCGGTTCTTCCGCGGGCCTGGCATATTGCTGGTTTGCGCAAATCGACGAGAACGGCCGGGTATTCTCACTATACCGACCCGATGCCGATGGCCGCGTTCTGCAACGGATGTGCAGAATGAATTTTGTCGGCAACGGAAGTTCGATGCTGCTGCGTCGCTCCGCATTCGAGCGGGCGGGACAATTCGATCCTTCCCTGAGGGCCAGGAATGCACAAGGCTGCGAGGACCTTCTTATGTGCCTCAGGATAGCGGAAAGTTATGAATTCCGTGTCGTGCCTCAGCACCTGGTGGGCTATCGGATGACGAACGTCAACATGTCGAGCGATGTCATGCAGATGCTTCGTTCATGTGAAATCGTCCTTGCCGAGTATCGCGAAAAATATCCGCAGTTCGGCAGCGATCTCGATGCGCATCTGGTCGATATGATCCATTGGCTTGCCATCAGAGCCTTGGTCGGCGGACGGCTGTTCGCAGCCGGCGACCTGCTGAAGAGATACTTCGTCCTGGAACCGCGCACGGCAATTTCCCGCCTGCCCAACATGATCGACATGTACTGCCGGGCCAGGCTGGTTCCTCGCTGGATGAAGGTTGGAGTGAAACGGATGCGCAACAAGAACGCCGAGTTCCGTCCGCTTTATGAAGAGACCAGCTGGTGAATGTGGGCGCGTTCTATTCGCGCGCTTGCGGCGCCTCATCCGCTTGGCGGCAGCGCCTGCATAGGCCGGGCCGACCATCGTCGGACTTGGTCTGGCTGCGGCGGTTCTCGAAGGTCGCACCTCGTGCTTAAGACCTAAGCGCCGTCTTCGACGAGAGCGGACGGATCAATACTCCTCGGACCCGACGCGCGAAGCTGGCGCGGCGTCGGCGTCTTGAGGGCCACCTCGACTCGCCTTCGAAGCCACTCCGGAGGAACTGGCTGGCAGATGAAGGTCGGATCGGCGTCGAAAAAACTCCCGGAGGTACAGATGGAATGCGGTGAGGTTGGAACCATGCGCTGTTCAACGGCAAGCAGTCTCGGCACAAAGCGACGCAGCCGCCGTCGCAGGGCTTGTGCGGACGGCTTTGCGAAGACATGAAACAGCGCGGCCGGATCTGTCCATGTTGCATGGACAAGCGGGCCGATGGCCGCGCCCGGCGACGTGCGGGCGGCTTCGGTGCCGTAATACGCTGAGGCCACGCCATCGGACCAACGAAACAAGAAAGACGCTAGCCTGGGATGTCGCGTGCGGACTGTTTCAAGGACGATCCGGTGCGATTTCAGCATGACGACATACCTGGTCGACATGGAAGATAGTGATCGCCGGTAACCAATCAGATACTCGGGAACGACATCATAATCGCAGATCGCGGCAATGTTGAGCTGCATCTGCAAGTCTTCGGCTCCTTGGGCGCCTGCGGCTCTGAGCGACGGGTCGTATCCCCCGGTTGCCGTAAGAACTGATCGCCTGACTAGCGGTGAACTTGCATTGCCGATAAAATTCTCAACCAGCAGCCAGTTGTGGACGTCCCCGCGAGCGAGAGTTGGCGGGGAGCATTCGATCACCCAATCATCATCATCGATGACGCGATACCATGCGTAGACAAGGCCGAGAGACGGCCGCGACTGAAAGAGGCTGTGCTGCTTTTCCAGCTTTGTCGGGTGCCACACATCATCCGCATCAAGTGGCGCTATAAATTCACCCTTCGCCGCATGAATTGCCAGGTTTCTGGCGACAGCAACCCCTTGGTTCTGCTGTCTCAGAAGAGAAATACGCGGATCACTGGTTGCAAATGCCTCGACGATCTCAGCGGTCCGGTCGGTCGACCCGTCATCGACCACTATGATCTCTAGCTGTTTTAAAGTTTGCGAGGCGGCCGACTGAAGGGTGTGTCGGATGGTCTTTTCCGCGTTGTAGGCAGGAATGATGACGGAAACTGCGGGTTGCATATCGAAAAAAAGCCTGCTTTTGATGAAGGTGAAAGAAAGACGGGAGCGCCACCGGCCCAAATACTAGCATGCTCGAGCGGGAGAGTATCAAGCCGCCTCTCCCTACGGCTACTTCAACGTCTGAGAATTCGCCCGGTCATTCGCACTTACGGCGGCGACATGTGCTAATATGCTGGTTTTAATCCGCCCAAACTGTGGATGCCTTTCATGCTTCCTTTCATTTCGCTCACATCCGTGCCCGTGGCCTCATGGGCTTATTGCCATCAGCTATATGCTTGAATACCCACATGTATCGCGCTTCTGCCGATCGAGATGGCATCCGCGATCGGACATGAGCGCGGTTTTTACCGTTCCTGCGGCGGGAGACCGATGGTGATCCCGCGAGTTCTCCTGCAGCTTGGTCGGCTGGTGCGGCGTCGAAGCCTGCGCCGTGCTCCCATCATACTGATGTACCATCGCGTTGCAGACGTCGCCGTCGATCCGTGGAGCCTGGCCGTCCATCCGGCGAGGTTCGACGAACAAATCGAAGCGCTGACGCGGAGCCGGCGGGTGGTGCATTTGCATGAGCTGTTTGATGTCATCGCACGGGGAAAGCCAGGCAAACCGCTTGCGGTTGTCACGTTTGATGACGGCTATCACGACGTCTACAGCAACGCTCGCCCGATCCTGCAGCGTCATGACTGCCCGATGACGCTGTTTGTTGCGACCGGAGCAATCGGAAGCGGCAGGGAATTCTGGTGGGATGCGCTCACGCGCATCTGTCTTGAGACGCCTGAACTGCCTGAACAACTCGACATCACGATCGAGGGAGGCAGGCATCACTGGCTTATCCCAAAGATGGTGGATCAGGCCGGCCGTGACAAAGTCTACCGGGAGGTATGGTCGGTGCTCCGAACGCTGCCGTATGAGCGTCAGAACGCACACGTCGAAGACATTGCGAAATGGGCGGGCGTTGGTCTCGACGCCAGGCCAGAGCACTGCATTATGACTCCCGCCGAAGTTGATGACATCAATGATGACCTGATCACGATCGGCGGTCATACTGTCAGTCATCCCACGCTTCCGGCCCATTCCTTCGCGACCCAGCTTCGCGAGATCGTCGACGGCCGTTCGGCCTGTGAGCAAATGACCGGAAAACGCGTCCTTTCTTTTGCATATCCATTCGGAGATCATGACGCTCTGTCGGTATCTGCCGTCAGGGAAGCGGGATTTGAGTTCGCATGCACGACGCGCGCCGGGTGCGTTGCGCCCAAGGCAGACGTGCTGCGTTTACCTCGATTGTATGTCGGCAACTGGTCAGGGGACGAATTCTTGCGAAAAATCGAGGATAATCTGTTCTGATGAACGCACAGCAGACTACCATTATCACGCCTCGACGCGGTTGGTTTGACCTCGATTTCTGGCACCTGTGGCGCTATCGCGATCTGCTGCTCCTGTTCGCGATGCGCGACATCAAAGTCCGCTACAAGCAGACCTTGCTTGGTCCGGCTTGGCTGATCCTGCAGCCCCTCGCGCTTACCGCAGCCTTGACCACCGCCATCAGCGGTATCGCGGGCATTTCAACCGGTGGCCATCCGGCGCCAATCTTTTATCTGACGGCACTGGTGCTGTGGTCGTATTTTTCCCAAGTCGTCTCCACCGCGAGCCAGGTCTTCATTGCTAACGGTCATCTCTTCAGCAAGATCTACTTCCCGCGACTTGTCGTTCCCGTGTCGTCGCTGCTGTCGAACGGTGTGGCCCTGGCGATCCAGCTTGGCGTCGCATTTGCCTTCTTGCTCTGGTACCAACTGACAGGAAAAGTGGACGGGTTGTCGTGGCGCCTCGCGTTCTTTCCGCTGGTGATCATCCAGGTCGCGGCCTTCTCGTTGGCTGTTGGGCTTTGTCTAGGGGCGTCGACCGCGAAGTACCGCGATACAGCTCATATGACTCCGTTCTTGATTCAGATCTGGCTGTTCGTGACGCCGATCATCTTTCCTTTTTCGGCTATTCCCGAGCAGTACCGAACGCTGACCGGATTTCTGAATCCGCTCGCTGTCATAATTGATGAAGGGCGCTGGTGCTTCTTCGGCACCTCGGCAGTCGGTGCGCCACAAATCGCTGCAGCGCTTGTCACGACCTCGGTTGTGCTGTTCATCGGCATCGTGATCTTTCAACGCGTCGAACGAACGGCCATGGACATGCTGTGAAGAGCAATAACAACCCTTGCGGCCCCGTAGAAGGTCGCCTTTCGTCGGCCGCCGCGCATTCTGCACAATGGGCACGACGCCGATGCCATTGATCTCCGTCATCACGCCTTTCCTCAATGTCGAGCGGTTTCTTCCGGACGCGATCGAAAGCGTGCGCGCGCAAACCTTCACCGACTGGGAAATGCTTCTCATTGACGACGGTTCATTCGACGGCAGCGTTGCAATCGCGGTGGCTGCAGCAACCGGCGATCCGCGAATCCGTTTCATTCGATCGAACGGCCAGCGTCGCGGCGCCGCCGCGGCGCGCAATGCCGGAATCGCGGCCGCGTCGGGCATGTTCTTCACGTTCCTGGATGGCGACGATATATTTGAGCCGGAAAAATTCGAGACGGAACTTGCGATCTTTGATGCGCATCCTCGCGCCAAGGTCCTTTACGGACCGACCCTGTGGTGGTTCCCCGAAGAGCCGCACAGGAACTGGACCGACTCGATGCCACGCCAATCGGACCGTCTGCACATGCCGCCCGACCTGCTCGACCAGGTCATCGTGCGCCAGCGGGCTCATGTGCCGTGCATCTGCTCGATCATGGTTCGCCGCGAAGCTTTGGTAGCGGTGGGCGGCTTCGATGAGGCGTTCGAGCTCTACGAAGACCAGACCCTTCTAGTGAAGCTGCTGTTGCGCTATCCGGTATTCGTGACATCCACGCCCACCGGCCGATACAGGCAGCACCTCGATTCGACATCGGCCAAAGCGACTGCTTCCGGCATCTACGATCGACTGCGCCCGCATGCGGCTCGCATTGGCTTCCTCGAATGGGTTGAGATGCATGCGTCGGCCTCGGGATTGATGACGCCGAAGTTGCAGCGGGCGCTCCGCTTCGCATTTGCGCGCTATCCAGCCCAGCGTCGGCCCCTGACACTTCGCGATAGATTTGACCTCGCCATCGACGCCGGACGCCGGTTCGCTCGGCGGCTGACGCCACGTCGCATCCTGTCGAAGGTGTTCGGGCTGCTGACGAGAGCACGGAGGTAGTGGCCGGGACCGGTGGCGCGGATTGGATCGCGACCGAGCCTGAGACTTCTGATATTAACGATACCGTTCTACGTGAATGACAAGTCGCATCGCCTCGCTGGGAGCGACGTGCTAAAACTGACGAGTCTCCAGCATTTCTGTGCCAAAATTCTGTTTGTGAGGCCTAAGGTCGCGTTCGATTTCTGGCAACGAACACCAGCCGTTGCCTCTCTGCGAAGCTAAGGAGAATTTGGCTGTTTCATGATCGCAGTCGTCATAACAACTTACAACCACACTCGCTTTCTCGAGGACGCCATTCAGAGCTGTCTTCGTCAAAGCCGGCCGACGGATGAAATTATTGTCGTCGACGACGGATCCACCGACAATCCGGCATCGGTTGTCGAGCGTCATCCAGGCGTGCGCCTGATCAGGCAGGACAATTGCGGGCTCGCGTCCGCCCGAAACACTGGACTGGCGGCTTCCAGATCCGATTACATCACCTTTCTGGACGCGGATGATCGTCTCCTTCCGATTGCCATGGAGACGGGCGTGCGAGTGCTGGATGCGCATCCAGATGCGGTTTTCGCTTACGGAGCTCATCGCTTCATCAATGGAAGGGGTGCGATCGAGTCAGACAAGCATCACATCGCGCTTGTTGAAGATCCTTATCTTCAGCTACTGCGGACGGGAAACTTCATTGCGATGCATGCGACCGTGGTTTATCGGCGGGAGAGGCTCGCGGCCATGGGCGGGTTCGACGTTTCAATGCGGTCCTGCGAAGACTATGAGCTATTCTTGCGAATCGCCCGGCGCGGTTCGATCGTAACGCACGACGATGTCGTCGCCGAGTATCGCATGCACCGCGACAACATGTCTAAGAATCGATCGATGATGCTCGCTGCAGCATTGTCGGTGCTTGACAAGCAGTTGGCAGGTCCGGTTGACGACGATGTGCGTCTTGCAGTCCGCGATGGTAGGCGGTTCTGGAAGACCTATTATACCGGAGAGGTGACTACTGATGCCTTGCGCGCGATCCGCGCCGAACCCGCCAAAGCGATGCGCATGCTGCGGCAGGCGTTGCAGATGTCGCCGCCGATCACGCTGCAAACGGCGGCATTTAAGATAACACGCAAGGTCGGCAGGCATGTGCAACGGCTGCTCGGAGCTTCCGGCGCTGATTGGCGGGCTCCGCGCGTCGGTTCGGTGCGGTTTGGGGATTTCGCACGCACGATGCCGATCAGCCACTCATTTGGATATGATCGCGGCAAGCCAATAGATCGGTATTATATCGAGAACTTCCTACAATTGAATGCGGCCGACATACATGGCCGTGTGCTGGAAATCGGCGACAACAGCTACACGATGCATTTTGGCGGTGCTCATGTCGTCAAGAGCGACGTGCTGCATGTTGATCCCGATGATCCAAACGCGACCATCATAGGCGACCTGTCGCATGCCGGAGTGCTGCCGTCAAACGCCTTCGACTGCATCATACTCACGCAAACACTTCATCTGATCTTCGACATGTCGGCCGCGGTCGCTGCACTGGCCGAAGCGCTCAAGCCCGGGGGCGTGCTGCTGCTAACTGTTCCTGGCATCACCCCGGTCGATCGCGGCGAGTGGGGCAGCACGTGGTTCTGGTCATTGACGCAGGCGGCGTTGGCGAAGTTGCTTGCGAAATCCTTCAGCACGGCGAACATGGCGCTCGAAACCCACGGCAACGTCTTTGCGGCAGTCTGTTTTCTCCAGGGACTCGCCAAGGAAGAAGTTTCTGACCAGAAGCTCGACGTCCGGGATACCGCCTTTCCTATCGTTGTCACGGCGCGCGTCGTGAAGGACGGGCTGACCGCGGATCAACCCGGCAGTCGAACCGCAAATGTTACGGCTTGAGATCGATGACAGAATTGCCAGCCGTTGAGGTCCGAGGACTTTCCAAGCGCTACCGGCGCGGCGCGATCGGCGTGAGCTCATTGCGTGAGGAGGTCGAACAACTTGTCGCGCGTCTGCGCTCGCGGGAAGCCAAAGCTTCCCTCAACGAATTCTTTGCCATCAAGAACATCACTTTTTCCGTTCCGACTGGCACCGTGTGCGGTATCATCGGACGCAACGGCTCGGGAAAGACCACGCTGCTCAAGGTTTTGACCTCGATCACGGCTCCGGATGAGGGCGAGGCAGTGATGCGAGGCCGGATCGGAAGCTTGCTGGAGGTAGGGGCCGGATTCCATCCGGATCTCGACGGGATCGAGAACATCTACCTCAACGGCGCGATCCTCGGCATGAGTAAGGCCGAGATCAAGCGTAAGCTAGACCGGATCATCAAATTTGCCGATATCGGCAGCTTTCTCGAAACGCCGGTCAAGCGTTATTCGTCCGGCATGTACGTTCGGCTTGCCTTCGCGATCGCTGCTCATCTGGAGCCGGAGATTCTCGTCGTCGACGAGGTGCTTGCTGTCGGCGATGCTGAATTTCAAAGGAAATGTCTCGGCACGATGAAGAACGTCGCGGGTGAAGGTCGGACCGTGCTGTTCGTGAGCCACAACATGGCCATGGTTCGGCAGCATTGCACAAAAGCGATTTATCTGGACGGCGGCCTTCTGAAGGATTTTGGCGAGGCATCATCGATCATCGATGCGTACTTGTCGAACACCGCCTCGAGCAGCAACGGATCCGAGCGCGTTGGCGATGATGACCTCTGGATGCAAGTGGCTATTGTGTATCCGGGTACGCGCGAGCGCTGCAGCCAGCTCAAGTTTGGCGGCGATTACGATTTTGTGCTGAAGCTGGGCGCGAGGAATTCGTTTCACCGAAGCGTGGTCCATATCCAGATCTTTGATCAGGAAGGCAACTTGATCTCTGTGCTCGAAAGCCTCGCGGAAGGTGTTGGTCAATTTGACATAGTTGGGCAGGCTAAGGTCGTATTCAGCGTGCGATCGTTGGGATTGTTGCCTGGCACTTATAGCGCTGGAGCGGCTCTCTATGCGTGGGGAGAGGATGACCCGGACCTCGCCAGCGAGAACTTGCTAACGTTCGACGTTGTTGCAGCAACAGTCAATGACGCCTATTGGCCATATCTGAAAGAGCACGGGATTGTGCGACTGTCGCATTCTGCCCAGTTGCTTAAGGTGGATTGAAGGCGCGTGGAGAGACGTCCTGGCGAATAAATCTTCGATGTAGTTCAATCCGTCGACCGCGCGGCCGCAACGCTGCAATCGCGCGCCCTGCAAAGACTGAAGGACAGCCCGGGCATGCGGGAACACCTCGGTCAGGCATCGCGAAAACGGATAGCGGAAAATTTCTCGCTTGCCGCAGTTGCCGCCGCTCTCGATTGCTTGCTGACCAGGCGGTAGGGCTCTTCCGCAAGAAAGATCGTCACAAACGGCGGCGATACCAGGCCAGCGCCGTTTCGACGATCCGGTCGATTCCGGATTGCTCAGGCATCCAGCCGAGTTCCCGGGTCGCCTTGCCTGCCGCGGCGACAAGCGCAGGCGGGTCACCTGCCCTGCGCGGACCGTAGGCCACGGGAAGGCGCGTTCCCGACGCCCGGCTCACCGCATCGACCAACTCGTTCACCGTCGTTCCGGTTCCGGTGCCGAGATTGTAAACATGGACTCCCGGATCGCGCAGAAGCTTCTCCCCCGCCAGAACGTGCGCACGGGCGAGATCGGTGACGTGGACATAGTCCCGCACCGCGGTTCCGTCCCTCGTGTCGAAGTCGGTGCCATTAATGGTAAAAACCCGGCCCGACCTGACCGCCGCCTCGATAGCGAGCGGAATGACATGCGTTTCCGGTTCATGCCGCTCACCGACCTCGCCGTCGGGATCACATCCGGCCGCATTGAAATACCGCAGCACAACCGCGTTGAGGCCATGGGCATCCGAAAAATTGTCGACCATTCGTTCTATGATGAATTTCGACCACCCATAGGGATTGATGGGCGACTGCGGATGCGTTTCATCAATCGGAGAACGAACGGGGATGCCGTAAGACGCGCAGGTGCTCGAAAAGATCAGCTTGTCGACGCCGGCCTTCAGCATTTCCTCGAGCAGGACCAGCGTCCCAAAACTGTTGTTTCGGTAGTAGAGCTCCGGGCGCTCGACGGACTCGCCGACATAGGCGTAAGCGGCGAAATGCGCCACCACATCCGGCCGATACTGGTGCAGCGCTGCTGCCACCGCTGCAGCGTCGCAAATATCGCCCTCGACAAGCGGTCCCCATTTGACCGCGTCGCGCCAGCCGCGCGAGAGGTTGTCATACGCAATGACCGACCAACCGGCACCGGCGAATGCCTTGCAACAGTGTGAGCCGATATAGCCCGCCCCGCCAGTGACCAACACTGTTTTCATTCGGCTGCAGCGGACCGAGCATATCCCGATGAGACCAAGTCTTCGAAATAGGCAATGGTCGTGGCGAGACCGTCGCGCAATGCGATTCCTGGCTTCCAATTGAGCTCGCGCAAGGCATACCCGATGTCGGGCTGCCGCTGCCTTGGGTCATCGACGGGCAAAGGTAAAAACCTGATCTCGGATCGGCTTCCAGTAAGTTCGATCACGAGATTGGCAAGTTCGAGCATCGTGAATTCGACCGGGTTGCCGAGATTCATTGGACCGGTAACATCGTCGCCCGTGTGCATCAGGCGAACCAAACCGTCGATGAGATCATTGACGTAGCAAAATGAGCGTGTCTGCTGGCCGGTGCCGTACACGGTTATTGGCTTGTTTTGCAGTGCCTGCATGATGAAATTGGAAATGACGCGGCCGTCGTCCGGACGCATCCTCGGACCGTAAGTGTTGAAGATGCGCGCTACCTTGATCCGCAGCCTGTTCTGCCGCCAATAGTCGAAAAACAGGGTTTCGGCACACCGCTTGCCTTCGTCGTAACAGGAACGGGGACCTATCGGGTTTACCCTGCCCCAATAGTCCTCGGTCTGCGGGTGAATCTCGGGATCTCCGTAGACTTCAGACGTGGACGCCTGAAGGATCTTTGCGCGAACCCGCTTGGCGAGTCCCAGCATATTGATCGCCCCATGGACATTGGTCTTTGTCGTCTGGACCGGATCGAACTGATAGTGAACCGGGCTTGCCGGGCAAGCAAGGTTGTATATTTCATCAACTTCTACGTAGAGCGGAAATGTCACGTCGTGACGAATGATCTCAAAGGATTTGTTGTCGAGCAAATGCGAGACGTTTCTCCGACTTCCTGTGAAGAAATTGTCGACGCATACAACCTCGTGGCCTTCAGCAAGCAACCGCTCGCATAGGAACGATCCCAAAAAACCTGCGCCCCCTGTCACCAAGACTCGCTTTGCCTGCTGCATGTTTGGGATCCTCACGCCAGTTCTTCACGCAATCGAATGCGCAAAGCCCCAGGGCGAGGATAGGAAAAAAATGCTGCGCCGAAAACACAAAATGTTAACGGACCTGAAATAGTCGCGTGAGATGTGCGCAAGAATACCGCGAAAAAAACCATTCGTTCGTCCGTTTTGACGGTTTCGTCCGAACGTCGCCTTGCCGGGAATCGGCATTTGGACGTGAACGCGCTGCGCCGCAGCATGATCGATTGTTATTAAGGGAGATGGGTCTACTATCACCGCCGATGAACGCCTCGAGACTGGGGGTCAAAAGCTGAACATGCTCGATGTCCACTGTCGACCCCCTGCGTACTCTTCGCCCAACCCCTACGCCGGTTGCAACTCCCTGCGCGACAGCCGCGGGAAGGCGATCGCCACCGCCACCGCGCCGAGCCCGACAAGGGCCGAGCCGATGAACAGCCAGGAATAGCTGGCATAGGCATCGAACACCATGCCGCCGGCGAGGGGGCCGAAGGCCATGCCGATGCTGGACAGCATGGTGACGGCACCAAACACCGTGCCGAGGATGCGCTGGCCGAAATATTCGCGCGCCAGCACCGCATAGAGCGGCATCACGCCGCCATAGGTGGCGCCGAAGATGACGGCGAGCGTGTAGAATTGACCAAGCTCGCTGACCGCAAGATAGGCTGCAATGACCACGGACTGTATCGCCAGACCGGTAATCAGCACCGGCTTGACCCCCAGCCGGTCGGCAAGCACGCCGTATAGAAGCCTGCCGCCTAAGCCCGCCAGGCCCTCGATGCTGTAGATGCTGACCGCCGCCATCGGCGCTATGCCGCACAGCATGGCATAGCTGACCATGTGAAAGATCGGTCCGGAATGCGCCGCGCAGCAGGCAAAGAAGGTCAGTGCCAAAACGATGAATTGCGGCGAGCGCAGCGCCTGTGGAACCGACATGCCGGTATCGTTGGCGGCAATATCGGCGGCGGCGTCTTCAGCGGCAGGCTTGGGCGGCTGGCGCACCAGCAAGGCGGCCGGCACCAGCAGCGCCCATGCCGCGACGCCAATGACGAACATGGCGGTGCGCCAGTCATAGGCCGTGATCAGCCATTGCGCGAAGGGCGAGATCGTCATCGGCGCCACGCCCATGCCCGCCGAGACCAAGGAAACGGCCAAGCTGCGATTGGTGTCGAACCAAGCGGCGGTCAGCGCGATCATCGGCGCGAAGAAGGCGCTTGCCGCGAGGCCGACGAGCACGCCATAGGTGATCTGGAAGACAAGCAGCGAGCCGGTGCGGCTGGCCAGCACCAGCGCCAGCCCGAGCAGCACCGCCCCTGTCATCACCACGATGCGAGCGCCGTAGCGATCGTAAATGGCGCCCCAGGCGAAACCGCCGAGACCCATCACCAGGAAGTTCAGCGTCATCGCGCTCGATATGCCGGCGCGCGACCAATCCGTGTCGAGCGCCATCGGTTCGAGGAAGATCGCCAGCGAGAACATCGCCCCGAGGGCGACGCAGGTCATCAGGGCGCCAGCCGCGACGATGACCCAACGATAGGAAAGGCTCATGCTTTTTCTCCCGAGATCGTTTGGACACGGCGCGACTTCGTTCGAACTTCGTCACAACGCTTGCGTCCGAAGGACGATGCCGACATTTCGAATCCTACAATCCGGTTGCATTTTTTATCCAGTCGCGAAATCGCGCCACTCGATTGCTCCTTGCCACCCGATTGCTCCATTGCATTGACCGTGCCCCGTCCTGAGCTAGATTTCCAACCTGGCGATCAGGAGCTGTCAGGCATGGAACTTCATCGCGGCCGTCTCATCGACCACGTCCAGTTGGTGGTCAGCGATCTCAAGGCAAGCCGGCGCTTCTACGAGGCGGTTTTCAAGGTGCTCGATGTTCCCATCGGCGGCAGCGCCGAGGATTATTTCTGGGCCGACGAGCTGTTCGTCTCCAGCATCGACAGCCCTGCGGCCAGCGGACAACTGACGGGCCGCCACCACCTTGCCTTCCAGGCCAAGGACCGCGCGATGGTCGACGCCTTCTACAGAGCCGGCCTCGACGCCGGCGGCGCGGACAACGGCGCGCCGGGTGAGCGGCAGCACTACCATCCCGGCTACTATGCCGCCTTCCTGCTCGATCCCGACGGCAACAACATCGAGGCCGTCTTTCACGGGCCGGCCAACCGCAGCGTCCCCTCGGTGAAGATTACGTTCTAATGACCGGGTGATGGATCGACGGCGGACGCTGTCCCGACCTATCCTATCGTGTCAGCGCCGCCATCTGGTTCGCCAGGAAGTCGACGAACAGCCGGGCGCGGACCGGTAGCTGGCGCCCGTACGCATGGACGATGTGCACCGGCATAGTCGGCATCGCCACCTCGGGCAGAATGCGGACCAGACGGCCGGTGTCGAGATCGTCCTGCACGGCAAACTGCATCAGATGCGCGATGCCGGCTCCGGCCAGCGCCGCTTGCCGGATGGCGCCGCCGTCGTCCGTATCGAGCCGCCCGTTCGGCACGATCACCGCGCCGTCGGCGAAGGTGACCGGATAAGGCCGCCCGGCCATGTGATAGCGGACGGAGTCGTGGCTCTGCAACGCCTCGACCGATGCCGGCCGGCCGCGCCGTTCGACATAGGCCGGCGAGGCCACCAGCACGACCGGCAGATTGGCGATTTTGCGCGCGATGAGCCCGGTGTCCGACAGCGTCCCCATGCGCACCGCTACATCATAACCTTCGCGGATCAGGTCGGCGTGACGGTCGGTGACGCTGAGCTCGAGTTTCAGTTCGCCGTGCTGCGCCAGGAATGCTTGTGCCCATGAGGCAATCAGGCCGCGCCCGAGTTCGACGGATGCCGTGACGCGCAGCAGGCCGCGCGCGGTATCCGCCATCTGGACGATGTCCTCGGCATCGTCCAGCGCTCTGAGCAAAGGCGCGACCCGCTCGTAATAGGCGAGGCCTTCGCCGGTCAGTGCCAGCCGGCGCGTCGAGCGCTGGATCAGCCGCACGCCCAGCCGCCGCTCGAGCCGCGCCACGCTCTTCGACACCGCCGACGGGCTGGAGCCGACCAGCCGGCTGGCGGCATGGAACGAGCCGGCATCGACCGTGCGCACGAAGGCGACGAGACCGGCGGTCTTTTCGAGGATGGTGGTCATTCAAGAATTCCAGGCACGAAAGAACCGATCGAGGTGATCCTAAATACGCTATCCGATCACCATTAAATACCGCTCATCATCGACAAAGGAGAGATTTGATGAGCAAGCTGAACGGCAAGGTCGCCATCGTCACCGGCGCCTCCAAGGGTATCGGCGCCGGCATCGCCAAGGGTCTTGCGGCGGCCGGTGCCGCCGTGGTCGTCAACTATGCCTCGTCGAGGGAAGGTGCGGACCGCGTCGTTGCCGAGATCAAGGACGCAGGCGGTCGAGCCGTTGCCGTCCATGGCGACGTGTCGCATGTGGCCGACGTGCGCCGCCTGTTCGAGGCCGCCAAATCGTCGTTCGGCGCGGTGGACATCCTGGTCAACAATGCCGGCGTCTTCGCATTCGAGCCGCTGGAAGCGGTGACCGAGGCCGAATTCCACCGTGAGTTCGACACCAATGTGCTGGGCACCATCCTGACCATCCGGGAAGCGGTGAACCATTTCGGCGCCGGAGGCGGCAGCGTCATCAACATAAGCTCGGTCGCCAGCCTTAACCCGCAGCCGAACTCGCTGGTCTACGCCGCCACCAAGGGCGCAGTGGATTCGATCACGCTCTCCATGTCGAGAGAGCTCGGCGCCCGCAACATCCGCGTCAACGCCATCGCGCCTGGCGGCGTCGACACCGAAGGCCTGCAGCGGATCGGCATCGTCGGCAGCGAGTTCGAGAAGCAGGTCATCGCCATGACCCCGCTCGGCCGCTTCGGCCAGCCCGACGACATCGCCCGCATCGCGGTGTTCCTCGCCTCCGACGACGCATCCTGGCTGACCGGCGAGCGCATCACCGCCTCGGGCGGTTGGAGATAGGCATAGAGCGCGCGGACCTGCCGTTTCACGGACCATCCCACGCAGCGTGACGTCGATAAAACCCCGCAATCGATGACGAGAGCGATCTGAGCCCTATGTTGCGGCGATGGAGCGCCGTGCGGTATCGATGACGGCGAGAAGCCAGGGAGGCAACGGATGACGGACGACGAAAGAGCAATCCGAAAGCTGGTCGAGACGTGGATGGATGCGAGCAAGCGTGGAGACACCGCGACCGTCCTCGGCTTGATGACGGACGACGCGATCTTCATGGTTCCCGGCCGGGAGCCCTTCGACAAGGAGATCTTCGCGGCAGCCGCGCAGGAGATGGCCGGCGTTCATGTCGACGGCACGAACGAGATCATTGAACTACAGCTTCTTGGCGACTGGGCCTTCATGCGCGGTCGTATCGATATGACCGCAACGCCGCCGAACGGGAAGCCGGTGCGTCAATCGGGATATACGCTGACGCTCCTGCGCAAGGAGGCTGATGGTGCGTGGGGGCTGGCCCCGCGATGCGAACCTGCTGACCGCGCAAGGCTAGAGCCGGTCTCCGGCATCTCTGCACCGGAAGGCGCGCCAGGGAGCGACAGGATGGCGAAGATGTGTGCAGGTCGGCCTGAACAGCGTTCCCCTCCTCCACTGATCACACCGGCAAGAGGGCGTTCGGCTTGACATCGGCGATGGAGGCGAAGGTGTGCGTTTCGCGCACGCCGGGCAGTGGCAGGATGACCCGCTGCAGGAAATCCTTGAACACCGCCATATCGGCGATCCGCGCCTTCACCAGATAATCGAAACCGCCAACCACCATATGGCACTCCAGAACCTCCGGGGCCTTCGCCACGGCTTCGGCGAAACGGTCAAAGACATGCGGCGCCGTGTGGTCAAGCCGGACCTCGATGAACACCAGCGTTCCCCGGCCGACCTTGCGCGGATCGAGCACCGCCCTGACCGCGGTGATGAACCCGTCGCGGAACAGGCGCTTCACCCGCTGGCTGGCTCCGGTCGGCGACAGCCCGACACGCCCGGCAAGATCAAGCGTCGTCCGGCGCCCATCCTCCTGCAGCAGCCGGAGCAGGCTGCGGTCTATCTGGTCGAGGTCGTCCATTTTCACAATCCACTCTATCTCAGGGATTTGTGTGCTGATTTCACGCAGAGATGTCAAAATCAACGTATTTCATCACATAAAACCTCGCAATAGCCTGCGCTTCCTCACCCACTCAAAGCAAACGTGGTGAGCCGATTTCGACAAACAAAAGGAGTGCAAGATGACCAAGGAAGCGTTCAGCCCAGCCGGCAGGAGTGCGGCGGAAATCAGCAAGGGAGCGACCGAGATCCTGGTGCTGAGCGAAGTCGACGTGATGGCGTGCATCGATCTCAGCCAGCTTCTCGATGTTCTGGAAGACGGCTTCAAGGCGCTGTCACAAGGCAAGGTCGTCAATCCACCCCGACCACAGCTCGATATCCCCGGGGCCGGCTACAGCCTCGCCATGCCGGCCTGGATGGAGGGCATGAACTTGACCGTCAAGATCGTCAACGTCTTCGAAGGCAACCTGGCCAAGACCCTGCCCAGCCACCTCGCCACCATCAGCCTGTTCGATCCGCTGTCCGGCCTGCCGGTCTGCATCATGGACGGCACCTTCATAACCGCGGTGCGAACCTCCGGCTCCGCCGTGCTGTCGGTGCGCGCGCTCGCGCGCCGGGACGCCAGGATAGCGACAGTGGTCGGCGCCGGCGTCCAGGCCAACCAGCACCTGCATCTGTTGCCGCTGGTGCGCGACTTTGCCGAAATCCGGGTCGCTTCGAAGAGCTTCGACGATGCGGCAGCGCTTGCCCGGCTGCATCCGTCGGTGGTGGCGGTCGCCGACCTCGAGGCGGCAGTGCGCAGTTCCGACGTGGTGTGCCTGGCGACGCATTCCTACGAGCCGGTGATCGAGGCAGACTGGGTTCGGCCGGGCACGCACGTCTCGTCGGTCGGGGTGGCACCACCCGGCGGTGAAATGCCGATCGAGCTCATCGGCAAATCCAGTCTTTTTGTCGAGACCAGGGATGCGTTCGAACCGACCCCGGTCGGTTCTTGCGAGCTTGCCGGCTTCGACCCGGATTTCGGCACCGAGCTTGGCGCCATGCTGCTCGACCGCGCGCCGGGCCGCGTTTCGGATCAACAGATCACCACCTACAAGGCGATGGGCATTGCCATGGAAGACATGGTCGCCGCCGATCTCGCCTATCGTTGCGCCAAGCGTCTGCACAAGGGAAAGCTCATCGTGCTGTAGGCGTGCCGCGAGCCAGGTTGGGATCGACGTTGCTGACAATGGCGCTTTCGCGGAAGCGGCCGGGCTAAAGGGCGGTCCCTCAGCCCGGCACACGCTTCAGCGCCTGCGCCATGCAGTGGATGCCGCCGCCGGTCTTCGAGATCTCGCTCATGTCGATGGCCGCCACTTCGAAGCCGCGCGCCTTGAGCTGGCCGATCAGCGTCTGGCTGGATGTCGGCGCGATCACCCGGTCCTTGCCCAGCGACATGAAGTTGCAGCCGAGCGCCATCGTGTCCTGGAACGGCACGTCGATGATCTCGTGGCTCTTGCCCTTCAACCAGTCGACGATGCCCGGCTCGGTGCAGGCGAGGCAGACGGCGGTCAGTTTCTCGGCGATCGGCACCACCATCAGGTCGATATGGACATAATATTCGTCGATGAAGGCGATGCGGGTTTCCCAGCCCTCCTTGTCGAACCAGGCCTGGACCTGGCGCGCGCCCTCCTCCTGGGTGCGGGCGCCGCCGCAGCCGATCAGCACCACGCCGTCCTCGATGACGTTGAAGTCGCCGCCCTCGAAAGTGCCCGCGGTGACCATATCGTAGATCGGGATGCCAAGCTTCTCATAGGTGCGGATCGCCGCATAGTTCTCGCCGCGCCGCCACCATTGGGACATCGCGGTGATGACGGCGCCATACGGCGTCATGACGCTGGAATCGCGCGAATAGACCTGCATCGGCAGCTCCGGCGCCGGCTCGTGCCAGTGGATGTTGACGCCGAAATGCTCGTAAGCGGCGACCAGGTCCTTGTGCTGCGCCTGCGCGATCTGGACGTTGCACGGCGCCTCGCGCAGATGCTTGCGCGATAGCGAGCTGGTCGAGAGATGGCGCAGGAAATTCGGCGAACCGAGCAGCACGTCGGTCAGGACATCGGTCTCGTTGGCAAAGCCCCAGACGGTCAATGGCTTGGTACCGCCGGCCGGATTGCGGCGCTGCAGTGAAAACGGCTCTGCTACGATGCGGTCGTGAACGGTCATGGCATTCTCCTGGCTTCGAGTGATCACGCGGCTTGCGGGTTGCCTGGTATCCACCAGTCCCGTCCGCGCGGGGTGGTGACATATTCCGGCCAGCGGAAATGAATCGGCGGTTCGTAGTCGCAAAGCGGCGCCAGCCAAGTGCTGCCACCAATGCCGCCGCCAGTGCGGGCGACGAATTCGTCCATCGCCGCATCGCGGGCCGCCTTGTCTTCCAGCAGGCGAAGAGCTGCCAACGCAATCGTTTTCGACGCGCAGGCAACCATCGGATCGATGGTGGCGGAAATGGCGCCCAGCGCATTCATCGCCCAGGACGGATACGCCTGGCCGTTTTGCGAACGCAGCGCCGGCCGGGCGACATAGAACCGCGCCGTCGGCGTCTGCCACGACATGTCGGTGTAATCGTCGGAGGTGGAATTCAGCTGCGACGGCGGCAAGTCGCGGCGCAGCAACGCCTCCGCCTCCTCAGGCGCAATCAGCTGCTCCAACTCGGCGATGAACGGCTCGTCGGTCGCCGCGCCGCCGGCATTGACCTGGATTTCACGGGCAATCGCCTTGGCCGTCTTGTCCCAGCGCGGCGGCCCGACCGTCGACAGCGCATCGTAGGCAATGTCAGCCATGGCATGATTGGCGAGCCCCGGCCGCGACTTCGACACCCAGTGCCGCTCATGGCGGCAGCCGCTCATCTTGGCGGCGGCCTCCGCGTTGCGGTCGAGCACGGCGGTGACCTGCTCGGCCATGGCAAGCGTCGGCACGCGGATCATGTACTGGATTTCGGCCAGACCCGCCGGCAGATTGTCGGCGGTCGCCTGTCCTGCCGTCAGGATCGCCTCGCTGATCGACCAGCCGCCCTGATGCGGCAGCATGGAATCACGCAGCGCCTTGGACGCCATGTACATCATGACAAGCGCGTCGTTGGCGCCGGGCGCCCGCACCGCCGAATGCGCCTGCGGAATCGGTGCACCATCGCTTGCGCGAACCCAATTTTCGGGTTCGTCGCACGCAAAGCGATAGATCATCGCATAGGCCGCGCCGCAATGCGTGTCCCAGCGAGCCGTGTTGCAGAGCGGCAGCATGTAAAAGGGATGGAAGGAGATCATGCCAGCGAGGCCGTCATAGTAGCCTTTTGCCGCATGGATCGGCTTCGACCCCCGCACCTTCTCCGCCGGCTCGCCGGTGAAGCGCAGTGTGCCTGTTATGCCGTGGCGCTGCATCGCCGCCTTGGTTGCCAAAAGTCCGCCAAGGCTGGCAATGCCGAGGCCGGAATGCGGATCGGTGTGGCCGCCGGCCTCAGCGCCTAGACCGGGACGCGGTCGCTTGACGGTCGCCGCGTCCTGGCAATTGCCCGGCACCGCGTCATACTCGGCATACATGCCGATCGTCGGCCCGGCGCCGTTGGTCCAGTGGGCGCAAAAGGCGGTCGGCATCCCGCCGGAGCCTTCCTCGACCGAAAAGCCCTCGTGCTTCAGACGGTCGACATACCAGGCGGCCGACTGGTATTCGCGCCAGGCGGTCTCGCCGAAATCGAAGATCGTCCGCGTCCACGCCGACAGCGACGGCTGGATGTCGTCCAGACAGGCAAGCGCGGTCGCTTGGGCCGAGGTGGTCACCGGATCCTCCATCGGTCAAAGAAAGCAGTGAAGCGCCTCGCCAAAAAGTGATATGTTTTCCCGGCTCATGCAAATTCGGTTCACCTCTTGAGAATTCCCTCGACTCAGGCGCTGCGCGCCCTCGACAGTTTCGCCCGCCACGGCAGCGTCTGGCGCGCTGCCGACGAACTGCATCTGACCCGCAGCGCGGTCAGCCACCAATTGCGGCTGCTCGAACGCGATCTCGGCTTCGACCTGCTCGAGCGCATCGGCAAGGGCGTGGCGCTGACGCCGCGCGGCCAGCGTTACGCCAGCGACGTGCGCAAAGCGCTGACGGTGCTCGGCGATGCGGTAACGCGCCATGCCGGCACCGGCGTCGGCGGCTCGTTCAGCGTCAGCTGCACGCCGGGCTTCGCCTCGCTGTTCCTGTGCACGCACATCGGCGAATTCCGGCAGATGTACCCCGATGTCGCGCTGCGCATCCTGACGCCGCGGCGGCTGGACGACGTCAGCAACGCCGACGCCGACGCCTTCATCGCCTTCGGCGTCGGCAACTGGCCGAACCGCGCGGTCGAACTGTTGTGCGAGATCTCGTTCACGCCGCTGTGCAGCCCGACGCTGCTCAACAAGATCGGCGGGTTTTCCAAGCCGGCCGACGTGCTGCGCGCCAATCTCCTGCATCTCGGCGACACCGAGGACTGGGCGCGCTGGCTGGCGCTGTCGAAGGTCGAGAATCCCGACACCGAGGGCGGCATCTTCTTTTCCGACATGAACCTGGTTTTTTCGGCCGCCATCGCCGGCCAGGGCATCGCCATGGGCGACGAACTGACCAGCCGCCGGGCGCTGAGCGAAGGCCGGCTGGTGCGCCCCTTCGACATCGCAATCAGTTCGCCACGCTCGTATTTTCTCGTTTCCGAACATGCCAAGGCGGCGCATCCGGTGCTGGAGGCGTTCGGGAGGTGGCTGAGGTCGAAACTGTCGGAGAATAGAATCCATCCGTATTGAGCGGGACGATGAAGCGCCAATCTTCCCCCCTCGTGGGGGAGATGCCCGGCAGGGCAGAGGGGGGCGCGAAGGAACGCTAGCTTTTCCAGCAACTCTGAAACCAGCGATGGACCGCTCCAAATAGTTGATAGGCTGGCGGGACAGCGCCCCCTCTGTCCTGCCGGACATCTCCCCCACACGGGGGGAGATTGGCAGCTCGAGCGTCCCGCTCGCCTCTCCCATGTGAACAACAGATGAATCAAATTTGCCGATCAGGCGAAAACTATTCGGTTGCGGTGAGCCGCGGGCCTGCCTACGATTTCAATCACATTGAGGACAAGGCAGGATGCAGCAACCCGGCCGTGCCGCAGAGATCAAGGCAATCGGGATCGGCAAGAGCTTCGGCTCGTTCCGTGCACTGGACGATCTGACGCTCGATATCGGCCGCGGTGAGTTCCTGACTCTGCTCGGGCCGTCGGGTTCGGGCAAGACCACCTTCCTGATGATCCTTGCCGGTTTCGTGCAGCCGACCGACGGCCGCCTTTACAGCGACGGCGTCGACATCACCGAGCGGCCGGCCGAGCAGCGCGCTGCCGGCATGGTGTTCCAGGGCTATGCCCTGTTCCCGCACATGAGCGTCGAGGCCAACATCGCCTTCCCGCTCAAGGTGCGCAAGAAGTCGGCGGCCGAGATCAAGCGTCGCGTCGGTGAGATGGTCGAGCGCGTCGGGCTGAAGGGCCACGAGAAGAAACTGCCGTCGCAATTGTCCGGCGGCCAGCAGCAGCGCGTGGCGCTGGCGCGCGCGCTGGTGTTCGAGCCGGGTGTGCTTTTGCTCGACGAGCCGTTCTCGGCGCTCGACAAGGGCCTGCGCGGCCAGATGCAGGCCGAGATGAAACGGCTGCACCAGGAAACCGGCACCACCTTCGTCTTCGTCACCCATGACCAGAGCGAGGCGCTGGCGCTGTCGTCGCGCGTCGCCATCTTCAACCACGGCAAGTTACTGCAGGTCGGGGCGCCTGACGAGGTCTACGACCGGCCGGCCAACCGCTTCGTCGCCGAGTTCCTCGGCGAGATCAACATGCTGCCGCTGAAGGGCGTGCGCAACGCCGACAACGGCGCCACCGGCCTGTGCGAAGACCGCACCATCACCCTGCGCGGCAATGCAAGCGCCGTCGGCAGCAACGCCATCCTGGCGATCCGGCCCGAATACATGTCGATCGCCCCCGAAGCGACAGCCGGCGAGAACGGCATCGCCGCGACTGCGGTCGCCTCGACCTATCTCGGCGCTGCGACGCGGCTCGATCTCACCACGCGCCAAGGTGCCAAGGTGACGGTCTCGGTGCCGAACGAAGTCGCCGCTTCGGCACTCAGCAAGGGCAATTCCGTATGGCTGACATGGCCGGCGGAAAAAGGTTTCCTCCTTCCGGACGGAGGATGACGACCAGAGTGACGAATGCAAATTCGCACCGACTACCGGGATAAAAACAACGACAAAAAAGGGGAACTGACATGACAAACAATTCAAAGATGAGCGAAACCAGGAAACACGCCATCGAGACACTGTCCGCCAGGGCGGTGCGCGGCGAGATCTCGCGCCGGCAGTTCACGCAGCTGGCTGCGCTCGTGCTGGCCGGCCCGCCGATGCTGGTGCGCTCGACCGGCGCCTTCGCGCAAGCCAAGGAACTGGTGCTGGTCAACTGGGGCGGCGACGCCATCACCGCCTATGACGCGGCCTATGGCCAAGCGTTCACCAAGGAGACCGGCATCACCGTCAAGATGGACGGCTCCGGTCCGACCGAGGGTGCGATCGCCGCACAGTTCAAGAGCGGCGCCCCGACCTGGGACCTGGTCGACGTCGACCCGTTCTCGGCGATCACGCTCGGCGCGCAGGGCATGCTCGAGCCGATCGACTATTCGATCGTCGACAAGAACAAGATGCGGCCTGGCTTCGGCTGGGAGCACGCCGCCTCGACCTATTTCTTCTCCTATGTCATTGCCTACGATTCCGAGAAATTCGGCAGCCAGGCACCGACCGGCATGGCCGACTTCTTCGACGTGACGAAATTCCCCGGCAAGCGCTCGCTCTACAAATGGGGCGTGTCGAGTTGGGAAGCGGCGCTGCTCGCCGACGGCATCGCGCCGGCCTCGCTCTATCCGCTCGACCTCAAGCGCGCGCATGACAAGATCGCCGCCTTCAAGGAGAATGTCGTGGCCTATTGGGGCGGCGGCGCCGAAAGCCAGAGCGTGCTGCTCGACGGCGAGGCTTCGATGGCCATCGTCTGGTCGACGCGAGCCTCGCTGATCGAGCAGGATTCCGGCGGCAAGATCAAGTTCATCTGGGACCAGGGCCTGATCTCGCCCGGCGCGCTCGCCGTGCTCAAGGGCAATCCCGGCGGCAAGGACGCGGCGATGAAGTTCATTGCCAGCGCCCAGGATCCGGAGAAGCAACTGATCATGTTCGACAAGCTCGGCCAGGGCCCGGCCAATCCGGCCACCGACGCGCTGATCCCCGCCGACAAGAAGCGCATCAACCCGGTCGACCCCGAAAACATGAAGAAGCAGATCCCGCTCGACATGGAGTGGTACGCCAAGAACTACGGGGCCGCACTCGACGAATACACGAAGATCATCTCCGCCTGATAGACCGGGATAACCGGAGCCGAGATGAAAGCATATCTCTCCGACAGGATGGGCGCGGCGCTGTTGATGGCGCCGCTGCTGCTGTTCCTTGGCGCCGCCTACGCCTGGCCATTCTTCGGCGTCGTCAATTGGAGCTTCACCCTGCCCGAGCCGGGGCTCGGGCAATATGGCACGCTGCTTAGCGACCCGCTGGTGCAGTCGGTGTTTGTCCGCACGCTGCGCATCGCTGCGATCGTCACGATTGTTTCGGTTGCCGCCGCCTACGCCATCACCGTGGTCTGGGTGCGCGGCACGCCGGCGCAGCGGGTGATCGCCGAGTTCTGCATCCTGGTGCCATTCTGGATCTCGGTGCTGACGCGCGCCTTCGGCTGGGTGGCGCTGCTTTCCAATCGCGGCCTGTTCAACACCTGGCTGCAGGCGATCGGCTTCATCTCGGAACCGCTGACGCTGGTGCGCAACGAATTCGGCGTCATCGTCGGCATGACCCATTTCCTCATTCCTTTCGCCGTGTTTCCACTGGCGTCCTCGATGCGCAGCCTCGACGACCGCGTGCTGCTGGCGGCGCGCGGGCTCGGCTCCAGCCGCATGCGCACCTTCTGGTCGGTGTTCGTGCCGATGACCCGCTCCGGCATCATCGGCTCGGCGCTCATCGTCTTCGTCTTTTCGCTGGGCTTCTTCGTGACGCCTGCGATCCTCGGCGGCGGCCGCAGCGTTATGGTCGCCGAGCTGATCTATCTCCGCATCTTCCAGAGCCCGGACTGGGGCCTGGGGGCGGCGATCAGCGTCGTGCTGGTGCTGTTCGTCGGCGCGCTGATGGCGCTGCTGTTCCGCTATGTCAGACCGAAGCAGCTGATCTGATGCCGACCTACCGCCCCGGCCCCGTCTCGCTGGTCCTCGCCGCCCTGGTTGCGCTCTTCCTGCTGTTGCCGCTGCTTGCCGTGATCCCGGTGTCGCTGACGCCGACCCGCATGCTGGCGATGCCGTCCGGCGAATTGTCGCTGCGCCACTACCGGGCGCTGATCGAGGATCCGCGCTGGATCAATTCGATCCTGCTCTCGATCAGGATCGGCGTCGTCAGCAGCGCCTTTTCCACCGTGCTGGCGCTGTGCTTCAGCCTCGGTGTGTGGATGTTCCAGCCGCGCTTCACCGCCGCGCTGGTCGGCTTCGTGCTGCTGCCGATGGTGGTGCCGCCGGTGGTTTCGGCGATCACGCTCTATTTCCTGCTGACCTCGATCTCCGGCGTCTCTTCGTTCTTCGGCTACGACACGTGGCTCGGTGTCGCCATGGCGCATGCTGTGATGACGGTGCCCTTCGCCACGGTGCTGATCCTGGTGTCGCTCAGCCAGCTCGACCGGCGCATCGACCTTGCCGCGCGCGGTCTCGGCGCCACCGTGTGGGAACGCGCCACCCGCATCATCATGCCCAACATCAAATTCGGCATCGTCACTGCCGCCCTGCTGTCCTTCGTGCTGTCCTGGGAAGAGATCGGCGTCACCCTGTTCATCACCTCCGTAAACGCCATCACGCTGCCCAGGCTGATGTGGATGGGCCTGCGCGACAACATCGACCCGGCGATCGCCGCCCTCTCGGTGATCCTGATCATCATCACGGTGCTGGTGCTGGCGGCGCGCAGTGCCGTGGTCAGGCTGCGCGCGGGGCAGTAGGGCGTCCGAAGCGGAGCGCATATCCCGCTCGATAGTTGGCGGGACAGCGCCCCCCTCTGGCCTGCCGGCCATCTCCCCCACTTGGGGGGAGATCGGCAGCTTTCGGCGACGGCTCCCTCCTTCGGCGGTAGTGATTGGCGAAAGCGGAGATGACGGCCAATCTCCCCCCAAGTGGGGGAGATGTCCGGCAGGACAGAGGGGGGCGCGAAGGATTGCCAACCTTTGAAAGCTTCTTCTACCCCATGGCGTGGCGGATCGACTTGGACAGACGGCTCAGGAATGCCGGTCTAGACGATGCGTCGAGCTTCCACGACAGCACCGCCGTCGCCAGTTTCCGCGGCAGCACCCCGACCGACAGGAACCAGGCGGCAAGGACGGCGCGCCGGCGCAGCGACGCGGTCATTTCGAGGCTGGCGACGGCGCCCGCCGCCCCAAGCGCCAGCCGGGAATCATTGGCCACGGGGTGCCGGCGCCTGTCCGCGCACAGCGACGCCAGCCGCTCTTCCAGGTGGACCGGATCGTGGCGGACAGCCTCCGACGGAACGATGGTCAGGCCGATCCCGGAGGCTTGGTCCGACAGCGCCTGCATGCGGCGGAAGTCGTGGGTTACCCGCCAGCGTGCCCGCTCGGCGAGCTTTTCACCGAACACCGAATGGTTGGCGCCGTGGATCCGGTAGGCGCCGACGCATTCGTCGATGGACCGGACGTGTCCGTACATGGGCGCCAGCGTTACAAGGTAGCCATCGGCGCCCTGGCGGAACTCCGCCTCCGGTATAGGCATGATCGATTCGAGGGTTGTGCGATCAAAGGCCAGCCCGCTGGTCACAGTCGTCTGATAGCGGCCCTTGTGCAGGAGTTTCGGCATGACGTCACCGCTGTCGAAGGGCAGTTCGGGCGGCGGAAAGACGTCCTTGATGCGTTGTCGTTCGTCGACGATATGCAGCCTTGACTGCACCTGGGCGGTTGCCGCATCCCAGGTGTCGACGATCCTGGAAACGGCGGTCGGATAAAGAAAATCGTCGGCGTCGAGGAACAGGACGATCTTGCCCGAGCTTGCCGCGAACCCGGTGTTGAACGCCGCCGCATGCCCGCCATTTTGCGCGCGCGGGCAGGCTAGGATCCTGTCCCCATATGATTTCATGATTGTCGTGGAATTGTCCTGCGAGGCATCATCGACGACGATGACTTCGACATCCGCGTAGTCCTGCTCGAGGGCGCTATCGATGCTGCGTTTGAGGAAACGCGCGTAATTGTAGTTCGGAATGATGATGGATACCGGAATCCTCGGGACAGACTGCATCGCATTTGACCTCGCATCTTGCTTTGGTTTCAGCAAACCCGCGCGCGGGCCTGGTTCCTCCTCAAGCGCGTCCCACGAATTCCTGGGAGAAGGCTCGCGCCTTTCGTCAGGACGGGTCACGTCTCTTGCTTTGCGACTTCATGCTGAGGCCGCCATTGCCTTCAAGAGCTGCCGCCGAGATCATGGTCGACGGCAGCAAGGGCTCCGACGGTTCGGCTCGGATGACACGACAACCGAGCCTGACGGAAAGGCTTGGGTCGCGATCAGGTCGGGACCGAAGCGGACAGGCACCTTGAAGGCATGGCGGATACTGGCCTTCAAATGCGGCTGGAGCAAGCCCCACGCCAAGACCAAAGGCTCACAAGCCTGTTACGTCTCAGGCGGCATGCAGCGTTGGAATGGCGCTGACATCCACTTCGCGCTCCGCGTGCCAGGCATCATACGCGGCCGCGACCATCGGCTTACAAGGCCAATCGTCTTTTCCCGGAGCCGGCGAACCGGCTCCGGGCCGTATGGGGGCAGGCCTGATCAGTCACGCGGCCTGCAGCCCCGGCAGCGACAGATCGGCTTCCTCCGGCAAGTCGCCGGCCATCGCGGCAGCGAACCTGGTCTGGTCGAGTTCCCCTTCCCAGCGCGCCACGACCACGGTCGCCACCGCATTGCCGATGAAGTTGGTCAGCGCCCGGCATTCCGACATGAAGCGGTCGACGCCGAGGATCAGCGCCATGCCGGCGACCGGCACTGCCGGCACGACCGAGAGCGTCGCGGCCAGCGTGATGAAGCCGGCGCCGGTGATGCCGGCGGCGCCCTTGGAGCTCAGCATGGCGACGGCGAGCAGCAGGATCTGGTCGCCGAGGGTGAGCGGCGTGTCGGTCGCCTGGGCGATGAACAGCGCGGCCAGCGTCATGTAGATATTGGTGCCGTCGAGGTTGAAGGAATAGCCAGTCGGGACGACCAGCCCGACCACCGAGCGGTTGCAGCCGGCGCGCTCCATCTTGGCCATCAGGCCCGGCAGTGCCGCTTCCGAGGACGAGGTGCCGAGCACCAGCAGCAGCTCTTCCTTGACGTAGCGGATCAGCGCCAGGATCGAGAAGCCGTTGTAGCGGGCGACCGCGCCCAGCACCACCAGCACGAACAGCAGCGACGTCAGGTAGAATGTGCCGATCAGCATGGCGAGGTTGGCGATCGAGCCGATGCCGTATTTGCCGATGGTGAAGGCCATGGCGCCGAAAGCGCCGATCGGCGCGGCCTTCATCAGGATGGCGACGAGGCGGAAGATCGGCGTGGTCAACGCCTGCAGGAAATCGACGACCGGGCGGCCGCGATCGCCGACCGCGGCAAGAGCGAGCCCGAACAGCACCGAAAAGAACAGCACCTGCAGGATGTCGCCCTTTGCGAAAGCTCCGGTGATCGTGTCGGGGATGATGTTCATCAGGAAACCGACGATGCTGGTGTCGTGCGCTTTTTCGGTGTAGGTCGCCACCTTTGTGGCATCGAGCGTGGCCGGATCGATATGCATGCCGGCGCCCGGCTGGACGACGTTCGAGACTACGAGGCCGACGACAAGCGCCAGCGTCGAGAATGCCAGGAAGTAGATCATCGCCTTGCCGGCGACGCGGCCCACCTTCTGCAGATCGGAAACGCCGGCGATGCCGGTCGCCACCGTCAGGAAGATCACCGGCGCGATCACCATCTTCACCAGCTTGATGAAAGCGTCGCCGAACGGCTTCATCGCCTCACCGGTTTCGGGATAGAAGTGGCCGAGCAGCACGCCGGCGGCGATCGCCGCCAGCACCTGCACATAGAGATGCCGGTAGAACGGAAGTTTGCCGCGCGGCGCGGCGGCAGCGAATGCTGTCTGCATGACGTCCTCCATTGTGCTCCGATCGAAAGCTCGACCTCCCGGAGCGTTTGCATTTGACCCCCAGCAGCCTCGTGACCGCTGAAGTCGTGTTTGCAACTGCCGTGCCAAGTGCGCGGAAAAGAGCCTCTCCCTTTGATTTTATTGAGTATTCCAGAACTGGTTGTTCGTCTCGCACACACACAAAGTGCGGATGTTCGCATGGTCGAATTGTGCTTTGTGCGAAATCATGCACAAATGGGCGATGCTGCAACGACCCGCCGCTGCCTTGCCGTCGACGCCCGAGCAACTCGGCAGGCGAGCGCGCCGTGCCTGGCTGCTGTTTGCGGTAATCGCCCTTGCGACGGCCACGGCCGCACTTTACGGCGCCGGTCTCTATGGCCGCATCACCGAGCTCGGGACACTGACGGCGCAGGGCCGCACCGACGCCAATCTGAAGGTCGCGCTATTGCGCGCCGTTCTGGAAAGCCCGCGCGCCCTGCCCCTGCTTTTGTCGGAAGACCAGCAGGTGCGCGACGCGCTGGCGCAGAAAAGTGCTGCTGCAATCGATGTGCTGAATCGCAAGCTTGAAGGGCTGGTCTCCGGCACCAAGGCCTCGGTGCTCTATGTCATCGGCAGCGACGGACTGGCGATCGCCTCCAGCAACTGGCGCGACCCGATCAGCTTTGTCGGCAACGACTACCGGTTCCGCGACTATTTCTCCGCGGCGATGCAATCTGGAACCGCCGAATATTTCGCGCTCGGCAATGTCAGCAAACGCCCAGGCCTCTACATCTCGCGACGCGTCGGCGATGCTGCCGCACCGCTCGGCGTCGTCGTCGTCAAGGCGGAGTTCGATCAGCTCGAAGCCGACTGGCACGAGGTGAACCGCCCGGCCTATGTCAGCGACGAGCGCGGTATCGTCCTGATCACCAGCGTGCGGTCCTGGCGCTTCATGACGACGGCGCCGCTTGCCGGGCCTGATCGTGCCGCGATCCAGAACAGCCAGCAGTTCGGCGATGCACCGCTGATGCCGTTGCCGATCACGCGCCCGCAGGCGCTCAGCCCGGACACATCCATCGTCCACGCGGTGACGCCCGGCGGCAGCGACGCGGAATATCTGAGACTTTCAGCCCCGGTTCCTTCGACCCCCTGGCGCCTCGACTATCTCGTCCCGGCCGAGGCGCCGATCGCCGCCGCGGCCCGTGAAATGCGGCTCCTTGCGCTCGGCGTCTTGGTCCCGTTGCTCGGCCTTGCTGCGTATCTGTTGTGGCGCCGGCAGTCGGGACAAATGCGGATCGCCGCCGAACAGGCGGCGCGCACCGAACTCGAGCGCCGCGTCGTCGAACGAACCGAGGATCTGAGCCGTGCCCGCGATCGGCTGCAGGCGGAGATATCAGACCATCGCAGCACGGAAGCCAAGCTGCAGGTTGTGCAGCAGGATCTGGTCCAGGCCAACCGCCTCGCCATCCTCGGCCAGGTCGCCGCCGGCGTCGCCCATGAGATCAACCAGCCGGTTGCCACCATACGCGCCTATGCCGACAACGCCCGCGTCTTCCTCGACAGGAAGCAGACTGCGCCCGCCGGGGAAAACCTCGGTGCCATCGCAGCACTGACCGAGCGCATCGGCACCATCACCGAAGAATTGAAGGCCTTTGCCCGCAAGGGCCGCACCGCCGCCGAGCCTGTCGCATTGCGCGGTGTCATCGAGGGCGCCGTCGTGCTGTTGAGAAGCCGCTTTGCCGGCCGGCTCGACGCACTGGCGATCGACCTGCCACCGCCGAGCCTCAAGGTCATGGGCAACCGGGTCCGGCTCGAACAGGTGCTGATCAACCTCTTCCAGAACGCGCTTGAAGCGCTGGACGGCCGCAACGACGCTCATGTGCGGGTTGCGGTCGAGGAGACCGCGGACGGCGTGATGGTCGGCGTGTCCGATAACGGACCTGGCATTCCGCCAGGGATTCTCAAATCGTTGTTCACGCCGTTCAATACTTCCAAGGAAAAAGGCCTCGGTCTTGGTCTTGTCATCTCGAAGGATATCGTCGCCGACTACGGCGGACGCATCGAGGTTTCGAGCGACGGCAGCGGCACCCGCTTCGCCATCCATCTCTTGAAAGCAGCATAGTGGCCAAGGCAGCATGACGAACGACGACGCAGCGCCGGTCATCTTGGTCGATGACGACAGCGATCTCCTCAGGGCTACCGCGCAGACGCTTGAGCTTGCCGGCTTTTCGGTCTCGGCTTTTTCGGTGGCGGCCGAGGCGCTGGCCAGGCTCGACACCGGTTTTGCCGGCGTGGTGGTGTCGGATATCCGCATGCCTGAGATTGACGGCTTGCAGCTTTTCAACCGCATCCTGCGGCTGGACCCGGACATCCCGGTCATCCTCGTCACCGGGCATGGCGACATCGCGGTTGCCGTCAAGGCGATCAAGGACGGCGCCTACGACTTCATCACAAAACCCTTCGCCGCCGACCGGCTGGTGCAGAGCGTGCGCCGCGCCGCGGAAAAGCGCCGCCTGGTGATGGAGAACCGCGCCTTGCGCGAGGCGGCCGGAGAGGCGCAGGACGGCCTGCCGCTGATCGGCCAGACGCCGGCGATGGAAAGGCTGCGCCGCACGCTGCGCCAGATCGCCGACACCGATGTCGACGTGCTGGTGACCGGCGAAACCGGTTCCGGCAAGGAAGTGGTGGCCAGCCTTTTGCATCGCTGGAGTCGCCGCGCCAAGGGCAATTTCGTCGCGCTGAATTGCGGCACGCTGCCCGAGACGGTCATCGAGAGCGAATTGTTCGGCCACGAGGCCGGCGCCTTCACCGGGGCGCAGAAGAAGCGGATCGGCCGTATCGAGCATGCCAGCGGCGGCACGCTGTTCCTCGACGAGATCGAAAGCATGCCGGTCTCGACACAGGTGCAGATGCTGCGCGTGCTGGAAATGCGCGAGGTCACCCCGCTTGGCACCAACGAAATGCGGCCGGTCGACCTGCGCGTCGTTGCGGCCGCCAAGGTCGATCTCGGCGATCCGCGCCAGCGCGGCGCTTTCCGCGAGGATCTCTATTACCGGCTCAACGTGGTGACGATCTCCATTCCGCCGCTGCGCGAGCGCCGCGACGACGTCGCACTGCTGTTCTTCTACTTCGCCGAGCGCGCCGCCGCCCGCTTCCGGCGTCCGCTGCCGGCGGTGCCGGCCGCGGTGCACCGCCATCTGAGCGACCATGACTGGCCGGGCAATGTGCGCGAGCTCGCGCATTTCGCCGAACGCTTTGTGCTTGGACTGGAGGAAGACGCAGGAGTGGCATCCCCTGCCCCAGCCCAGCCGGATGCCGCCATGAAACTGCCGGAACGGCTGGAGCGCTACGAGGCCGACATCATCCGCGAGACGCTTAACCGCAACGAGGGCGACGTCAGGCGCACGATCGAAGCGCTGGGGATCCCGCGCAAGACCTTTTATGACAAGCTGCAGCGCCACGGCATCGTGCGCAGCGAGTTTTCGAGGTAAGGGGGCCGATCGCTTGTGCTGCCCTTCGGGGCGGCCAGATCATCCCTGCCCGTTCGGCGCTGACGGACCCTGAGATTGACGACATCGTCGCCTTCCTCGGCACGCCGACGGATGCGGATCAGGCAAGGCAGTGCGGCGGCCACGCCAGCCGCCACTCGATGACCGATTCACGGCGCAACCAGTGATTGCTCTCTGAAATCGGTTGGTTAGAATGCGCCACGCGTCGCTTGCGGCGGCGCCGAGGGCTTCGATTGGCGGGGTGGTGAAATTGGTTCGAGTGTGGCTCAAGCCCTCATGGTGGGCGCTGGCCGCCGCAATCGTCCTGACGGTTTCGGCCTTCCCGGCGTTCGCGGCCAGCAGCGATTGCATCAGCGATGACGAGGTCGAACTGGCGGTGCGAATCGCCGCCTGCACGCGCATGATCGAGGATACGACGGAGCCGGCCGGCGATCGACAAATCGCGTATGGCAAGCGTGGCAACGCTCTGGTGGAACTTGGCGACTACGACCGCGCCATGGCGGATTTTGATCAGGCGATCAGCCTCGATCCGAACCAGGCCAGAGCCTACAATGGTCGAGGCTGGGTCTGGTTCAGCAGGGGCGACTATGACCGCGCTATCGCCGACTACAACACGGCGATCAAGCTCGAACCGCAAAAGGCGGCGATCTATGTCAATCGAGGACTCGTCTGGAAAAGCAAGGGCGACCTCGACCGTGCTATGGCCGATTTTGACCAGGCGATCCGTCTCGATCCGAAGCTCGCCAGTGCTTACATCGGTAGAGGCATAGCGGGGGCCGGCAAGGGGGACAATGACCTCGCCATGGCCGATTTCAACCAGGCGATCAGCCTCAATCCCAAAAATGTGGATGCCTACAACAGTCGAGGCGTCGTGTGGGCCAGGAAGGGTGACTTTGACCGTGCCATCGCCGACCATAGTCAAGCGATTGCCCTCGATCCCAAGAATACGCTCGCATATTCTAACCGAGGCCTCTCTTGGGCCGCCAAGGGTAATGAGGCGCTTGCGATAGCCGATTGCTCGCAGGCAATCAGCCTCAGTCCGAACGTCGGCCACACCTATGGAGACCGGGGGCTCGTGGAGTTGCTTTTCGGCTTGCTTGCGAAAGCACAGGCCGACATCGAAAAAGCTGCGGCGCTCGAGCCTGGAAATGCCTACCTCGCGATCTGGAGGCACATCCTGGAGCGCAGCAGTGGCGATGACGGCCATTTGCGCGAAGCAGCCAAAACGCTCGACATGACGAACTGGCCGGCACCGGTAGTGCATATGTTTCTTGGTGAACAAACCCCCGCCGAGGTACTGGCAGCGGCTGGCGGAGCGAGCATGGCCACGAAAATCGTACTGCGCTGTGAGGCGAATTTTTTCGTCGCCGAGTTCAACCGACTACAGGGACACACCGAAGCCGCATTGCCGCTTTACCGGCGCGCGGCCAGCGAATGCCCTCAGGACCACATCGAGCGCCATCTCGCCGCCGCCAGATTACGTGCGCTGGACGTTATGCCGTGACAGAAGAATGAGTCCCAGCCGAGACTTGGGATCGGAAAGACAGACGCATCTCCTGCAAGGCGCGCAAGCGCATTGAAGTCCGGGCCGTGGTGCTTGCCCGGCACATTCCGTCACATTGGTTCAGGCTTGGCCGGCCATCTGTCAGGATGATCGCGCGACCAATTACAGTCTTCGCGGCCCTGCGCTAGACTGAGCAACCGCAACCGGACCACTCTCATGATTGTCCAGACCTGCATCAATGGCGCGCGCAGCGCCGATTTCTATCCGCAGTTGCCGCTTGACGCGGACGCCATGGCGCGTGACGGCGCGTCCTGCGTGGCCGCCGGTGCGGCCGAGCTGCATGTCCATGCACGCGGGCTCGACGGCCGCGAAAACCTTGCCCCGGCGACGATGGACCGTACCATCCTGACGCTGCGCCGAGCCTGCCCGGGAACGCTGATTGGCGTGTCGACCGGCGCCTGGATCGAGAATGATGACGAGCGCACACTTGCGGCGATCGCCGGCTGGAGCGAATTGCCCGACTATGCGTCGGTCAATCTGAGCGAGAAGGCAGCGCCCGAGGTCATGCAAAGCCTGCGGCAGCGCGGCATCGGTATCGAGGCCGGGCTCGCCTCCGTCGCTGATGCCGAGCGCCTGGTCCGCCTCGACCATGGCAACCAGGTGCTGCGCATCCTGATCGAGATTTCCGAGCAGGCGCTGGACGAGGCGCTGGAAGCCTGCGACGGCATCGCCGCCGTGCTTGACCGCGCCGGGATGCGTCGCGCCATCCTGCTGCACGGCGCCGACGCCACGGTCTGGCCGTTCGTGCACCGGGCGGCGGAGCGGCGCTGGTCGACGCGTGTCGGGCTGGAAGACGGCAAGGCGCTTCCGGACGGCACTACGGCATCCGGCAATGCCGCACTGACGGCTGCTGCGGTTGCGATCTTCCGGGCCGGTCGTTGATTCATCCCGTAGGCTTCGGGCGCCTTGCCGATCTTCTCGGGATGCTGCGTCAGGCCACGTCCCGCAAAGGCGAACGCGGCGTAGTCGATTTCGCGGTTGCGCGATCCTCGTGAAGCGCGAACCCTGCTGCGCCCGGGTCGCCCAGCTCAGAGCGGAGCTGCATGCTCGGGATGTGGTAGTCGCCGCCATTCTGCTGCCGGTAGGGAATGGGCCGGGTTGTCTCGAGCGTCCGCATCCTTTCGCGCAGGCGCTCCGCGACAGGCTCGAAATCGGCCTCGCCAAAACGATCCACTCTGTAGACGACGAACGGCGGAAGCACGTCGTAGCCCGGATAGTAAAGGATCCCGTGATTGATCGGGAACAGCAGGTCGTCGATCGGGCCGTTGACGCCGCGGGCGGAGTAATGCTCCTCCCAGCCGCCGGCGGTCACGATCAGCATCGCGCGCTTGCCGGCGAGCGTTCCCTCGCCAAAGCGGTCACCCCATCGCTTGTCGCTATGCTCGCCGACACCATAGGCGAAGCCGTAGGCGTACACCCGGTCGACCCAGCCCTTGAGGATTGCCGGCATGGCATACCACCACAGCGGGAACTGGAGGATCAGCGTGTCGGCCCACAGCAGCTTGTCGATCTCTGCTTTAACATCTTCGGTTAGCGTGTTGGTCGCAAAAGCTTTTTTGGATGCTACAGCCGGCAGGAAGCGTTCTTCGGGCGGCCACGACGGAAAATCGGCACGGTCCACCTCGGATTTCCAGCCATCGGCATAGAGGTCCGATATCAGCACTTCATGGCCCTGGGCCTCGAGTTCCCTGATGGCGACGTCACGCAGTGCTCCGTTGAGCGAACGCGGTTCAGGATGAGCAAAAACAAGCAGGACTTTCATGGGGCCACTCCGATGAAGGATGATGGCACTGAAGGTAGCTAGGCCAGAGATGATCCGCTACATCTTAGCAATGCATAAGATTATGCCGAATAATGGATAGATCTGATGTGACCCTCGAGCGCATGCGCACCTTCGTTCGCGTCGCCGAGCGCGGCAGCCTGTCGGCGGTGGCGCGCGAGCTCGGGGTTGGGCAGTCGACGGTCACGCGGCATTTGCGCGAGCTCGAAGACGCCGTCGGGGTGCCCTTGCTCAGCAGGACCACCCGGCGTGTCACGATGACCGATGAAGGCAGCCGTTACTATGCCGACAGCGTTCAGATCCTGCGCCTCGTCGAGCAGGCCGGCGACGAGGCGCGGGGCACACGCGGCGCGTCGGCCGGCACGATCCGGATATCCTGCACGGCGGCGCTCGGGGTCTTGCACGTCAGCCGGCTGATCTTCGCCTTTCAGGACCGCTACCCCGACATCGGGGTCGATCTCAGCCTCACCGACGAGCGCATCGACCTTGTGCGGGAGGGCGTCGACGTCGCGCTTCGCCTCGGTCCGCTCACCGACAGCTCGATGAAACTGCGGGCGCTCGGCCAGTCCCGGCGTCTGCTGGTGGCGGCGCCCGCCTATCTGGCGGCGCGGGGCAGACCGGCCGTCCCACAGGACCTGCCTGGCCACGAAGGCATCCGGATGTCGAACATCGCGGGAAGCGACACGCTCGCCCTGGAGGGGCCGGGCGGCGAACGCCACGCGGTGCCTTTTGGCGGCCGGTTTCGGGTCGACCATGGGCTTGCCGTGCGCGAAGCCCTCGTCGCCGGGCGCGGTATTGCACCTGCCCATCACTGGCTTGTCGACGATCTCCTCGCCGCCGGCCGGCTGGAAGTGATCCTGCCGGACTACGCCCCGCCTCCCATTCCGCTGAGCATGCTGATCGTCCCGGAGCGCGCCGGCATTGCCAGGGTCCGGCTGCTGGTCGATTTTCTCGCCGAGCGGATCGGCGGCATTCCAGGGATCGAGAAACCGCGTTAGTCGGCATGCCCTCGGTCGGCTGCGGCTGGCAAAACCCTTCTGTCTTCCAGGATGCGGCCTTGTTGACGGCGCCGAACGCTCTTGCGATTTAAAAAGATACACCCTAAGCTGTTTTCATATCAGAAAGAAAATTCGATAAATTCTTTCCATTTATGAAAGCCTGAGTTTTTGCGGGAACATCTCGATCAGACCGACCGGCGACTGGTCAAGCTGCTGTCGCAGGATGCGCAGCTTGGCGTCAATCGCCTCGCCGAGAAGATGGCCGTCTCGGTGCCCACGGTGCGCATGCGGCTGCGCAACCTGCTTGACCGCAACCTGCTCAAGATCGTCGGGCTGCTCAACCTGACCGAGCGCCCAGAATTGATCTCGGCGATCGTCGGCATCAATGCGCAGGGGCGCGGCCGCGCCCGGGAACTGGCGCAGCGCATTGCCGAACTGCCTTTCGTGAACTCGGCCTCCGTGGTCACCGGACGCTTCGACATTATCGTCGACGTGACGGTGGCCGGCGATGTCGCCGATCTCTATCGCGTCACCAGCGAGCTGATCCCCGGCGCCGGCGAGCCGGGGGAAGTCGTGCGCAGCGAGACGTTCGTCGTCATGGCCTCCTGCAACAAATGGGTCAGCCTGCCGGAAGGCTGCTGGTCGGACGAGAGCAAGCGCGACGAAATTGGGCGCGACGAAACTGGGCGCGACGAAACTGGGCGAAAGGAAATACCATGAAGATCGCGGTTCTCGGCGGCCTCGGCCTGCAAGGCCGGGCGGCGATCGCCGATCTCGTCGCCAGCGCCGATGTCGAAGAGGTCGTCTGCGTCGATACTGCGCCGAATGGGGCAGCCCGGCTTGGCGGCCTGACCGACCTTGCCCGCGTGCGTTTCGTCGTGCCCGAAGGCGCGATCGCCCCTGTGTTGGCGAATGTGCTGGCGGGTGTCGACGCCGCCATCGATCTGTTGCCGCAGCCGCTGATGCGCGAGGCGGTGCAGGCCGCGATCACGACGCGCACGCCGCTGGTCACCACCAATTACGGCAAGACGATCGCCGACCTTGCCCCCGCAGCGGAAGCGGCCGGCGTTTCGATCATGACCGAATGCGGGCTCGACCCCGGCATCGACCTTGTGCTCTACGCGCGCGCCGCAAGGCAGTTCGACGCCATCACCGCGATCGATTCCTATTGCGGCGGTATCCCCGAGCCGAAGGCGATGGCCAAGCCGCTGTGCTACAAGGTGAGCTGGAATTTTGACATGGTTCTGATGAGCCAGAACCGCGACAGCGTGCTGGTCGAGAACGGCAAGCGGGTCGATGTGCCGGCCGGCCAGCAACATGAAAATCGCTTTATCCACGAGATCGAGATCGCGGGGCTCGGCAGGCTGGAAGCCTTCCCCAATGGCGACGCGCCGCATTATGCCGGCATGCTTGCCGCCGCCAAGGGGTTGCAGCGCTCCGGCCGCTATTCGTTGCGCTGGCCGGGTTGGTCGGCGTTCTGGGCGCCGCTGAAGGAGCTTGGCTTCCTTTCCGAAGACAAGGTGCCCGGCGTTGGCGCCAGCCCACGCGAATTTCTCGGCCGGCTGCTCGGCCCGCAACTGCAATACGGCGCCGGCGAGAAGGACCTTTGCGTGATGCGTAATGTCTTTACCGGCACCCAAGATGGCCGCCGCAAGACGATGATGTCGGACCTGGTCATCGAACGCGACCTCGCCTCCGGCCTGTTCGGCATGAGCCTCGGCGTCGGCTATCCCGCCAGCATCGTGGCGCAGATGCTGGCGCGGGGCGAAATTGCCGAGCCCGGCCTGCTCAACCCGCTGTTGCATGTGCCGGACGGCCGCTTTCTCGATGAACTGGCCAGACGCGGTATACGGGTATCCGAAACGATCGACTGGGACTGAAGGATTTTCGAACGGTGGTCGCCGCCGGCAACGGCGCTGCCGCTCAAAAAGCACCCCAAAGGGGTGGAACAACAAAGTGAAAATAACAAACGACAACAAGGAGGAATGCCCAATGACTATTGCCAAGCTTTTCATCGCCGGCCTTGCGCTCGCCGGTCTCACTGCCGCGGCCAGTGCCGGAACGCTCGACGAGATCACCAAGCGCGGCGAATTGCGCGTTGCCGTGCAGACGCAGGGACCGCCCTTCTCGCTGGTCGGCGCTGCCGGCGAGCGCACCGGCAGTTCGGTCGAGCTTGCCGAACTGATGGCCAAGGAAATGGGCGTCAAGATCACCTTTTTGGATTTCGATTGGGACGGCCTGATCCCGGCCCTTTTGTCGGGCAAGGCCGATCTTCTGGTCGCCGACATGACGCCGACGCTGGCGCGGGCGATGAAGGTCGCCTTCACCAAGCCTTACATGTATACCGGCAGCACCGTCTTCACCAAGGCCGACAGCAAGTTCAAATCCACCGAGGATTGCAAGGCCAAGGGCACCAAGATCGCCGTGCTGCTCGGCGCCACTGGCGAGAAGGAGGCCAAGAAGGCTTTCCCGGACGCCGACATCAAGAGCTACAAGGGCGGCGGCCCGCTGCTGCTTGACGCCGTCAACAACGGCCAGGCCGATTGCGGCGTCAACGACGTCTCGGCGGTCAAGGGCCAGTCGACCGCCTACCCGGCCGGCAGCTTCACCATCATGCCGGACATGCTGTCGAAGGAGCCGCTGGCCTTCGCCACGCGCTATGACGAGCAGGACCTGCTGACCTGGATGAACCTGTTCCTCGATCAGGTCAGCCTCGACGGCCGCCTGCAGAAGAACCTCGACTACTGGGTTAATTCAGACGACTGGAAGAAGGATCACTGAGCATAGTGAATAGTGAATAGTGAGTAGTAAATCGCTACTCGCTATTCGCTAATCCCTATTCACCATTCACTAATCCCTATTCACCATTCACTATTCACCATTCACCGCCCCACCCATGCTCGAAAATTTCAACTTCCGCACCATTGTCGAATATCTGCCCCTGTTCGGGCAGGGCCTCGTCACGACCGTGTGGCTGTCTGTCCTCGCCTTTGCCGGGGCGCTCGCCGTCGGCATCGTGCTCGCCGCCATGAACCTTCAGCGCGGCTGGCTGTTCCGCATTCCGGCCAAGGCCTATATCGACGCGGTGCGCGCCACGCCCTTGCTGGCGCAGCTTTATTTCCTCTATTTCGGCCTGCCGCGGCTCGGCATCATCCTGCCTGAGCTCGTCGTCGGCATCCTTGCTTTGTCGCTGAACAGCGGCGCCTATGTCGCCGAGATCATCCGCGCCGGCATTCTGTCGATCCCGCGCGGCCAGGTCGAGGCCGGCGTCGCGTCGGGGATGACCTATGTCCAGCGCATGCGTCTGGTCATCCTGCCGCAGGCGTTCAAGGTGACGATCCCGCCGCTACTCGGCCAGGCGATCGTGCTGGTCAAGGATTCCGCTCTGCTGTCGCTGATCGCGGTCGCCGAACTGACGCGCGCCGGGCAATTGCTCGCCTCCGACCGCTTCATGCCGGCGGAAGGTTTCATCACCATTGCCGCCTTCTACCTGCTGCTCTATTACGGGCTAAAGGGACTGGCGGCACTGTCCGGGCGCTGGCTCGGCCTCGCGGGGGCACGGACATGATCTGGCAGCAGCTGCAAAGCCTCGCCGGCAGCTATCCCCTCGCCCTGCGCGGCCTCGGCATGACCGTGATGCTGTCGCTGGTCAGCCTGGTGCTGGGCACGCTGATCGGCTTTGGCCTCGGCATCCTGCGGACCGGCGGCAACCGGCTGATCAGCGGCGTGATCGGCGCCTGGGTCGACCTGATCCGCGGCACGCCGTTCCTGGTGCAGATCTTCCTGATCTTCTTCATCTTGCCTGAACTCGGCATCGAGCTCGACGCCTTCACCGCCGGCATCATCGCGCTGACCAATCTGGCCGCCTGCTTCATCTGCGAGATCGTCGTCGCCGGCATCCGCTCGGTGCCGACCGGCCAGGTCGAGGCGGCGCTGGCGTCCGGCCTGTCGCGCTGGCAGCGCATGCGCCAGGTGGTGCTGCCGCAGGCGATGCGCATCGTGCTGCCGCCGCTGGTCGGGCAATATGTGCTGCTGATCAAGGATTCCTCTGTCGTTTCGGCTATCGGGCTCACCGACCTCACCCGCGTCGGCTGGCTGGTGGTGCAACGCGTGCCGAACGGCCTGCTGGTCTTCTTCCTCGTCGGCCTCGGCTATTTCATCGTCTGTTATCCGCTGATCCTGCTGGCGCGCCGGCTTGAGCAGCGCATGGGTGCGGCCCATGGCGAGGTGCAGTTGTGACGTTGAACCTCAGCAAAAATGGTACCGGCATAATCGAGTTTCGCGGCGTCAACAAATGGTTCGGCACGCTCAATGTGCTCAAGGACATCACGCTCAGCGTCGAGCCACGCGAAGTGGTCGTTGTCTGCGGCCCGAGCGGCTCGGGCAAGAGCACGCTGATCCGCTGCATTAACGGGCTGGAGACGATCCGCGACGGCGACCTGATGGTCGACGGCCAGCGCCTCGGCGACCCCGCCACCAACATGACGCGGCTGCGCACCGAGATCGGCTTCGTCTTCCAGTCCTTCAACCTCTACCCGCACAAGACAGCGCTCGAGAACGTGACGCTGGCGCCGATCCATGTCCGCAAGATCCCGCGCGCCGAGGCCGAGAAGGCCGGGCGCGAGCTGCTTGCCAAGGTCGGCCTTGCCGACAAGGTCAATGCCTATCCCGCACAACTCTCCGGCGGCCAGCAGCAGCGCGTCGCGATCGCCCGCTGCCTCGGTATGCGCCCCAAGATCATGCTGTTCGACGAGCCGACCTCGGCGCTCGATCCTGAGATGATCTCGGAAGTGCTCGACGTCATGGTCGCTGTCGCCGAGGAGGGCATGACCATGATGGTGGTGACCCACGAAATGGGCTTTGCCCGCAAGGTCGCCCAGCGCGTGGTGTTCATGGATGCCGGCGCCATCGTCGAGAGCGGCACGCCGGATGAATTCTTCTCGCACCCCAAGACCGACCGCAGCCGCGCCTTCCTGAGCAAGATTCTGCGGCATTAGAGTCAAAACTCAACCAGCTGGCTGTCGCCAATGGCCGAGACGGGTGGGATGCTGCCATTCGTCTCGTCGATGGGAACGAGCAATTAGCGCCATGTTCAGACATTCGCGGTGCTTCTCCAGAGCGGACGTTAGCTCATCGGTAGGAGGCGACCTGCGGACCATGCCTGATGGTAGATGTAGGGAACGGCGTGACCCCCATGCGATGAACCGGCGGTAGGCCGCCGCTCCGAATTTGAGCGGCCCGTCCGGCAACGCTATAATTGACCGGCAGGGGACGTTATCGATGAGGCAAATCGGAGCCATGACTGAGCAGGACGTGCCGTCGGTATCGCTGCTCATTGGAGAGTCTTGGCGCAGGACGTGCTCGCCAATCATGGGTGCCGAGACCGCGGCCCTGATTTCGGATGAAGATCACACGCTGCAGCGGATTGCGCCGGAACTGACAGACACCAACAAAATGTCGTCCGTCGCAGAACGGCCAGACGGCTCGATTGCCGGCTACGCGATGGCTAAGGTGAATGAAGCCGGCGACGTCATGCTTGACCGGCTCCACATCGATCAAAGCGAGTACGGCACCGGGCTAGCCGCTAATATATTGCACGCTGACTTTGCCGCCCATTCCGGCATCCTGAGCATCGCACTCGAAGTGCTCGAGGGAAACGACCGGGCAATGGCCTTTTACCGCAAACATGGTTCGAAGTGGCCGCGTTGCACGGTGCAGAAGGCCATGCATCGTTGATTATGCGCAAACTGCTATCGCGCGCCTAGTCGGAACTCGCGCATCGAACAGTACATCACGTCTTCCGTGCCCAACGCACCGGCGGCCTCCCCGTTCGCAATCCAAATAGACGTCTTTCAGCTGTTTGATTGGCATGTCAGCGTGAGCGAGCGCGAGGGACTTAACAACTGACATGATCATTTTGAGATCCTCCCCAGTTCCCGTCGGTCGACATTCAGTCCTTGGGGTCGCAGGTGTAGTGCCGTTCGAAGGTCCCGTCCGCGCGCCGCTGCTTGTCGAAGCCGCGATGTAAGGCTCGATCGCGCGCTCGTGGACCAGCCAAAGGGGATCTCGGCCGAGGCGTAGCTACTGCCGGCGGCCAACCGTTTCGGGATCGAGGCCGAAGCGATCCTGGTGCGCTCGATCGTCGTGCCGGCCGCGCCTGCCTCCGCATGACGGATGGCGCGGCTTCGCAAAGCGCACATGATTTCGTCACGTGAGATGCCGATGTCGCCAAGAACGTCATCGGGTAAACGGCTCAACTGGTCCGTTGCCGACAAGAGAGCTTTTCGCTCGGCGCGGAGGCGTAACCACCTGCGAAATGGACCAATGGCGGCAGCATGAATTATAACCATGATCAGATCATACCTTCATTGATCTGAATTGACCGGTACGGAACGGCGCGAACGGCACTCCGGGCGAGAGCTTCAGCCGTCCGCGAGGCAAGTTAGGCGTAGTGGTCGATGGATTGGTTTTGCCGCGGCGTGCCCATACGGCGGGCGGTGGCTGGCCCCGGGCCACGCATGTAATAAAGCTCCGGGCGGTAGCGCGGCGCGACGAATTTGCGAAACCCCGCAGCAAGTTTTGTGACGGGAGCCAAGAATTTCATGACTGTTCCCTTTCCTTTCGCCGGCTTGCGCACGAACCGGCGGGCCTGACGTTGCAACAAGGATATGACAGTCGAACCAGGCTCGGCTGTGGGAATTCCCACACCGGGGAAAACATTGGCGAAATCCGCTCCCAGTTTGCATCCCGGAAAGCGGGGCCTGCGGCCATCAAATTTCCTTGGATAGGGAGTAAGGTGAAGTACACTTGATTGAACAAGAGACCGTTGTGACAAGCTCTCTGGCCTTCATCTCAAGACTTTGCGATGCCGACCTCGCCGCGCTGACCAAACGGTGGCACGAGCGCAGCTATCGACACAACGAGCTGATCATTTCCCACGGCGACACTGGTCGCGATGTCTTCTTCCTGCTGGAAGGACGGGCTCGCGTGACACTGGTTTCAGCGGACGGCAGGGAGATAGCGTATCGCGATGTCGAGCCGGGTGACATTTTCGGGGAGCTCGGAGGCATTGACGGGATTGCACGCTCTGCCAGCGTAGTCGCGCTGGAGGCAACCCGCGCTGCACGGCTGTCCGGCACAGCATTCCGGGATATCGTGATGACCCACCCGACTTTTGCCTGGATGCTGCTTGAGCATCTGTCTGCCCAGCTCCGGCGCATGACCGAGCGGGTATTCGAATACAGCACTCTGGTCGTGCGAAAACGGCTGATCGTCGAGCTCCTGCATCGGGCGGAGAAAGCCGCACTCGTGGACGGCGAGGTGTCCATAAGCCCGGCACCGACGCATTCCGAGCTGGCGGCAACGATGAGCACGCACAGGGAAGCGGTCTCGCGCGAAATGAGCGACCTCGCCAAGAGAGGCCTGATCGAAAAGCGCGGCAGCAGGTTATTGCTGCATGACGTCTCGGCACTACGGGCGCTGGTCGACAAGAAGGAATAGCGAAGGCTGTCGCTGCGGCGGGGGGCAGCGCACGTTTCATACTCCTCGGCCGCAAGTGATTATTCCTTCCGGCAAACCGGGCAACCTAGCGTGCCAGCGCGCGGGTCGGGCTTTGATCGCTTCACCCCTTGCAAGAATCATGACTCGGCTTCTTAAAAGTTCTCCGAACGAAGGGCAGACAAGGATTGAACTCGGTCGTTCAGAGTGATTGGATTCTGCCCTGGTCTGGAAAGACCCGGCCGGCGTCTTCAGCCGAATGTCGCCAGAGGCTCAGTGCGAACCTCAACCCACTTGCCGTCCTAGTTGGCCTGCTAGCCGGCCTGCCTGCATCCCTCAGAGCGTCGCCAGCCGCGAATTTGTCATGGCCGTTCCATAGGCTTGCCGCAGCGTCCGCTTCTCCTCCAGTGCAATGATGACGCTTGTGGCAAAATCCGTCTTGTACATGACGGCGAGCCGTGTCAGCCCGCCTGGCGTGAAGACGTTGATCTCCAGAAGCTTGTCCCCGACGATGTCGAGCCCAACCAGAAACATGCCGTCGTTGATCAATTTGGGGCGCACCATCTCGGCAATGCCCAACATCGTGCCTGTTACCTTGACTTTGCGGGCTGTTCCGGCGGCATGGATATTGGACCGGACGTCGCCCTTGGCTGGAAGGCGGCGAAAGGCTGCGTAATTGCCGTCGCGCACCAGCGGCAGACCGTTCATCAGGAAAAGACGCACGTCACCAGCCTTGGCCTCCGGAATGTAGACCTGCGCGATGAGATAGCCGTCACCGCTGGCCGCTTCGAAAATCTGGTTGAGGTTGGAATCGGTGGGCGTTGCAATATGGAAGACGTTCTTGCCACCCGATCCTTGGAGTGGCTTGACGATGCAGCCCTTCGAGTGTTTGTCGATAAATGCGCGGATCTCGGTAATGCTGCGCGATATCAGGGTAGCCGGCCTGACCGCCTCGGGAAAAGACTGAAGGTAGAGCTTGCTCTGCGCCTGTCCCAGGCCATCCGGATCGTTGACGACAATCGCGCCGCGGGCCGCCGCGAGCCGCCCGAACATAACGCCTGCGTTGGCGGCCCATGGCCGATCGGTGGCGTCCAGCGATGGATCGTTGCGCAGAAACACAATGTCGATATCGCTTATCGCCAAAGTCTTTTTCTGCTTCGCTGCATCCTTCAGGGCAGCATGCAGTCTGTCGGACGTCTTGTAGGAAGCATCCGGCAGAACCGCTACACTGACAGCCAGACCGTCATCCGGACGCAGTATGAAGTCGCCTGGTTCAACATAGACAACCGAATGGCCGCGCTGGACGGCGGCCAGCGCCAACGCTGTCGTCGTGTAGGCGGGCGTCTCGCTCTCAATGGAATTGACAAAGAACGCAATGCGCATCGAGGAGACTCCGCTCAAGTTTCAACCATATCGATCGGACTGATTCCCGCCATCGCTTTCTTGAGACGCGGACGCGCCGCGTCGGAAGAGAGGAACGCGGGCTCGAGGCGCGGCGCCCGCAGCAAGCCGCGCGCGTTGAGTTCCTGGATCGCTCCGAAATGCGCGGCGGAGATCTTGCCGATCCAGAACGGCGTGAGGCTGCCGCCGTCCTTCAGATGATCGAGGATCTGCACCATGCCCCGCAGATAGATGGCGTCCTTTGCAAGGCCCCCGCCTCGATAGACACGCAGAACGACGTTGAAGGCGCCGCGATCGTCGAGACCGAAATCCCTGTGGAGGATGCGGAAGGTCTCCTCGAATGTTGCTCCGTCGAGCATCGCCTGACAGGCGATAACCCTGGCCGCGATCAGCCTCAACCGCGCTGCGGTCATGCCGCCGACCAGATATTCCGCCAGCACGGCCAGTCCCTCCTGCATGCCCTCATAGCCGGCGAGTCCGTTGCGGAAAATGGCGAGCCCCTGCGCATCGCCGTTGAAATAGGTCAGCAGATGGACACCGATCTCGTGACTGAGCAACGCAGTCAGACGCTCCGGTGGAAGGTTGGTATCGCGTGAAACCAGCAGCCGGTTTCGAGAGACGAGGAGGCCGGCCGGCAGGTCGCCGCGGATCTCCACGGAGGCATCGAATTCGGGATAGGCTGCCCGGTAGCCGGCGATCATGTCTCGCGCGGCCGCGGCGACAGCGTCGGCGCCCAGGCCCTTCTGCCGGGTGGCCGACGCAACCCTAGGCGCCTTTTCGAGAATGGCGCGTGCTCGCGCCGCCAGGCTCGGCTCGACGCTACCATAGAGAGCTCGTCCGAGCTCGACGAAGCGGGGCGTTTCGCGCGCCGCGAGCATCGACAGCTGGAGATCGAGTTCCTGCTGCTTTTGCGAGAGCAGCGTGGTCAGCAGCGGATCTTCCAGATGATCGAGCGAGACCGAATAGAGCTTCCGTTTCTGGCCGGCGACCTCGAACTCGAGCGGCCTGTAGAGCAGTACGGGCACACGCTCGAAGGCGCCTGCCTGGAATTCCAGCCAGGCTGGTTCGGCATTGATCGGTGTGACGGCAAGCAGAAAATCGAATGTCGACGCGACGTTGTCGATCGCCCGATCAGCGCGCACCACCGCGTCGATATAGGCGCGCCGCCCCAGCGAACGATGGGTTGCCGGCTGTTCCAGCCTTGATGCCTTCAGGAAGGCGCTGACGGCCTGAAGCGCGGAATCGACCATGTTGGCGACGACAAGGTCGTGGAGTTCGGGGTAGACGCGCTTGGTGCCAGGCACCCGGTAAATCGGTGCGAAGCGTACCGTCAAGCATGCCGCATCACCGAGATCATCCAGAAGCCGTGCTTCGGCGCGTGTCGTGGGGTTGAGTTCGTCGACGCGGGGCGTACGGTATTTTGCTTCGCGTGCGGACGCAGCGGTGGCGAAGCGCTTCAGTGCCGCCTTCTCCCCCGCCGTGTCGCCGCAGGCCAGCGCAATCTCGAAGGGCGGCAGGAACGGAACATCCTCGGTCAGGAACCGGTCTTCGGCCAACTCGCCGATGTCCAGCATGAGGAAGGCGCCGCAGTGATCGCGCAGCCTTCGCACCACCAGCCGCGCGGCCTCGCGGGCGAGGCCGATGTCGGCCGCGATCAGATAGGACGCGTTGGCGGAGACGGCATGGAATGCCGCATCCTGATGCGACCCAACATGGACACACAGAAAGGGCAGCGGCCGATCCATGTGCAAACGGTTGCCATTGCCGAAATCGCGGCGGATTGGTTTGCCGTCCCGCAAAAGCGCGTCCAGGTCCGATTCGATTTGCGCCAATGGAGGCGCGGGCTCAACGAGCTTGGGCTTCATCGCATGGCCCGCAGCGCCGACTCCAGGACGGGCACCGTAGACGCCAGCATGGCGCGCAGCCGCTCGATTGTTCCCCAGTCGGGTTCGCCACTCCATTCGTCCATGAAAATCTTCTTGAACTCGACGGCGATGGCACACCCGGTTTCCGGAAAATTGGCATGGACGAAACGAGTCTGTTCGCCCTTGCCCTGGAAGGACACATTCTCGCGCACATCGATTGGCTCGCCGTTGAGACGCTGGCCGCGAAGCGTCTCGATGAAAGCGTCGACGACCGGTGCCCAGCGCTCGCGGTCCATGGAAGACGTACCGATGTTGATGTCGGGCGCGACGTCACGGGACGTAGGCATAGCCTCCCGCCCGTCGCGCCGGTGATTATAACTATGGACGTCGATGAGAACGAACCTGCCATGGCGCTTCTCGATACCGGCAAGGACACGGTTCAGCTCACTGTAGAAGGCGTCGTGAAAGGAGAGAGACTCCGTAACGATGTCCTCGTCCGGCTGCTCTCGCCAGACTTTCAGGCCCCAGGACTGGTCCGGCGACCGGTAGACCGCAGCGTCTCGCGCACGGTTCAGATCCACTTGGAAGCGTGACCGATGAACGATGATCTGGGTAGGAAAATCGGCGATGAAACGCTCGGTGAACGGGTCCTCTTCTCGACGCCGGTCGGGATCGGTGAGACACATGAGCGATCGACAAGCCCTGCCAACGTCGGTGCCGCTGTGGATAGCTGTACCGACTATAGGCGACTCTCCGAGCTTGATCGTCCAGCCTGCCGGTGATCCACCCGGATCATTGTTGCCCGGATCATTGTTGGAAGTCATCGTGTTCACAGTCCATCGAATGCGTGGAGAGTGTGGACGGTTCCAATTCATCGAACAAGCGATCGTTGGCTCGCCCTGGATCAGCAGGCTGAACCGTCCAAAAACGTCAGCCGAAGGTGGCCGACGGCTTCAGCCGAACGTCGCCAGAGGCTCAGTGCGGACCTCGACCCACTCGCAGCGCCGGCTGTCGTGATAGAACGACAGGAAGGGCCGCGGGAACGATGGGTCGGCGAAAGCCCCCACCGGAATGGCGATCAGACCGGGCTGGACATCGATCCGGTAATGGACAGTGGTGCCGCAATCCGGGCAGAAACTGTAGATGACACGGCCGCCTTCGTCGCCAACGCGCGTGAACTCCGCCGCTCGTCCCTGGATCGACACATCATTCTCCGCAAACCGCGCATTGAAGCTGAACGCGCTGCCGGTGCGCCGCTTGCAAGCCAGGCAATGGCAGACAGAGACGCGTACAGGCTCGCCCGAACAGGTGGCTGACAGCTGACCGCAGGAACATTGGGCGCGGCGCGTGACCATGGCTGGCCCCTTTCAGCGAACATCAATGGGTTTCGGCATGGGTCCTGAGCTCAGCCCTCTTCTGGTCGGAGACGACGGCAAGGTCGAGCACCTTCTGCAATTCGGCCGCGTGGCGGAACGACGGCTCGGCCTGGACGCGGTTGCGCACCGCATCGACAAAACGCTGGTAGTTGGTCGGCACCGTTCCGGCATCGAGAACCTGCCATTTTGCGTTCTCGATGTCCTCGCCCATGCACGCTTTCAGTTCCGAGTTGGTCAGATTGTGCACGACCTCGATCCCACCCTTGTCGCCATAGATGCGCAGCCGCAATTCGTTGAGATGGCCGGTTGCCCAGCGGCTGGCATGGACGACGCCAAAAGCGCCGTTGCTGAAATCCAGCGCCATGGTGAAACTGTCGTTGGCGTCGAGCTCGTACTCGCCGATCCGGTTGCCGGGCGCCTTGTCGAAGGACCTGAGGCGGCAGAACACATGGTCGATGTCGAGCGCCGCGCCATAGCTGGCGAAATCGAGTATGTGGATGCCGACATCGCCCAGCACGCCATTGGAGCCGTGGCCGCGCGACAGCCGCCACAGCCATTTCGGATCCGTGCGCCAGTCGCCCCAGAACTTGGAGACCAGCCAGCTCTGCAGATAGGATGCTTCGACATGCCTGACCTGGCCGATCTCGCCGGCAAGCACCATGGTGCGCGCCCGCTGCAGCGGGGCGACGTTGCGATAGGTCAGGTTGACCATGTTGATGATGCCGGCTTGCTCGGCGGCATCGGCCATTTCACTGGCCCGCTGGTAATTTTCGGCCAGCGGTTTTTCGCACAGCACTGGCTTGCCCGCCGCGATCAGCATCATGGTGGTCGGATGGTGGATGCGGTCGGGCGTCACGTTCGCCACCGCGTCGAACTTGTCCCATGCGAGCGCGTCTTCCAGCGACGCGAACCTGTTGGGGATTGCGTAGCTGTCCGAAAACTTGTCGACACGCGCGCGGTCGAGATCGACGGCGCCGACCAGTTCGACGCCTTCGATCCTGCTGAACTGCCTGGCGTGTTCCTCCGCCATCCAGCCGGTGCCGAGTATCAGGAGACGCATGATTCTTATCCTTAGGATGAGGCCTTATCTTCTTGTTCGATCATGGTTTTTCAGAACCGAAGGTTCGCGACAGCGGTCTAGCGAAAACCGGCTTCGCCCGCGGCATGGAGCTTTCCGCCGCGCTCGACGATCGGCTCGAGCGCCTTTTCCACCGGCACGTTCGGCGCATCGAGGATGGCTGGATGCGCGCCCTGCGGGTTGTGCGCCCATTTCACCGCATTGCGCAGCACCTTTTGGACATTCGCGTCGTGATAGGTCGGATAGGTCTCGTGGCCGGGCCTGAAATAGAAGATGTTGCCGGCGCCGCGGCGCCAGGTCAGCCCCGACCGGAACACTTCGCCGCCCTGGAACCAGGAGATGAAAACCGTTTCCAGCGGTTCCGGCACGGCGAACTGCTCGCCATACATCTCCTCGTTCTCGAGCTCGAAATACTCGCCGATCCCGGCGGCGATCGGGTGGTTGGGGCTCGTTACCCAGAGCCGCTCGCGCTCGCCGGCCTCGCGCCATTTCAGCGTGCAGGGCGTGCCCATCAGCTGCTTGAAGATCTTCGAGAAATGGCCGGAATGAAGCACGATCAGCCCCATGCCTTGCCAGACGCGGCGCGCCACGCGCTCGACGACTTCGTCGGCGACGGCGCCATGGTCCTTGTGTCCCCACCACACGAGGACATCGGTTTGCGCCAGACGGTCGGCCGGCAGGCCATGCTCCGGTTGCTCAAGGGTCGCCCACGATACGGAAATTTCGGGGTCGAGCTTCAGCGCGTCGGCGATCGTTGCATGCATGCCCTCGGGGTAGATCCCCGCCACCACCTCATTGGTCCGCTCATGGATATTCTCGCCCCAAACGACAGCGCGTATCGTCATGACATTCCTCTTGATCGGTTGAAGCCGCCGCCCCGGTCAGGTCAGTCATAGTATCCTCGGCCGGGATTGAAAACGGTTTCGAGGCTGGCTGCTGACAATTGGGGGGAATTCCCGAGATGTCGGCGGGATAGCGCCCCCATCTGTCCTGCCGGACATCTCCCCCACTTGGGGGGAGATTGGATGTCACGCCGGCTCGGGCTAGCCGCGCACGACGAGGCGTTTGATCTTGCCCTTCTTGAACGCGGCGAGGAAGCTGGCGTAGTCCTTGAAGACGACGCAGCCGCTCGATTCCCCGCGGCGGCCGCGCAGCAGGTAGGTGTGCGCAAGAAAGCCGTCGCGGCCAAATTTGTTCTTGCCGTCGATAGGAGTGAGACGCAGCGCCTCCACCCCATGGAAGCGCGATTCACGCAGCCTCAGATCGTAGGTGTGGGGCGGCGTCGGGCCGGCATTCTTCCGGTTGGCGTAGCGAGGCTGGTCGGCCATCGAGCCCAGTCCCGAATGCGCCTCGAGCCGCGAGCCGTCCGGCATATAGACGGTTTTCGCCGAAATGTCGTAGACGGCGACGCCGCTGCTGGGCTTGGTGAACAGGTTGCCGAAGACCCCGCCGCCGCCCGCCGGGCTGTCGGGTTTGGCATAGGCCAGCGTGTCTGCGGCCTTCGACCGCTTGGCCGGCTTGCCCTGGCTGCTTTGCATGCCCCGGCTGCCCTGCATGCCCGGGCTGCCCTGCATGTCCTCTTGCATGCTTGGTTTCGCCGCCGGTGACGAACTCCTCGGCGACAAGGCTGGCGCCCGGGGCATCTCGACCTGCGGCGCGGCGGCGGTCTCCATCCTGTTGACTTTGGATGGCTGAGACTGGGCTTTGGCGGCCTTCGATGCCTGGACCTTGGGCGCATTGGCCTTGGGTGCCCTAACCTCGGGTGCCCTAACCTCGGGCGCCTCGTCTGACTGGTCGATTTCCGCCTGCGGACGCCAAGTCGGCAAGGGAACGCTGCCGGGCATTGCGTCCTGCGGCGGCAGCGACGCCATCTGCACCTCGCCCTCTCGCGTGGCAGCAGGATCGGCCGTCGTCGCCTGCGGCAGCACGTCGATCATCGCTTCCGGCAATGCATTCGCAAGCGCCAGCGCCAGCCGGGAGGATCGGTCGATTTCCGCAATCTCGGGCCCGAAGCGCACGGATGCGGGACCATGCTGATCGGTCAGGCGCACCGGCTCCGCAAAGCGCTGGTCCGTCGGCAGACTGACGACCGCAAACGGCGCGGCCCCGCCGGAGGCGCGGGCAAAGGCAGCAGCAATCTTTTGCGGCGACAGCGCCGCTTTCGCCACCACGCTGTCGAAGCGCGATTGCGGTGAGATTTCGGCGACAAGCTGCACAGCGTCCGGCCGCGCTGACGGCTTGAGACGCCCTACCTTGCCTTCATGCTCGAAGCTCGCGGCGGCCTGCGCGCAGCCGGCATTGCATCGGCCGAGCAGCGACGCCTCACGCTGCCGGCTTGCCACTGACGGCGCCCACGAATTGGCCCGTGAATTGGCAAGTGTGTGTCGGGGATCGGCGAGCGCCATTGAGCGCGGCGCGAGCAGGTTTTGCGGAAGACTGTTGGAGGCGGCGGTGAGCGAAGTTCCCACCGAATGGAGGCCGGCCACGGTCGCAGCCGACCACAGCGCGATCGCAGCGCCAACAACGGGAATCGCGACCCAGCGCAGTCCGGGCCTCATCGAGGGCAATCCACTATCAGGATTGTCACCCCGGTTATTCAAACGCATCAACGCCATACAACCAAACCTCAATCGGCCTTGCGGCATGCGGGCTCGCAGCCGTCACAATCACAGTCGCCTGGTGCCCCCCGGCACGCTTCACGTCTGTTGCCGATTGAATCAAAAGATGGACAAACTTGGTTAACCAATCCCTCTACCGATCGCCGATCAGGCGAAGGTCTATGTCAAAAAAGGCTCCCTCCAAAACTATGAAAATAGCGGAAATGCCCTCTGTATCAGGCTTTGCTGCCCGTTTTTGCCGGCCGAGTCAAGAAACCGAAAGGACTAGGCCGTGCCTGGGCGGGCCTCAGTTAAAGGCTGTTTCGAGTTCGAAAGCGTCGCATCACCCGTGATCGTCTGCGCGCAGGCTGCGTTGCCGGCGCTGCCTTACAGGTAAATTCGTTTGTGCTAATATACCTTAGTCATGCACATTTGTGCGGCGACCAACAAAAGGGAGGATGCGATGGAAACCATGAATCGCAGGTCTGCAATAGCGCTCGGCGTAACTGCCGCCGCGGTAGCGCCTCTATTCGCTTTGGCGAGATCCGCAACGGCCAAGGAGTACGGCCCGAATGAAGGCACGGAGATTGCGCCCGGCGTCAGACTGGTGGAGGTCGGCACTGGGACCTCCGACATTCCCGCTTACAAGAGCATCTCAATTGTCGACATTGTCTTTCAGCCCGGAGCAGTGGCCCCTGAAATGGTCATGGACAACGACATGGTCTGCACGATCGCTGCCGGCGAATTCACGATCAAGAAAGCGGACAAGGAATTCAAACTTAGAGAAGGCGACATGTACACTTGCGCCAAGGGCAAGACCGACGGTTCCACCAACACAAGTGCCGTGGTCGGCGTACATCGCATTGCGGTCTTGATACCTGCCTAGAACAATTCCAGGAAAAGTGTGCAACGGTTTTCCGCCCGGAATTGCGCAAAAAACAAATAGCTAGAGCGGTTCAGCGAACCGCTCTAGCGCATGACCCGAAAATGAGGCCCGCGTCCTCCGTCGGAGGCGCGGGCCTTGTCATGCCTGCGCAGCCTATGCGGCGCGCTGCGCTTCCATCGGCCGCAAATTCTGGTTCATGCGGAACAGGTTCAGCGGATCATATCGCTGCTTGATTTCCAACAACCGCCGATAGTTGCCGCCATAGGCTGCTTCGACCCTGTCGACCTCGTCCCCGGGCATGAAGTTCACATAGGCCGTGCCGGCGGCATAGGGCTTGGCTGCTTCATAGAGACCCCGCGCCCAGTCGATGCAGGCCTGGTCCATTTCGGGTTCGCGCCAGCGGGCGTGGACATTCATGACGTAATGCGCGCTGCGTTGTGGAAACGCCGTTGCATCCGCTGTCACCCGGCCCGCGGCACCGCCGACATGGCCGATGAAAATCTCGCATTCGGGGCCGGGAAGCCTGGGTATCGCCGCCGTGACGACCTCGACCGCGGTGTCGGAAAGCTCGGTGAAGTCGTGGCTCTTCCAGTAGTTGCGGGCGCCAGGCGTCAGCAACGGATCGAATCCCTGCTGCCAGCCGGTGAACGGGTTGGGACCGACCACGTCTGCAATCGGTGTGCCGATGGCGCGAAGTCTCTGTGTCGCCTTCTCGCCCTCCTGAAGGTCGCCGCAATAGCACATGGCCAGGACCAGCACCTCCTTGCCATGCCATTCGGCCGGCAGGAACGGCAGCGGCGGCGCCTGCCGCATGACCGCCCAGCAGGTCAACTCATTGGGCGCTGCTTCGAGCGCCGCTCGGTATTCCCGCAACACGTTTTCGGCATCGGCGAAGGGATGAACGACAAGCCCCGACAGCACCTGCGGACCGACCTGGTGGAGCTTGAACTCAAAGGCCGTGACGATGCCGAAATTGCCGCCGCCACCGCGCAGCGCCCAGAACAGGTCCGGATTTTCGGTCTGGCTGGCGCGCAGCAGCTTGCCATCGGCGGTAACCACATCGGCGCAGAGAAGATTGTCGATGGTCAGGCCGAATTTCCGCGTGATCCAACCGAAGCCGCCGCCCAGCGTCAGGCCCGAAATGCCGGTGGTCGAGTTGATGCCGGTCGGCACCGCCAGTCTGAAGGCCTGTGTCTCCGCGTCGACGTCGGCGAGCGTCGCGCCAGGTTCCACCCATGCCCGCCGCGTCGCCGGATCGACCCGCACCGACTTCATCGGCGACAGATCGATCATCAGGCCGCCGTCCAGACGGCGCTGCCGGCGATGTTGTGGCCGCCGCCGCGAACGGCGACGAGCAGCCTGTTTTCCCTGGCAAAATTGACGGCGGCGATAACGTCGGCGGCACCGGCGCAGCGCACGATCAGCCCGGGCCGCCGGTCGATCATGGCGTTCCAGACGCTGCGTCCCTCGTCATAGGCGGCGTCGCCTTCCCTCAGCACGGTGCCGCGCAATTGTGCCGAAAGCGCCTCCAGGGCCGCGGCATCGACCGTCGTCTTGCCGCGATCAAGCGTGGTGAGGCTCATGCTATCCATGGCTTTCCTCCCGATTGTTTTTGAGCCGTTTTCCCTCCACCCGTTTCCAAGTCTGCCTTTATATTAGAAGTCGCGCAAGTTCCTGATCGCTCGCTGGCCGGCATTGCGCAACCCGCACAACGGTCAGTGGAGGAACTACGCAGCGGTCCGCGGAGTTAGGCGTATGAGCAACCAATGCAGAGGAGAGCTCTGATGGCACCGCGCAAAAAACCCGACGTTTCGCCCGAAGGCCCGACCATCGAACAGCAGGATTGGGACGCGATCAAAGGCGGTAAAATTCTTCCAGACAGCGTGCCGGGAAACGCCGACATCCGCTACGAACTAGAGAAAGAGGCTGAACTGCCCGAGGAAGACGACGACAATCCATACCAGGAGAGCGACGAGGCTCTGCCGGACGACGAAGAGGAACGCGCCCTCTCGCGCAACCCCTCGAAGCAGGATATCGACGAGCCGTGAGCGGGGCTGATCTGGAGCGACCGTAGCGTCACGAAGGTGCAGAACCTTTGATCGCGGCGGGACAGCGCCCAGGACAGCGCCCCCTCTGTTCTGCCGGACATCTCCCCCACAAGGGGGGAGATTGGCCAAGGCGCTCGTTCGCTGCTTCGCCAGCATTGCTGCTGGATTGCCATCGGCTCCACTCTATTAATCACGATTTCTGTCCGATGGAACAACTCCAAAAAACGCTCGTTGGATAATCATCGCAACCAGCGATGCAACTCTAATGGAGACCGACCGTGATGAAAAAAATTCTCTCCGCAGCCGCACTCAGCATCGCCCTCGCTACTTCGGCGGTGGCGCAATCAAACGGTACTGGATCCGGCACCAACAATCCGGGAGCGGCCACCGGGACAGACACTGGCACCATGGCTCCCGGCACCGATAATGCAACTCCTGCCGATCCGAACGTAACCGGTTCAACCACCGACGGCGCCGACGGCATGGGCGATCGGTGCAAGGAAACCGCAGGCGCCGATGCGAATACAAACTCCGCCAGTGGCACTGCAACTTCGGACATGGAGAACTGCCCCAAGTGAGCTAGCGCTGTTGAGGTCGCTACTTCCCGTGGGAGCGCACGAATGCGCCGCGCCACCAGTCAGACAAAGCCGGGAACCGGCTTTGTCTTGCCGCTCAGTTGCGCACCCAACGTTAGCGCTTGCGGGAAATTCCGGATAATTGCCGCCATCAAGGTGGCGCTGCTTGGACTAACGGCAATCCCGGCAAGTGCGGCGGCGGCGTAGACCCGCGTTGAAAACAGACTTTTCCAGGCCGCCTCGTAGCGTCTGCCGGCCGTCTCGCGCCCTGCGCGGCCGCGTGGCGCGCATGAGAGTTCGCAAGCCAGCAGCCAGCCGGACTGAAGCGCCATCGAGATGCCCTCGGCGATGACAGGATGAGACTCTCCGGCTGCATTGCCGACGCGAAAGATGTCGCGTTCGTAGCAGGAGCGAACTCCTGGCCGGATCGGACCTGCGGCAAGCCAAGGCCCGTCGGCGTCAGCTGACTCTAGCGCATCCCTCACGCCCCGACATGATTCCATCAGATGACGGGAGACCGCCTGGGCGGCCGACAAATGTCTCTGGTGTCTGGGGTGTTTGCGCAACTGTGCGAGCATATCGCGCCGAATGCAGCAGGAGATCGACAGCCGGCCATGATCCGCCGAAACCATGCCGCCATAACCGCCAGGAAACACCAGCAGGGGCATCAAATCAGGCGCCAGGGACGACCCGGTGAAATGCGCCTTGAAGCCGAACAGGTCCGAAGGGCGGTTGGTCTTTCCGAGCTGGCTGGGCAGCGGTCCTGGCTCCCAGGAGCCGTGTGCGGCGACAATCACCGGCGCGCGCAGCATCGTCGTTTCGTTTCCGGCTTGAATTCGCACCAATTGCGCCTCGCCATCTGGGTCGATGGCGACGGCGCGGCAAGGCTGAAAGGTTTCGACGCCCGCCGATCGCGCCGCCTGCAAAAGCAGACAGTCGAAAACATCCCGGCCAAGCGCCCGGCCGAAACCATCTTTTTTCTCGCGGGGCCTATCTTTTGCAGGAGGCCCATCTTTTGCGGGAGGCCCATCTTTTGCGGGAGGCCCATCTTTTGCAGGAGGCATTGCCGCCTCGGCGCAGGTCTCGCCGGAAAACAAGCCGACGCGGCGGATTTCGGGGCCGGCATTGGCACGCCACGCTTCGCCGATCTCCAGCTGGTCCAGAAGCGCAAGATTGCTTGCCGATATATATTCGCCGCAGACCTTGCGGCGCGGGAACACGCTCTTTTCCACGATAGCCACGGCCCATCCGCGCCGGGCCAGCGTCAGCGCGACGGACGTGCCCGCCGGGCCGGCGCCTATGACGATCGCGTCATGGGTCGACAATCGAGTCATAGGTCATGACCGGCGCTGGTGCCGACGAAAATGTGGGAAAAAAGGCCGGCGCGCCGTTCCTCGACCGGTTTGCCGTTTGCCGCGAGCCAGAGACCGGAAAGCTCGTTGCCGCGAAAGCCGGCACGCACGCTTTGAGCCGCGTCGTTTCGTGTGACGTCATTGGCGCCGATCGCCGGGAGAAGGCGGGTCGCGGCCAATGCCAGTCTGGTCCGCAACGGCTCTGTCGCCAACAGCAGCGGGGCCTTGGGCGCCATCAGCGAAAACAGACGCACGATCTTGCCATCGTCGAAGTGATGCAGAAACAGATTGACGGTGATCGCGTCGAACCGCGTACCCTCGTTCTTTCTCGCCCAGTCGAAGACATCGGCGGTGACGCCTTCGACCGTCCATCCCAGCCTGGCGAAATCGCCACGCAATTGCGCGGTGATGAGGTCGACGCGGTCGAGCATTACCAGTTCGACCCCAGGCCAATGCCCGGCCATGCGCCGCGCCAACGCCAGCATGAAGGAGCCATCGCCGGCGCCGATCTCCAGAATCCGGCGCGGCGGCCCTGGCACGAATTTCTGCAGCAGCGATGCCATGATCCTGGCCTGAAACATCAGCGCGTTGATGCGACGGAGGTCGCGACGCGCCGCAAACGCTCGCGGATCGTCGGCCGCAAGTCCGTCGAGGATTTCCGGCGCAAGCTGGCGGTGCTCCAGGCTGCTCATGACGCCGTTCGGAAAAGCATGGTTTCGGCCGCCAGCCCGGGTCCGAACGACATGCCGCAGCCGAGCATGCCTGGTGGCGCCTTCAACATTTCTTTCATCACGAACATGACGGTCGCCGATGACATGTTTCCATATCGGCGCAACACCTCGCGCGATGGCTCCAGCGCGGTGGGCGCGAGTTCCAGGGCCCGTTCGACGGCGTCGAGCACCGAACGTCCCCCCGGGTGCACGGCCCAGAGGTCGATCGCCTCGGTCGGCCGACCGCCGAGGATGGCGTTGTGATTGCTCCGCAACGCTTCCTGGATTGCTGCCGGGACCTGGCCGGAAAGAACCATTTCGAAGCCGTGGTTACTAATGCTCCAGCTCATCAGATCCCGCCGCGCGTCCGCCACGATGCCGTAAAAGCTTTCGAGCTCGATGCCGTGCGGCTCGGCGGTGACGAGCGCAGCCGCACAGCCATCGCCCCAGAGGCAGAACGACAGCAGCTTTTCCAGTTCGCTGGTTTCCCGCAGATGCATCGTGCAGAGTTCGATATTGACCAGCAGGACCCTGGCCTGCGGGTCGGAGCGGACGATGTGGCGGGCAAGCTTGAGGCCATTGATCGCCGCGTAGCAGCCCATGAAACCGATCATCGTGCGTTCGACCCTGTCCGTCAGGCCGCATCGCGCAATCAGCTCCAGGTCGATGCCCGGCGCTGAAAAACCGGTGCAGGTGGTAACGATGAGATGGGTGATGCGGGAAGCGCCGCCACCAAGCTCCAATCCGTCGACGGCTTTTTGCGCCAGAACAGGTGCGGCATGACAGAACATTGCCATTCTCTCGGCCGTTCCAGGAAAGGCGCCCCGGATGAACTTCCCGGCCAGATCTGCTGATGGTCCTTCGGGGTCGCCGGCAGGTGCAAAGCAGGAATAGCGGTGCTCGATGCCGGCAACGTCAACCATGCGTTCGAAAATTCTTCGGCGATCGGCCGCAAGCATGGAGGCGGCGAAACGCAGATAGAATTGATGAACCTCGTGCTCCGGCACCGCTGTCGCGATCCGGTTAATATACGCTTTGGCCGGCATATTCGGTCTCCTCGGCGTCGCGCACGGTATTCTTTAGGACCACCGCCGGAGGTTGTTTGGTCATCGGCACCAGGTGTCGGGCAGCAGGCATTGAGTGTTGTTGATGAACGTTTCTGAGAACTGATTTCATCCCACCTGTGCTGTTGCCGGCGATGCTGCGGTTCGCCGGCAATAGGAACATAGGCTCCATTACCGAGGCGTCCACCGAAGTGCCCGCGCTTCGGGCCGAGGCGCCATTGCTTCCGGCCCTCGGTGGGCACGATATTTTCCGAGTGATGGAACATTAGCGCATACTAACAATTGTAGGTTGACAGCGAATATCTCCCGGATGTTGGCTGCTGGACCGGACCCCGGTCGGCCCGCGCTCCTCCAGAGGCGCGGGCCTCCGGTCCAAAGAGTAATTGGCGGCTTAAGGCTCAGTTTTGGAACGAGAATGCCGTGAGGGCGTTCGCCATAATTATCGCGAGCTGCCATAAGGCTCGCGGCAAAGAGAAGGAGAGCTGTCATGAACAATATCATCTGGCTGGTCGGGGCCGTCGTTATCGTAATTGCGATACTCAGCTTCCTTGGGCTTCGTTAGGTTTCGCCTTTAGCGACGCCTACGCCGAGCAAGTCGTAATTTGGGTCGTCTCTGGAAGCCTGAGGTTTGCAGGCGCAGCAGCTATTGGCGCTAACGAAACGACCCCGCTCTTTCACCGGCGAAGTTCCCTGCCCGATTCATACTCTCCCAGACCCAGCGCTCACGGCGATGAGCGGCGGCAGCCGGCTTGGCAAGCGGCCGGTTACGGTTGCTGCAGGACCAGATTGCGACTGGCCGGGTGCGGCGCCGATTGACGTTGCGGTGCCTTTTCTTCATTCTCCTGTTGCTGCCTGCTCCGAGATTCAGCAATGAAGCGCCGTCTCGCTTTCGGTGTGATTGTGATCGCCGTCGTCGGCCTGCTGGGCGGCGCCGCACTTTTGATTGCCGGCCAGTCCAGAGTTTCGCAAGACGCGATCCAGTCGTCGGTTACCCGCACCGCTGAATTGATCGACAGCGCCTGGAAGCTGCCCGTGGCTGCCACGTTCAATGCCGACGTCACATGGCAATCAAACGGATCAAGGTGCGGCCCGGCAAGTGTCGCAAACACATTCCGCTCAATCGGCGAGGAGGAGACAACCGAAGCCCAAGTTCTCGCTGGAACCGGAAAGTGCTGGACGGGCTTCTGCATCATTGGCCTCACGTTGGACGAGCTTGCCGAGGTCGCTCGAACGAACACCAAGCGGAAGGTCTCCGTGCTTCGGAATCTGAGCGCCGATGCATTTCGCGAGCACATGAAGCGCGCCAACGATCCCGACCGCCGTTACATCGTCAACTTTACCCGTGAGATGATTTTCGGCGCCGGCGCTGGCCATTTCTCCCCGGTCGGAGGATATCTGGAGGCCGAGGACATGGTCTTCGTCCTCGATGTAAACGAGGACTACAAGCCTTGGCTGGTCGAGCGTGAGCGCCTGTTCTCAGCCATGGACACAATCGATACCGATGGCGACAAGAAACGCGGCCTGCTGCTGATCGAGTAGCATTGTCGCAAGCAGTTTCGATTGCCTTGCCTTCAATCGACCAGCACGGCGACCACGGCGGTGCAGTCGCCCGCCTTGACCAGTCCGGGGAAATGGCGGGCAGCCAATAGGCCCGACATTCTTGCCCTGATTTCTTGAGGTGCGGCACCGGTGCGGCCAACTGAGTGGATGCGCGCCAGAACCTGGCCCCCTTCGACAGGCTCGCCGAGATCGATCATCGTTTCGATCATCCCGTCGTCTTCGGCGAACGAGAAGCAGTCGCCAGACGGCATGTCCAGCCAGCGGGTCGGCTGCATCTCGACCGCACCGGCGACGATGCCGGCATGGCGCAGCACATTGAGCACGCCGCGACGCGCGATCCGCACCGTTTCCGCGCGGGAGGTGCCACCGCCGCCAAGCTCCGTGGTGATGAACAGCTTCCCCATCTCTTCGGCGGCAGTGTCGAACATGCCGACCGCATCGATCTCCAGCATCTTCATCGACCACGGTGCCGAGAACGCTTCGACGGCCGCGAACCCTTTCGCCTCCAACTCCTTGTCGGGCCGGATATGGGCGGCGCAGAACGGCACGAAGTCGAGCGTCTTGCCGCCGGAGTGGAAGTCGAGCGCGATGTCTGCGCGGGGGAGCAACTCTCGTTGAAAATAGTCCGCGATCTTCTCGGTCACCGTGCCGTCGGGCCGGCCGGGAAAGCTGCGGTTCAGATTGCCCTTGTCGATCGGCGAGGTGCGGGTGCCGGCGCGGAAAGCCGGATAGTTCATTGCCGGCACGATGATGACCGTGCCGCTGACTTGCTTGGGATCGAGCGTGCGGGCGAGATCGTAGAGCGCCAGCGGCCCCTCATATTCGTCGCCATGATTGCCGCCGGTGAGCAATGCGCTCGGCCCGCTGCCGTTGCGGATCACGCAGATCGGAATCATCACCGATCCCCAGGCCGAATCGTCGCGGCTGTACGGCAGCCGCAGGAAGCCGTGCTGTACGCCGTCGCGGTCGAAATCGACGGTCGGCGTGATCGGCGATGGACGAAGGCTGGACATCGGGCTCAATTCTTCACCACCAGCTTGCGCGGCACATTGGCCAGGCACTCGACCCCGGTCTCGGTGATCAGGATGGATTCGGTGATCTCGAGCCCCATCGTCTCCAGCCACAGGCCGGTCATGAAATGGAAGGTCATGCCCGGCTTCAGCTCGGTGCGGTCGCCGGGGCGCAGGCTCATGGTGCGCTCGCCCCAGTCCGGCGGATAGGAAAGCCCGATCGGATAGCCGGTGCGGTTGTCCTTGACGATGCCGTATCTCTTCAGCACCGCGAAGAAGGCGTTGGCGATGTCCTCGCATGTATTGCCAGGCTTTGCCGCGGCCAGCCCCGCCTCCATTCCCTCCAGTGTCGCCTTTTCGGCATCGAGGAATTCCTGCGTCGGTTTACCGAGGAACACAGTCCGCGAAAGCGGACAATGGTAGCGGTTGTAGCAGCCGGCGATCTCGAAGAAGGTGCCCTCGCCCGACTTCATCGGCCGGTCGTCCCAGGTCAGATGCGGCGCCGATGCATCGGCGCCCGACGGCAGCAGCGGCACGATCGCCGGGTAGTCGCCGCCAATCTTTCCCTCTGGCCCGTCGACGCCGCGCGTGCCGGCATCATAGATCTCGGCGACCAGGTCGCATTTGCGCATGCCGACTTCGATCTTGTCGACGATGCGCTGGTGCATCGCTTCGACGATGCGGGCTGCCTTGCGCATGTAATCGATCTCGGTCGGGCTCTTCACCGCGCGCTGCCAGTTGACGAGTGCCGTGGAGTCGACGAAGCGGGCATTGGGCAGATGTTTCTGCAGCGAAGCGAAGGCAGCGGCCGAGAACCAGTAATTGTCCATCTCGACGCCGATGCTGAGCTTGCCCCAGCCGCGATCGCCCAGCACCTGCGACAGAAAATCCATCGGGTGGCGTTCGGTCGACTGCACATAATGGTCGGCATAGCCGACGATGTTGTCGTGCGCGAGATAGGCGGTGCGCTTGGCGCCGTTGGCGTCCTGGCCGCGCCCGTACCACACCGGTTCGCCCGACGGCGGCACGATGACGGCCTGGTGCACATAGAACGACCAGCCATCATAGCCGGTCAGCCAGGCCATATTGGACGGATCGCTGACAACAAGCAGATCGACGCCCTTGGCCTCCATGGCTTTCCGGGTCTTGGCGAGGCGATCCGCATATTCGCCGCGCGAGAATTTCAAATTGGGCTGCATTGTTCTTGGTCCTCGTTTGTTGGGCCTTGCGGCCGGTATCAGCTTTCGAAAATTGTCCCGGTGTTGGCCGCCTGGGCACGATCACGGGCGAGCGTGGCGATCGCCGTGTCCTGCACGCCGGTGCCGGTGAGGTCGGCGATAGTGATGTCGCTGTCCGAACGGCGGCCATGTCTATCGCCGGCGATGATCTGGCCGAGCTCTGTGATCTCGGCATCGGCCGCCATCACCCCCGTCGCGATGGCATGATGCAATTCGCCCAGCAGCCGCGTCTGCTTGGCGCTGTCGGCGACATAGAGATCGGCCATGCGCAGGATCGCCGGCGCGATCTCGTTCTTGTGCTCGGCGTCCGAGCCCATCGCGGTGATGTGCTGACCGGCGGAGACGAAGCCGGCCTTGATCAGCGGTTCGGTCGACGGCGTCGTGGTGACGATGATGTCGGCGCCGGCCGCCGCCTTTGCCGCGTCGGGTTCAGCGTGCACGACGATGCCCAGTTTTTCGCGCAATGCATCCGCTGCGGCTTCGGCCTTGGCGGCATCCCTGGCCCAGATCCGCGCTTCAGCGATCGGCCGCACCAGCATAAGCGCCTCGAGCTGCAGTCGAGCCTGGACGCCGGCGCCGAAGATCGCGGCGACAGAGGAGTCGGCTCGCGAAAGATGTTTCGCCGCGACCGCTCCGGCCGCCGCCGTGCGGATGTCAGTCAAATAGCCATTGTCGAGCAGCACCGCCTCGACCAGCCCGGTTTTTGACGACAGCAGCACCATCATGCCGTTGACGCTGGGCAGGCCGAGCTTCGGATTGTCGAAGAAGCCGGGACTGATCTTGATGGCAAAACCGTCGATCCCTGGCACATAGGCGGTCTTGACGTCGACCTCGCCGCGATGTTCGGGAATGTCGAGCCGCAGGATCGGCGGCATCGCCACCGGCAAGGTGGCAAGCGCTCGGAACGCATTTTCGACGCAGGCGACGGCATCGAGATCGAGCTTCACGATCGCGCGCAATTCGGCTTCGGTCAGTATCGTCATCCGGCTCATGCGGCGCTCTCCTCAAATGCTTCGCCACAAACGACTTTCCTGTGCAGCGTCATGTCGATGTTGCGGCCCGAAAGAATGAGCACAGTGGGGCCGCTCGCCCTGACTTTGCCGGCAAGCACGGCGGCGATGCAAACCGCGCCGGCGCCTTCGACGATCTCGCGCTCCTGTTCATAGGCATGGCGGATGCCGGCAGCGATCTCGTCCTCGCTGAGCAGGATAACATCGTCGAGCAGGTCGCGGCACATCGAGAAGGTCAGCCGGTTGTCGAGGCCGATACCGCCGCCGAGCGAGTCCGCCAGCGTCGGCAGTTCCTCGACCAAGACCGGATGTCCGGCATCGAGGCTTGCCTTCATCGCCGCACCCCGCGCCATCGAAACGCCGATGACCTTCGTGCCGGGGCTGACGCCCTTCACGGCAGCGGCGACACCAGCCGCCAGCCCGCCGCCGGACAGCGGCACCAGCACCAGGGCGGCATCCGCAACCTGCTCGATGATTTCCAGCCCGAGCGTGCCTTGCCCGGCGATGATATCAGGATGGTCGAAGGGCGGCAGCATGATCAGACCGTCTTCCGCGACCAGCCGGTCGACCTCCTGCTGCGCATCGTCCTGGCTGTTGCCGACGATGCGGATCTCGGCGCCGAGCCGGCGGATTTCGTCGAGCTTGTTCTGCGGCACCAGTCGCGACATGCAGATCGTCGCGCGCATGCCTTCGAGCTTTGCCGCATGAGCCAGCGCCCGGCCGTGATTGCCGGTCGAGGCGGCGACCACGCCGCGCGCCTTCTCCTCGGCGTTCAGCGAAGCGATGACGTTCGAGGCGCCGCGCAGCTTGAAGCTGCCGGTCGTTTGCCGATGTTCGAGCTTGAGATAAACAGGCGCGCCCAAGTGCCCGGAAAGACTCGCGGAAGACACGCTCGGCGTGCGCTCGACCTTGCCGGCGATGCGATCGCGGACTGACTGGATATCGGCGAGGGTGATGGGCGCAGGTGTCATGGCCTCATTGTCCCAACGGCAGCGTCATCAGACGGCCGAATTCGGCGCGCCGCTCGTCGTCGCCGCAAAGCCGCAGGCAGTTCCAGGCCGTTGCCTGGTTGCTGGTGACGACCGGGCGGCCGATCGCCTCCTCCATGCCGACGACGGCAAGTGCTGCCCGCAGCGCCGTGCAGGAGACGAACAGTGCGTCCGCTTGCGCGTCGGTCGTCTTGGCTGCCAGATCGACCAGCGTGGCCGGTGCAATCCGCGCCATCTCGCGGTCGTCGTCGAAGCCGAGACAGGTGAAGCTGGCGATCTCGAACCCGTGCGCCGCGAAATAGGCGGCCATCGGCCGGCTGGTCTCGACCGTGTAGGGAGTAAGAATACTGATCGTCCTGGCGCCCAGCGCCTTCAAGCCGCGCACCCCTGCCATCGGCGGCGTAACCACGGGTACGCCGGGCTTGGCCGCCTGCACCGCCGCCTCGATCTCGGCATCGCCGATGACGACCGAGGCCGAGGTGCAGGAATAGCAGACCGCGTCGAGCGGCTCATCGGGCAGGACGAGTGCGGCGCCCGCCGTCAGCGACGGCTGCATCTTGCGCAAATTGTCCGGCGTCGTCGGATTGGCATAGGGGATGCGCGCGACATAGACGCCGATCCGGTCGCTTGCCACCATGCGACGAAAATCCGGTTCGGTCGTATGGTCGGTGGCAAGGATGATCAGGCCGACGCGCTTTTCCAGCGGACGCGCGTCGAGCGCCGGCCGTGTCGAGTGCAAGCGGATGTCGACTCGAGCAGTCACCATGCGCTCCTTGCCAACGGTTTGGTCGAGGGAACTGTCATTTTTCAATGCGCCCGTAGCGGCGTTCCAGCCAGCGCAGCAGCACGACCGAGAACAGGCTGATGACGAGGAAGAAGGCGCCGACCAGGGTCATCGGCTCGACATAGCGGTAATAGGTGTTGGCGACGCTCTTGGCCTGGTTCATCAGTTCCAGCACGGTGATCGCCGAAAGCAGCGGCGTCTCCTTGAACATGGCGATAAAATAGTTGGCAAGCGCCGGGATCATCGGCGGGATAGCCTGCGGCATGATGATGTGGGTCCAGGTCTGCCTGGCGTTGAGATTGCAGGCCTTGGCGGCTTCCCACTGGCCGCGCGGCACATTGTCGATGCCGGCGCGATAGACCTCGGCCGTGTAGGTGCCGTAATGCAGCCCGAGCCCGATGACGCCCGCCACCAGCGGCGGCAGCAGGATACCGATATCCGGCAGCACGTAGAAGATGAAGTAAAGCTGCACCAAGAGCGGCGTGCCGCGAATGAACTCGGCGAGGAAGCCGACGGTGCGCGACAAGCCCTTGTTCGGCGAGCGCCGCGCCAGCGCGATGGCCAACCCCACGATCGCGGCCAGGACCGAGCCGAGCAGTGTCGCCAGGATGGTGATCTTCACGCCCTCGATCAGGGTCGGCATGATCTCCCAGACGAAATTCCAATCCCATTCCATTACGAGGCCCGATCCATCAGACGCGCACCCCGTCGAGGCCGCGCGCCATGCGGCGTTCCAGCGAACGCACACCCCAGGAAATGATCAGCGCAAGGGCGAAATAGATGACGAGGATGGTGGTGAACGGCACCAGCGTGTTGCCGGTCTGCGAGCGTACCACCTGGGCCTGGAAGGTCAGGTCGGTGAGCGAGATCAGCGAAACGACGGCGGTGGCCTTGAGCAATTCGATGGCGTTATTGCCGAAGGTCGGCAGCATCACCAGCAGCGCCTGCGGCAGGATGACATGGCGCATGGCTTGCCAGCGGCCGAGATTGACCGCGGTGCAGGCCTCGTACTGTTCGCGGCCGATCGACTGGATGGCGCCGCGCACCACCTCCGCGCCGTAGGCGCCGACATTGAGGCCAAGCGCCAGCACGCCGGCCTGCAGCGGCGTCAGCGAAATGCCGACGAACGGCAGCACGAAATAGGCCCAGAACAGCTGCACGAAGATCGAGGTGCCGCGGAAGAATTCGATATAGGCGGTGGCCAGCGCCCGAATGGCGAAAAAACGCGAGAGCCGCCCCAGCCCGGCGAGAAAGGCCATGATCAGGGCAAGCACCGACCCCATTAGCGTCAGCTCGATGGTGACAAGCGCTCCCTGCAATATCAGGCCGAAATAGCCGGACCATTGGGTCATGAAGTTCGAATTTCCAGCGTTTTACGGTTATAGTCTTGGCCTCTTCTCCCCGCTCACGGGGAGAAGATGCCGGCAGGTAGATGAGGGGCAGAGCCAATTTGGCAGAACTGGCGCTGCCCCTCATCCGTCACTTCGTGACACCTTCTCCCCGTGAACGGGGAGAAGGAAAAAGGCGCCTATTTCGCCGAGCAGAGCTTGTCGCGGCTCGTCGACATCGCCGCCGCGGCCGAAAAACCGTAGGGCTCGATGATCTTGGCGAATTCGCCGGACTCCTTCAGCTTGGCCAATTCGACGTCATAGGCGTCGCGCAGCGCCTCATCGCCCTTCTTGAACGCTGCGCCGTCGCAATAGACCGGCGCGCCGACCACCGGGGCGACGACTTCGAGGTTCGGATCGTTGGCCTTCTTGACCAGATCGTTGATCGACAGCACCGGCAGGGAATAGGCGTCGATGCGGCCGTCCTGCAGCATCTTCAGGCCGCTCTGGCCATCCGGCACGACGATGACGCGGTCACGCGGCACGCCGGCAGTGAGCGCCAGCTTCTCCTCGGTGCCGCCGCCCGGCGCCCCGATCGTTGCGGTGGCATCCTTGGCGACATCCTCATAGCTCTTGAAGCCCTTCGGGTTGCCCTTCTTGACCAGCATCGCCTCGGCGTCGCACAGCACCGGCTCCGAATAAACGACCGCCGCGCAGCGCTCCGGTTTCATGAACAGGCCGGCGGTGACGACGTCGAAACGGCCGGCCTGCAGGCCAGGGATCATCGCGCCATATTCCGAAATCGAGGCGACGATGTCGTTGACACCAAGACGCTTGAAGATTTCACGGGCCACATCGGGTGCCGCACCCGAAACCTTGCCGTCGGCCGCAACCGCCGTATAGGGCGGCTCGTTGGCGATGGCGACACGGGCGAAGCCCTGTGCCTTGAGCTCTTCGAGCTTGCTGTCGTCGGCCGATCCCGCGGTCGAAGCGGCCAGAATTGCGGTCAGCGCAACACCGGCGACGCCGGCCAGAATGCCAAGTTTCTTCATTGTTGCCAACTCCTTGTTTCTCTTTTGGTTTGGTCGTTCCACGGGACGGCTTCGCCGCCCTGGGAGGACGGCGTTGCCGCCCGGGGCATGGCAGTCAGACGCGATGTCCGGCCGCGATGATCTTCTTCAGGAAAGCTTGCGTACGCTCCTGCTTGGGGTTGCGGAAAATCTCGTCCGGCTTGCCTTCCTCGACGATCTTGCCGCGGTCGAAGAACAGAACCCGGTCGGCGAAATCATGGGCAAAACCCATTTCGTGGGTGACCAGCAGCATGGTCATGTCGGTCTCCGAGCAGAGCCGCCACAACACGTTCAGCACCTCCTCGACCAGTTCCGGATCGAGCGCCGATGTCACCTCGTCGAACAGCATGATCCTGGGCTGCAGCGCCAAGGCGCGAGCGATGGCAACGCGCTGCTTCTGGCCGCCGGAAAGCTGCGCCGGCATCGCTTTCGCCTTGTCGGCCATGCCGACCATGTCGAGCAGTTCCATCGCCCGCTTTTCGGCGGCGGCGCGCGGCATGCCCTTGGTCAGGATCGGCGCCAGCGTGACGTTGTCGATGACGCTCTTGTGCGGAAACAGGTTGAACAGCTGGAAGACCATGCCGATCTTCTGGCGCATTCTTGCCAGATGCCGTTCGTCGGCGGGCAGCAACTGGCCGTTGCGCTCCATGTGGTAAAGCTGCTCGCCGTCGATCTGGATGTGGCCGCTGTCGATCCTCTCCAGCGTCATCAGGATGCGCAGGATCGTCGTCTTGCCGGAGCCGGATGGGCCGATCAGCGCCAGCTTCTCGCGCGGCATGACCTGCATCGACAGTCCGTCCAGCACCTTGAAGGTGCCGAAGCTTTTCGAAATGGCGTCGATCTTGATGATGGGCGCGGACAAAGAATTTCCCCGTGCTGGAGAAGCTGTGCCTTAACGATGCGGAACGCGCCAAATCATGTCAATCAGGAAAATAAACTCATGACAATGTTTCTGACTCCGCAGAATTTCGCGGCAATGCTTGCCTAGATCGCCAGCAGCAGATGCTCCGGGTCGCCGAGCAGAAGTTTAGTGACAACACTGAGGCCGGCGCGCAGTTCCCCCTCGGTGGTCGAGCCCAGCGAGATGCGCACTGCCGGCTGCCAGGGCGCCGCCGAAATGCGAAACGATGTGCCTGGTGCGATCGCCACGCCCTGCAGGCGGGCCTGTGAGACGAAGCCCTCCTCGGCGCGGTCGCCGGGCAGTTCTAGCCACAGATGCAGCCCGTCACGATGGACGCGGTAGTCGACCCCGGCAAGCACCTGGGCGGCAATCTCCTGCCGCCGCCGCAGCGCCGACCGTTGCCAGCGGACGAGTTCCATCGCCGTGCCGTCGGTCACCCATTTTGTCGCGATCTCCGCCACCATCGGCGTCGCCATCCAGTTGGAGACGAGATGCCGGTTGGCGACGGCAGCGACATAGCGGTCGGGCGCCGCGAGATAACCGATGCGCAGGCCTGGCAGCACGATCTTGGTGAAGGAGGTGACGTAGAGCGTGCGCTCGGGCGCGAAGGCGGCGACCGGCGGCGGACGGCCCTCGACGAGCGGCCCGAGCACGTCGTTCTCGATGATGGCGATGTCGTGCCTGCGCGCCACCGCAGCGATCTGCTCGCGCCGCGCGGCATTCATCAATGTTGCAGTCGGATTGATCACCGAGGGCTGCACGAACACGGCGCGGATGTCGGAAACCCGGCACGCCTCGTCGAGCGCCTCCGGGATCAGGCCGTTGTCGTCGATCGGCAGACCCTCGAGGTTGAAGCCGAGATAGCGCGCCAGCGGGATCAGCGTGTGATGGCCGATCGCCTCGGTGGCGACGGTCGAACCCGGCGGCGCCACGCTCATCAGCGCCACCGTCATGCCGGCCGTGGCGCCGTTGGTCAGGCTGACATTCTGCGCCGACACGTCGAAACCGCACAGCCGCAGCCATTCGACCGCCACTGCACGGTGGCGCGGAAACACCATGTTCGGCCGGAACGACAGCGCCGAGGTCGACGGCAGGTTCTCGGCGAGCCAGCCCAGCGCCTGCTTCAGCCGCTCCAGATGCATCGGCTCGCAGACCGGCTTCAGGATCGACAGGTCGATGACCTCGCCAAGGCGCTCCGGCAGATAGGGCGGCTCCGGCTCGCGGCGCTGCGTCTGCACGAAGCTGCCGCGGCCGATCTCGCCGGAGACCAGGCCCCGGCGGATCAGTTCCTCATAGGCGCGGCTGACTGTCTGCACCGAAAGCTTCAAATCGTCGGCCAGCCGGCGATGCGTCGGCAGCCGCGCGCCGTTGGCCAGCCGTCCGTCATGAATGGCGCGCGCGAACTGGTCGGCGAGCGATTGATAGGCCGGCCGCCGGATAAGCGCGGGATCTGGACGCCACAATGTCATGACATATTAGAGATCGAAATCAGTGCAATTGACAATCGAAATAATGCGCCGTCATGGTGTCGCGGAAAAAAGTGGACGCTCATGGCCGCATTGAAACTGGATCAGATCGACCTGAAAATCCTCGACGCGGTTCAGCGCGACGGGCGCATCACCAAGCTGGCGCTCGCCGACAAGGTCGGCCTGTCGCCGACGCCGTGCTGGATGCGGTTGCGCAAGCTGGAAAAGGCCGGCATCGTCTCCGGCTATCACGCCAGGGTTGCAATGCGCGCCGTCGCGCCGGTCGCCACCGTCCTGATGGAGGTGACGCTGGCCAGCCACCGCCAGGCCGATTTCGACCGTTTCGAGCGCGTCATCCGCGACGTCCGCGAAATCGTCGCCTGCTGGTCGGTGGGCGGCGGCGTCGACTATCTGCTGAAAGTGATGGCGCGCGACATCGACGCCTATCAGCGGCTGGTCGACGCCCTGCTCGAACGCGAGATCGGCATCGACCGTTATTTCACCTACATCGTTACCAAGACGGTGAAGGAGGAGGTCGCCTTGCCGGTTGCCGATCTGTTGCCGGCACAGTCGTGAGGTCTGGCAAATCGCAAAGAGCCCCCTCATCCGGCCGCTTCGCGGCCACCTTCTCCCCGGCGGGGAGAAGAGAAAGGTGCCAGCGCTGCGATCTCCTCTCCCCTCGGGGGAGAGGTCGGATTGCCCCGAATTGCCCTTTGCAATTCGGTTGGCAATCCGGGTGAGGGGGCAGTTCCTCGATGAGATAGCCCAGCCTATAAGCTGAACAGATTGTCTGCCCGAGCAGCCCAATAGAGACAATCTCTCTACGCGTGCGCTCCGAAACAGCCTCTCTGTCTGCGCCGCGCGCATAGTCTCTCCGCATCACTCCGAAACCGGGAGACCTCGAACATGTCCGCGCATTTTGCCCGCCCACAACGCCACGAAGCGCTTGACCGGCTCGCCGACCGGCGGCTGCTGCGCCAACTCGCCTATGTCGACGGCCACTGGACGGCGAGTGAAGCCGCCGAGAGTTTTGGGGTGACCGACCCTGCTACAGGCGCCACAGTTGCCTGGGTTGCCGCGCTCGATGCCAGGCAGACGAGCAAGGCGATCGACGCGGCGTCGCGCGCCTTTCCCGCCTGGCGCGCGGCTCTCCCACAGGAGCGCGCAAGAATCCTGCGAAAATGGTTCGATCTGATCATCGCCGCCAAGGACGATCTGGCGCTGTTGATGACGCTCGAACAGGGCAAGCCTCTTAGGGAAGCGCTTGGCGAGATCGACTACGCCGCCTCCTTCGTCGAGTGGTATGCCGAAGAGGCAAAGCGCCTCAACGCCGAAAGCGTCACCAGCCATTTGCCAAACGCCGAGATGATGGTGCGGCGCGAACCGCTCGGCGTCGTCGGCGTCGTCACGCCATGGAATTTTCCTGCGGCCATGCTGACCCGCAAGGCGGCGGCCGCGCTTGCCGCCGGCTGCACCATCGTCGCGCATCCTTCCTCGGAAACGCCGCTGTCGGCACTGGCGCTGGCCGAGCTCGGCGAACGCGCCGGCCTGCCGGCTGGCGTCTTCAACGTTCTCACCGGCAAGGCCTCGACCATCGTTGGGCGGATGTGCGAAGATCCGCGCGTCCGCGCCATGAGCTTCACCGGCTCGACCGAGATCGGCAGGCTTATCGCCGCGCAAAGTGCGCCGACGATGAAGCGGCTGGTCATGGAGCTCGGCGGCCACGCGCCGCTGATCGTCTTTGCCGACGCCGATCTCGACAATGCGGTGACGACAGCCGTCGACGCCAAATTCGCCACTTCCGGCCAGGATTGCCTTGCCGCCAACCGCATCTATGTCCAGCGCCCGATTTATGATCGTTTCTGCGCCGCCTTCGCCAGGCGCATCGAGGCACTGCGGACCGGCAATGGCCTGGCCGATGACATCGACATCGGGCCGTTGATGCACGAGCGCGGCGTCAAGAAGGTCGAGGAGCAGGTCGCCGATGCGCTCGCCCATGGCGCGCGCTGCCTAACCGGCGGCGGCAGACATCCGGCCGGACCGCTGTTCTACCGGCCGACCCTGCTCGCCGATGTCACCGACGATGCGCTGATCATGCGCGAGGAAACTTTTGGTCCGGTCGCCGCGGTGACGCCCTTCGACAGCGAGGACGAGGTCATTGCCCGCGCCAACGCCACCGAATACGGGCTCGTCGCCTATGTCGTCACCGAGAACGGCGGCCGCCAATTGCGCATGGGCCGTGCACTCGACTACGGTATGGTAGCCATCAACCGCGTCAAGATCACCGGCGCGCCGATCCCGTTCGGCGGCGTCAAGCAGTCCGGCATCGGTCGCGAGGGCTCGCGCCACGGGCTCGAAGCCTTTACCGATCTTAAATATCTCTGCCTGGACGTAGCGTAAGCCGCGCCGGAGACGTTTCCTTAGGAGTCAAAAAAATGCTCGACCAGTCCAACGAACTCGCCGCCTGGGACCGCGATCACTTCTTCCATCCCTCGACCCATATGGGCACGCATGCGCGGGGTGAATCGCCGACCCGCGTGATCGCCGGCGGCGAAGGCGTCACCATCTGGGACAATAACGGGCGCAAGAGTATCGATGCCTTCGCCGGGCTTTATTGCGTCAATGTCGGCTATGGCCGCCAGAAGATATCAGACGCCATCGCCGCCCAGGCCAGGAACCTTGCCTATTACCACGCCTATGTCGGCCACGGCACCGAGGCGTCGATCACGCTTTCCAAGATGATCATCGACCGCGCCCCGCAAGGCATGTCGAGGGTCTATTTCGGTCTCTCCGGCTCCGACGCCAACGAAACCAACATCAAGCTGATCTGGTACTGCAACAACGTGCTCGGCCGTCCCGAGAAGAAGAAGATCATCTCACGCTGGCGCGGCTATCACGGCTCTGGTGTCATGACCGGATCGCTGACCGGGCTCGACCTGTTCCACAACGCCTTCGACCTGCCGCGCGCGCCGATCCTGCACACCGAAGCGCCCTACTATTTCCGCCGCGCCGACCGCTCGATGAGCGAAGAACAGTTTTCCCAGCACTGCGCCGACAAGCTCGAAGAGATGATCCTGGCCGAGGGCCCCGACACGGTCGCCGCCTTCATCGGCGAGCCGATCCTCGGCACCGGCGGCATCGTGCCGCCGCCCGCTCTGTACTGGGAAAAGATCCAGGCGGTTCTGAACAAATATGATGTGCTGCTGGTCGCCGACGAAGTGGTCACCGGCTTCGGCCGGCTGGGCACCATGTTCGGCTCCGACCACTACGGCATCAAACCCGACCTGATCACCATCGCCAAGGGACTGACCTCGGCCTATGCGCCGCTGTCGGGCGTCATCGTCTCGGATAAGGTCTGGCAGGTGCTGGTGCAGGGTTCGGACAAACTCGGCAGCATAGGCCATGGCTGGACCTATTCGGCGCATCCGATCTGCGTTGCCGCCGGTGTCGCCAACCTGGAACTGATCGACGAGATGGACCTGGTGACCAACGCCGGTGAGACCGGCGCCTATTTCCGCGCCGAACTGGCGAAAGCCGTCGGCGGCCACAAGAATGTCGGCGAGGTGCGCGGCGACGGCATGCTGGCGGCAATCGAATTCGTCGCCGACCGGGACGACCGCGTGTTCTTCGATGCCGCGCAAAAAATCGGGCCTCAGGTCGCGACCGCGCTTGCCGAGCTTGGCGTCATCGGCCGCGCCATGCCGCAAGGCGACATCCTCGGCTTTGCGCCGCCGCTATGCCTCACCCGCGAAGAGGCGGACATCGTCGTGTCGAAGACGGCCGATGCGGTGAATGGTGTGTTTGCCAGCATCTAATTATCGACCTTGGTGCCGCCGCTCATCCGCCTGCCGGCACCTTCTCGGTAGAGAAGGGACAAGCTCCAGCGCTGGCGACCCCTCTCCCCGTTGTTCATGGGGAGAGGGTAAGGGTGAGGGGCAGCGCCAACCTGGAAATATCTGGAAGCAACATCAATGACCTCCAAAGCCCTCCCCGCCACCATGGCCGCCGTGCTTCTGACCGGTCACGGCGGGCCGGAAAAGCTTGTCTATCGCACCGATGTGAAAGTGCCCTCGCCCGCCCCGGGCGAGGTTCTGGTCAAGGTCACGGCGTGCGGCATGAACAACACCGATGTCTGGGTGCGCCAAGGCGCCTATGGCACGGAGGAAGATGCTGCCGCCGTGTCGACCTGGCGGCGTCAGGGCAATACGCTGACCTTCCCGCGTATCCAGGGCACCGACACGGTCGGTAACATCGTTGCCGTCGGCGAGGGTGTTTCTTCGGCCCGCATCGGTGAGCGGGTGATGGTCGATTTCTCGATCTACAACCGCGACGATGATTCGCTCGCCGACATCGACTATATGGGCCATGGCCGCGACGGCGGCTATGCCGAGTACCAGACCGTGCCGGCCGAGAATGCCCATGTCGTCGCCACCGACCTGACCGACGTCGAACTCGCCACCTTCTGCTGCGCTTATCTTACCGGCGAACAGATGCTCGAACGCGCCGCATTGAAGGCCGGCGAGCGTGTGCTGGTCACCGGCGCGTCGGGCGGCGTCGGCTCCGGCATCGTGCAGTTGGCGCGGGCGCGCGGCGCCATTCCCTATGCCGTCGTCGGCAAGGGCAAGGAACAGGCGGTGCTCGACATCGGCGCCGAGGCGGTGATCACCCGTGGCGTCGCCGATCTGCCCGCCGCCGTGAATAACGCGACCGGCGGCCAGCCGATCGACGTGGTTGCCGACCTCGTCGGCGGCGGCATCTTCAATGACCTGTTGCGCATCCTTCGGGCCGAAGGCCGCTACACCACCGCCGGCGCGATTGCCGGCCCGGTCGTGCAGCTCGATCTGCGCACCATGTATCTCAAGCAATTGCAGCTGCACGGCTCCAGCCAGGGCACGCGACACGACTTCCGCCGTATCGTCCGCTACATCGAGGAGAAGAAAATCCGGCCGCTGGTCGGCGGTGTCTACAAGCTCTCCGATTTCCACCGCGCCCAGGCGGATTTCATCGCCAAGGATTTTGTCGGCAAACTGGTGGTCGTTCCGGATGCCGTTGCGGACCTCGCTGCAACGCGTTGACAATCAAGGCTAACAAGGCATGGCGTCGCCAGCGAAGCTGCCAATCTCCCCCCTTGCGGGGGAGATGCCCGGCAGGGCAGAGGGGGGTGCTGTCCCGGGGTGCTGTCCCTCCGACCTGTCAATCGATCGCAGCCACGCCCAAGCTGATTCGGGTTGGCAAGGCTGAAGTCGAAGTTGCGATCCTTCCCACCCCCCTCTGTCCTGCCGGACATCTCCCCCGCAAGGGGGGAGATTGGACGTCGCTACGACCTTCGCCAATCACCAACGCCCATTCAGCCTCTGCCTTCGGACGACCTATTCAGATCTATGATCCGACCTGCTTGACCGCGGCTTCAAGCGATCTTTCAAACGCGTCGATCACCTGATCGACCTGGGGCTCGGTGATGATCAGCGGCGGGCAGAAGGCCAGTGCATCGCCCATGTTGCGCGAGATGACGCCGTTCTGCTGCATGAAACCGTTGACGAGCCCGCCCAGCGCGCCGGACGTCTCCCACGGCGTCTTGTTCGCCTTGTCGCCGACCAGTTCGACCGCCGCGATCAGGCCGACGCCGCGCACCTCGCCGACAAGCGGGTGCGAAGCGAGCTTGCGCAACCGCTTCTGCATATGCGCGCCGACCGTGCGCGCATTGCCGACGAGATCGCGATCCTCGATCAGCTTCAGGTTCTCCAGCGCGACCGCCGCCGCAACGGGATGGCCGCCACCGGTGAAGCCGTGGCCGAAGGTGCCGATGCGATTGCTTTCGTCGGCAATCGGCTCGAAAACCTTCTCGTTGATCAGCAAGGCCGAGATCGGCAGGTAGGACGAAGAGATCTGCTTCGACAGCACCATGATGTCGGGCCTGATGCCGAAGGTCTGCGAGCCGAACATTTCGCCGGTTCGGCCAAAGCCGCAGATCACCTCGTCGGCGACGAGCAGGATGTCGTATTTCGACAGCACCGCCTGGATCTTCTCCCAGTAGCCGGCCGGCGGCACGATGACGCCGCCAGCGCCCATGATCGGCTCGCCGAAGAAGGCAGCGATGGTTTCCGGTCCTTCGGCCAGGATCAGCTTTTCCAGATCGTCGGCAAGCCGGCTCGAAAACTCTCCTTCGCTCTCATTTGGCAGCGCCTCGCGCCAGTGATGCGGCGTCGAGGTGTGCAGCACATTGGCGATCGGCAGGTCGAAGGAAGTGTGGTTGTTGGGCAGCCCGGTCAGGCTCGCCGAGGCAATGGTGACGCCGTGATAGCCGCGAATGCGGCTGATGATCTTCTTGCGCGCAGGCTGGCCGAGCGCATTCGACCGGTACCAGATCATCTTCATGGCCGTATCGTTGGCCTCGGAGCCGGAATTGGTGAAGTACGCCTTGCTCATCGGCACCGGCGCCATCTGCACCAGCTTCTCGGCGAGATCGATCAGCGGCGAATGCGATTTGGAACCGAAGTCGTGATAGTAAGGCAACCTGGACATCTGGCGCACCGCAGCGTCGACCAGCCGCTTCTCGGAGAAGCCGACCGCGACACTCCAAAGCCCGGCCATCGCCTCGATATAGCGGTTGCCGGCGAGATCCTCGACATAGATGCCGTCGCCCTTCTCGATGACCAGCGGCCCTGCCTCTTCATGCTTGCGGGCATTGGTGTAGCCGTGCATGTGGTAGCTGATGTCGCGGGCTTCGGGGGAATTCGGTCGAGCGTCCATGATGGCTCCTGTGCTGCATGCCGGGACGTGCGTCCTGCCGCCGTTCGGCGCGCGCATCGGCCTCTGGATTAATGCTGTTTGCTGCATCCGTTTCTTGTAAGGGTGTCAAGCCCTTTCGGAAGGGCCGGCGGATGGGCGAAAGACATGCAGAATTTCAGCTTCGAGGCTGCTGAACGCGGGAACCTGCGCCAAGCCGGCTGTGCGCATGGCCAAGACTTGATCCCCGAACGGCTCACCAGCAGGCACAACAACAAGGCTGAGGTGGCCTGATCGTGGACCATGTCGACTGCATCGTCGCCGGCGCCGGCGTCATTGGCCTCGCGATCGCGCGAGAGATGGCGCAGCGCGGCATGGACACCCTGATCCTCGAGGCCGAGAACGCCATCGGCACCGGGACGAGTTCGCGTAATTCCGAGGTCATCCATGCCGGCATCTACTATCCGGCCGGATCGCTGAAGGCCCGGCTCTGCGTGGCAGGCCGCGAAAGGCTCTACCGTTATTGCCAGGAGCGGGCGGTGCCGCATGCGCGCTGCGGCAAGCTCATCGTCGCCACGGATGCCGAACAGGAGCCGATGCTCATTTCGATCCTGACCAACGCCGCTGCTTGCGGCGCGGGCGATTTGACGCCCTTGACCGCAGCAGAGGCGCGCAGGCTGGAGCCCAAGCTGCGCTGCACGGCCGCGCTTTTGTCTCCCGCCACCGGCATCATCGACAGCCACGCGCTGATGCTTGCGCTGCTGGGCGACGCCGAGGAGCACGGGGCGGCGCTCAGCCTCAACACCCGCATCGCCTCGGGCCGCATTGAAAATGGACGCATCGTGCTCGACACGATCGACAGCACCAGCGGCGAGCGCTTTGAAATCGCCACCGCGCGCTTCGTCAACGCCGCCGGGCTTGGCGCCACGGCACTTGCCGGCTCGCTTGACGGGTTCGACCAGCAATTCCTGCCAGAACTTCGCTACGCCAAGGGCAATTATTTTTCGGTCGCCGGCCGGGCGCCGTTCTCGCGGCTGGTCTATCCCGTGCCCGAGCCCGGCGGGCTCGGCGTCCATCTGACGCTCGACCTCGACGGCGTCGCCCGCTTCGGGCCTGACGTCGAATGGACCGATCAACTCGACTATCGCGTCGATCCAATACGTGGCGAGCGCTTCTACGACGAGATCCGCAAATACTGGCCGGACCTGGCCGATGGCAGCCTGCGGCCGGCCTATAGCGGCATACGGCCGAAGCTCTCCGGTCCCGGCGAAGCCAATGCCGACTTCGTCATTCAGGACGCGGCGGTGCATGGCGTGGAAGGCCTGGTCAATCTGTTCGGCATCGAGAGCCCTGGCCTGACCTCAAGCCTGGCGATCGCCGACCATGTCGCGCAGCGCCTCGCGCCGAAGGCCAGCTAGTCGAGGGCGACCCGCGCGAGCGCGCCCGCTGCCAAAAGCATAATCCAAACGCCCGTAAGCCATCCGTAAGCCGGGGTCGCAGAACCTCGGTCCGACGATCACCGGGGCCATCGATATGAAGATCCGTTTCGAAGCCATACCGAACCCAAGCTGCCGGTTCGAGATCTGGGACAATGAGACCGGCGAGCCTGTCGTCCATCACGATCGGCTGCTCACCTTCGCCTCGGCGAAATCGGCGGCAAGAATCGCCGACTTCCTCAACGACAGCCACCGGCGCCGCGCCGGCGCCGCCGAATGGCGCGTTGCGGATCGCGATCTCGGCTGGGGAGGATGATCGCCAGGCTGCTCCACCTTGCGATCAGCATGGCGGAGCTTCCGCGGCTCGTCTTCCAACGAAACTTGGCGCAGGATCGAACGCTTTGCTACCGAGCGTCGGAGGAGTTTCGCCATGACCGATGAAGCAAGCCGCGAGCCGGCGCGTGATCCCCAGGATCTGGAGCGCCTGCTGATCTCCCGGCAGTGGGTGGGAGACATCGACGGCATGGCCGCGCTTTCTGAGCCGCATGCCGTCGTCGACAGCGGTGACGGGCCACTGACGCGTGGCCGCGAAGCGATCCGGGCACTCTTCGCCGACATCACCGCAACGGGCCAAAAATTTGCCGCCGGAAATCAGGCCCCGGCCGTTGTCAGCGGAGATCTGGCACTGACGTCAACCCGTCTTCCCGATGGCACCGTAACCACCGAGGTCGCCCGCCGCCAGGGCGACGGGACATGGCTGTGGGTCATCGATCGATTCTCCGTTGCGCAGCGTCGGCCCGGGTGACCCCGGAAATCGATTTTCGCTGGGAATCATGCCCAAACCAAGTGCTCGCGCCTCCGGGCGTGCGGCCCTGTAGCGCAAAGGGGTGATCCCAGTACGGTTGTGGGTTCGAAGTTCCTGAACGCCGATGCCGTCGATCGAGCAGGAACTTCAAATCTGTTTATGATGCATCAATGCGCCGTCTGCGAATGGTCGCCGCCCGGCTGCGAGATGCCGCCCAGCGCTTCGCCGGCCCATGCGGGTTCGCCATTCGTGGCGAGGTCGCCGAGCGAGACAATGCCAACCAGCCGCCGGTCGCGGCTGATCACCGGCATTCGCCGCACTTTGAGTTCGCGCATATTCTGAAGAACATCGCCGACTTCCTGGTCGTCATAGCAGCACTGTACCTCCGCGCTCATCACATCCCTGATCTTGGTGTCGGGACCTCTGCCCTCCGCGATGCCACGGACGGCAATGTCGCGGTCCGTGATCATGCCGACCAGCCGCTCATTCTCACCCACGGGCAGAACACCGGCGTCAAGATCGGCCATGACTCGTGCGGCATCCCGCAATGACTGGTCCGGACTGGCGACCTGAACTTTCCGTGTCATGCACTCGCTGATTCTCATGGCTTTCTCCTCGAGCTGCAGCGCCCCGCCGATCCTGTGATGAAGGTGTGATCAGGGGAGAATGAACGCCTGTCGGAATCGTTCCATCGTTCGACCGCTCGCGCCAGGATAGGCTCCACCATGGCCATATCCGTGACGGACGGGAACCATAATCCGGGACAATGGTTGTGTGGTCACCAGGTGATCCTCCTCGAGCCAAACGAAAAACGGAAGGAACGATCATGCGCATGTTGACGACAATTGCCGCCCTCTCGGGATTGGCCCTGGCGCAGCCGATTCACGCGCAATCCACCGACCCGCAGCTTCCCCAGATCGCACCTCCGGCTCCGGAAGCCCTGCCCGATCCAAGCTTGCCCAACCAAACGCCTGACCAGGCCCTGCCTGATCAAGCCCTGCCTGATCAAGGTTTCACCGACCAGAATTTTACTGGCATTGCCATTGTCGCCCTCGAGGATTTGCCGCCGGAACTCAAGACGCAAGCCGAGGCCGTGATCACCCAGACCAGCGTTGAAGATCTGCTTACCCTGCAGAGCTCGATCGATGCCTCGCCACAGGCGGCATCGGTGCTGGCGGCGAACGGGCTGGACTCCTCGCAGGTTGTTGCCGCCAACATCGACGGCGACGGCATGCTGACTCTGATCATCCAGACAACCACGTGATTGGCGGGCACGTGATTGGCGGGCACCTGATCGGTGGTCCGGGCGTGGCGGGCCGGAGCACTCGGCTTCAGCCCTGAAAACCCGGTACAGCGGAGCAGCGTCATGGTCGAAGCCGCAGTTCGCAACTTCACCCTCAACTTCGGACCGCAGCATCCCTCTGCTCACGGCGTGCTGCGGCTGGTGCTGGAACTGGACGGCGAGGTCGTCGATCGCGCCGATCCCCATATCGGGCTGCTCCACCGCGGCACCGAAAAACTGATCGAATACAAGAACTATCTGCAGGCCCTGCCCTATTTCGACCGGCTCGACTATGTCGCGCCGATGAACCAGGAGCATGCGTTCTGCCTCGCCGCCGAGAAGTTGTTGGAAATCTCGGTCCCGAAGCGCGGACAGCTCATCCGTGTTCTGTTTTGCGAAATCGGCCGGCTCTTGTCGCATCTCCTCAACGTCACGACACAGGCCATGGATATCGGCGCGCTGACGCCGCCGCTCTGGGGTTTTGCCGAGCGCGAGAAGCTGATGGTTTTTTACGAGCGCGCCTCCGGCGCCCGCATGCATGCGAATTATTTCAGGGTCGGCGGCGTGCACCAGGACCTGCCTGAGAAGCTGCTGGACGACATCTGGGCTTTCTGCGATCCGTTCCTCAAGGTCTGCGGCAACCTCGACGAGCTGCTCACCGAAAACCGTATCTTCAAGCAGCGCAACGTAGATGTCGGCGTGATCGGCCTCGACGACGCCTGGGCCTGGGGCTTCTCCGGCCCCATGGTGCGCGGGTCGGGCGCTCCGTGGGATTTGCGCAAGGCACAGCCCTATGAATGCTACCCGGAGATGGATTTCGACATTCCCATCGGCAAGAACGGCGACTGCTACGACCGCTATCTCGTCCGCATGGAGGAAATGCGCCAGTCGGTGCGGATCATGAGGCAATGCCTGGAGAAATTGCGATCGCCCGAGGGCCAAGGTCCGGTGGCGATTCCAAACCACAAGATCACGCCGCCGCCGCGGGCGACGATGAAACGCTCGATGGAAGCGACGATCCACCATTTCAAACTCTACACGGAGGGTGTTCGCGTGCCCGCTGGAGAGGTCTACGCCGCCGTGGAGGCGCCGAAGGGCGAGTTCGGCGTCTACCTGGTTTCGAACGGCGGCAATACTCCCTATCGATGCAAGATCCGGGCGCCGTCCTTTGCCCATCTGCAGGCGATGGATTTTCTGTCGCGCGGGCACATGATCGCCGATGTCGCTGCGATCATCGGATCGCTCGATATCGTGTTCGGCGAGATCGATCGCTGACGAGGCGCGGGGTGTTTCAGATTTCGAGCAGGGCGTAGGGACGGCCGGTCGGCTTCGCCACGTGCATGGCGACGTTGTAGACCGGGGCACCGCCGGGCGTGCGACCTTCATAGATGCCGCGATGCGCGTGGCCATGCACCACGGCGCTGACCTTGAACCGATCGATCGTCTCCGCCAGCCGCGACGAGCCCAGGAACGGAAAAATCTCCAATGGCTCGCCGGCGACTGTCTCGACCACCGGAGCGTAGTGCAGGACGACGAGCGTGCGCTCGGTGCGGACCTGGCGCATTGCGTTTTCGAGCCGCATCGACTCGCTGACGCTTTCGGCGACCATCGCCTTGATCGCCGGCTCGCCGAAGGAACCGAGCATGCGCGATCCAAATCCGCCAATGAACCCCTTCACGCCGACAAAGCCGACGTCCTTGATTTCCGTGGTCTGGCCGTCAAGAAGATGGACGCCCGCCTGCCGAAGGATGTGGGCGACGTCCTCGACCGCGCCGGATTCATAGTCATGGTTGCCGAGCACGGCGACGACCGGGATTGCGCAGGCGCGCAAATCCTCCGCAAGGATTTCGGCCTCACGCGGCTTGCCGAGATTGGTGAGGTCGCCAGTGAGCACGAGGACGTCCGCTTCGCGCGAGACCTCGCCGAAGAGATCACGGCAGGAGGCCTGCGCGTCTTCCCGCACATGCAGGTCGCCGACAGCCGCAATCCTCACGGTGCCGCCGTTCCCAACCCTTGCCGTAGCAGCCTTGTTCCTCTCAGCCATCGCGAAATTCTCCTGTTCCGCCGACGCCGGCAAAGCCCCATTCCTTGACGTCGATCTCGTAGTCGGTCGGCGAAAGCAGGCGCCCGCGGCAGATCTTCATTCGGGGCGTAGGCAACTCCCTCTGCTTGGCGAGCCGGTCAAGCAATTCGTCGAGCAGCCAGGCGGGAACGTGATCGCGCTCGCTCGGATAGATCCATCGAAAATTCAGAAGCTGCATCAACAGCACCTCCCAGTGAACTTCGAGGTAGGAAAGCAGCCGGCGCCAGTCGATCTGATCCTGCGCCTTGAGGATGGTGTGAGCGATGTCGGCGCCGTCGTGGCGGCCCCTGTCCTGGATGAAGCATTTGGACCAGATAAGCTCGGTCGGACCGACGATCCGCACCTGACTGCCCAGCAACTCGATCTGCCGAGCATGCTCCAGCCACTCGTCGCCGACCGGCATGGTGCCGTTCGCGGATGCGAATATGACGTCAAAAAAATGTGTGCTCTTGAAGACCTTGCCAAGCCACCGGTCGTCCACGATCTCGACCGCAAAACCGGCCTGCTTGAAATGGGCGAGGATGCGGGCAAAGTCGCCGGCCTTGCAGAAAATGTCGAGGTCTTTGGTCTGGCGCGTGACGCCCGTATAGGCGCTCACCGCGTAGGTGCCGGCGACAAGAAAGGGAATGTCCGTCGCGGCGAGTTCGCGGATCGCCTCTGTATAAAAGACCTCGGCCTCGGCGTGTTGAAGCGTCGGCGCCGCTTTCGGGTCGATCGTCGGAACGGATGCCGGGATGGCGCCTCCCGTTGGAGAATCGTTGGTCATGAAATCGTGGCTCCGAGGCCCAGCAACCTGCAGCTGTCCGTCTTTTAAACAAAGCCGCCGCCGCATGGTTCCGTTGCCGAGATCATGCGTAAATGTGATGGCGGAGCCTTTTTCGCCGCTGGTGAGTTGAAGGTGTGAACAAACCAACTCCACGGAGGTGACCATGGAGAACGGGCGCAAGGCGGTACGCGTCAGACTGAGGGGAAGGGTGCAAGGCGTCTCGTTTCGCGTGTGGACGCGAACCGAGGCCGAGAGGCTCGGTCTGTCCGGGTGGGTTCGCAATGAGGAGGATGGATCCGTAACCGCACTGATCGTCGGAGCCGACGGCGCGGTTTCGACCATGTTGGACCGGTTGTGGAAAGGGCCGACCGGAGCGTCGGTCTCCAGCGTGACATCCCAGGACGTCGATGCCGGCCAGCAGCCGAACGGATTCAGGATCATCGGCTAGAAGTGTGTACAGCGCGCCCGCCGACTGAAATCCGCGCATCCCTGTGGTATCGAGCCTATGGTTCGAGCTTCGCCGATGGCGGATCGCCGCCGAAACGGCCTATCCGCTCATCAACCACCACTGATGCGAGGCGTGGAAATCACTTCGCCGCCCCCTCACCCGAACATGCCGGCCCTGGTATAAATTGCCGGCGGCGTGAATGCCCGTAGCGTCAGTGCATGAATATTCCTCGCAGCCAGGCGAAGAAACCAAACCTCTCGGACATTGCCGCGCGGACGCGAGAGGCAGCCCATCGCGCTCGTATCGAGGCGCCGACATGGCAATGGCAGACGATTTCGTGCAGCTGCCAGTCGGTCAGCTCGAAGAAGCGCTTGGCTTCACCGTAGGTGTCATCTCTCAAGCCTTGCGCGCGAAAGATCGGGTCCTCGAAGGCAACCGTGAGAGGCGAGTCGTTGTAACGCATTTTCTCGCGTATCTCAGGGGACTTGTATTCGGTGCCCGTCAACGCTTCGAGACGTCGATCGGGATTTTTCTCCAGCAGTTTCGCCCAACGTTCGAGACGCTGGCTTCGAGTCGATACGAGGTCTGTTGCTTCAGCGTGAACGTCGGCAACGGTATGCAGTTGGTCAAGTGTTTGGTGCTTCACGGCCGCCTCCTATTCAGCAGGTGAGTTCGTCCCACCCTGAAATGGAAATTATGGCGCTCCACGACGCCGGCAAGGCCCTCATGGGCGAACCATTCGATCACTTTTCTGACGGCCCCGTCCGGCCACGAATGCTGATGCCTGCGTGGATCATCGGAGCTCGCGTCGGAACCATAGGCATGCGTGGTCGTTCTGCGTGCGTCAGCCCGAGCGAAAACCGATCGGAACGGGTGGCTTCAAAAATCCCAGCCGACGTCGGCGACCCGCCAGGCAGAGTGCGAGCGGAAGGAAATCACACCATGGCCATTCTTCCCACTCCCGAACCAACACCCACTCCCGCGCCCACACCGCCGCCGTTTCCTGAACCGAAGCCGGTGCGTGAGCCGGACCCGGACAGACTTCCCGACGAAGCTCCTGTTCCCAATCCGGATGAAAATGATGCGCCGCTGAAAATCGGTCCCAAAAATCCCGGCATTTGACGGAGCGGAGACGCTCGTTCCAGATCGGCCAGTCCCGCATGGATGCCGGATGGCGTCAGCGCATTGGCTCACTGAGCGGCCAGCATGCGGGCTGCGGTCGCCGTCGTCTCGGTGCTGTCAGTGGCGATCAGGTGCGGAAAATGACGACGGAAATGCTCATCGTCGCGGACATCGCATCAGATCGAGCGCTGCGGCGAAGCGAACTCGGATGCCTGCCTTAGATGCTGGCGCAGCAGCGCCTCGGCCCATTCGATCTCGCCCGCCTCGACGGCATCGAGGATGGCCAGATGTTCCCGGCAGGACTGCTCGATGCGTTCCGCCGGCAGTTCCTCGAAACCCGCCGACTCCTGCAACCGGCGCAGATTGTTCTGCTGGCGCACCGCATCCGCCAGGAACCGGTTGCCGGAACAGGCCGCAAGCCCTTCGTGAAAGGATGCGTTGATCCGGAACCATTCGTCGCCGCCGATCAGCGTCTTGCCCGTCGACACGATCGCCAGGATGCGCTGGTGAGCGCGGCGGACCGGCGCCAGCTGCTGAGGATCCGCATTGAACATGGGCGACCGCAGCGCCGCGCATTCGACGGCCGCCCGGAATTCATAGCTTTCCCGGTAGGCGTCCTCGCCGACCAGTGTGTCGGCAAAACGCCAGCCATGCCCCGGCAGGCGCTGCACCAGCCCTTCGGCGGCAAAGCGGAGCAAAAGCTTGCGCACGACGCCGCGCGACACCTGATAGCGCGGCATCAGTTCCGCCTCGGACACCTCCTGCGGCAGCTGGCCGAGCGCGCGCTCGCGCATCATCCTGCGGTAAAGCTCCTCGAGCGGTGAACTGGGCAGGATATCTTCAGGGTCGAGGTCGGCGACCTCGCGCGCCAATTGCAGCCCCCTCGTCTCGAAGGGACTCAAGATGCCCTGGGCGACCAGCAGCTCCAACGCTGCGCTGATCGGAGAACGCGAGACGCCGAAGGTGCGGGCAAGGTCGGGCACCGAGACGCGGGTTCCAACCGTCCAGCCCGAATCCCTGATCCGCTCCAGGATCCGCCGCGCCAGATCGATCTGCAGCGGACTGGCCGCCTCGCCGCGTGCCGGCCGGTCAATGATCGTTTCATTCATAGGCACTTCCTCAGTGCGTTCGCATTTTCGCATTATAGATATGCGCCACGCAGTTCGAACTGGCAATCTATCGAATTTTCCTGCTTTTCATTCAATCAAAATGCATTAGTATCCGAACTCAACGAGTTGAGGCTTCCCTTGATGACAACAGTCGCACCTTTTCCGCTTGTCGAGATCGAAGGAGCGCCGAAAGCGCGCGGCATGGCCTATGGCGAACAGGCGCGCGGGCGCATCGGCGCTTCGGTGGCGCTCTACGCCGGCCAGCTCGACCGGTTCGGCTTCGGGCGGGACGATGTCGCGCGGTTTTCCCAAATCTTCCTGCCTCGCCTGCGGCAATGGGCGCCCGATCTCGTCGAGGAAATGCAAGGGATCGCGTCAGGCGCCAATCTCGACCTGTCCTCGATCGTCCTGGTCAATGCGCGTACCGAAATCCTGCAGCTCGCCCGGCGCGAGAAAGGCATTTCCGACGACGAGCCCGACGGCTGCACGGGCGCTGTGATCTTGCCGGAGGCGACCCGCAACGGCAGGCTCATCCATGGCCAGAACTGGGACTGGAAGGCCGAATGCGCCGAGACCTCGGTGGTGCTGCGCATCCGGCGAACGGACGGGCCGGATCTCCTCACCTTCACCGAAGCCGGCGGACTGGCGCGCAGCGGCTTCAACGCGGCCGGCATCGGCATCACCGCGAACTATCTCGAATCGGACCGCGACTATCGCGACATCGGAATTCCGCTGCCCTTCATCCGGCGCCGGGCACTTGAAGCGCAGCATTTCGCCGACGCCATCAAGGTGGTGGCGACGACACCGAAATCCGGCTCCAACAACATGATGCTCAGCACCGCCGAGGGGTTTACGGTCGATTTCGAATGCGCGCCGGACGAGGCCTTCGCCATCTATCCGGACGACGACATGATCGTCCATGCCAATCACTGGCAGAGCCCGGTGGCGTTGTCGAAGCTGCGCGAAACCGGACTTCGCGACGTGCCGGACAGTCTCTATCGCGACCACCGCGTGCGCCGTCGCCTGTCGGCGCGGCATGGGGACGTCACCATCGACGATTTGAAGGAAGCCCTGTTCGACGATTTCGCTTCGCCGTTCAGCGTCTGTCGTCCGCGGATCAGGAAGAAAGGCGGCAATCTCTCGGCGACGGTGGCGATGATCGTCTTCGAACCAGCCGCCGGCGTCATGGAGATCGCACCGTTGCCGGCCGAGAACCGCGAATTCACCCGCTACGAACTCACCCTCGACGACGAGGTCCGCGAGCGCTCCGAGAAGGCGATGTCGGCACGGGCGAGACCTTCGATATCACAGGAGAAACGATGGTCCGCTTTGTCCTGACCCGCATCGCCAGCGCCATACCGACACTCGTCCTGGTGTCAGTTGCGGTCTTCGTGATGATGCGCTTCATCCCGGGTGACCCTGCGACGCTGATGCTGGGAGACCTCGCACAGCCCGGACAGGTCGAAGCCATGCGGCATCAGATGGGGCTCTACCAGCCTGTGGTGGTGCAATATCTGATCTGGGCCGGCAACGTGCTTGCAGGTGATTTCGGGCGCTCGATCGGCAGCGGGCAAGAGGTGCTGCCGCTGATCCTCGACCGCTTCGCCGTCTCCTCGATCATCGTCCTCCTGGCCGTGCTTGTCGCCTCCGCCATCGCCGTGCCGGCCGGCATGCTGGCCGCCTGGAAGCAGGACAGTTTTGGCGACATCACCGTCGTCGCCACCTCGACCATCCTGCTCTCGATCCCCAGTTTCTGGCTGGGTCTGATGCTGATGCTGATCTTCGGCCTCTATCTCGGCTGGCTGCCGATCGTCGGCTACGTGCCCTTCAGCCGCGACTTCGCGCAAGCCGCTCTCTATGTGATCCTGCCCGTGGCCACCCTGGTGCTCGTCGAGTCCGGCCCGATCGCGCGCATGGCCAGGGCCAGCACGATCGAGGTGGCGCGGCTGGAATACATCACCCATGCGCGGGCAAAGGGACTTTCCGAAAGCGCTGTGATGTGGCGCCATGCTTTCAAGAACGCCTTCGCGCCCACCTTGACCCTGATCGGCCTGGTGCTCGGCAGCCTGCTTTCCAGCATCGTCGTCATCGAGACCGTCTTCACCATTCCCGGCCTCGGCCGGCTGCTGGTCGACGCCATCTATGCCCGCGACTATCCGGTGATTCAGGGAACGATGCTGTTCATCGCCTTCATCTATGTCGTGGTCAACCTTCTCGTCGACCTCGTCTATCCGCTGCTCGATCCGAGGGTCGCCGCATGATCGCCCGTGCGCTCGGCCGGCCCGGCCTGAAATTCAATGCGACCTTCGGGATCGCCGTCACCGGGGCATTGATCCTTCTGGCTGTGTTCGGTCCATGGATCGCCCCCTACGATCCGCTCAAGCTTGATCTGCCGTCGCGGCTCAGCGGGCCGTCGCCCCAGCACCTGCTCGGTGCCGACGAGTTCGGGCGCGACGTGCTCAGCCGCCTCGCCAGCGGCGCGCGGACCAGCGCCTGGATCGCTTTTGCGACAGTCGCCTTCGCCTTGATCCTCGGCATCGTGTTCGGCGTTCTCGCCGGTTTCCTGCGCGGCTGGGTCGATCGCGTCGTCATGATGGTCAACGACGCCTTCCTCGCCTTCCCCGGCCTGCTTCTGGCGCTCGGCCTGATGGCGGTTATCGGCGCCAGCCGCGAGGGTATCATCGTTGCGCTCGGCCTTGCCTACATGCCGATCGTGGTGCGCGTGGTGCGGGCCTCGGTGATGTCCATTCGCGAGCGGGAATATGTCGAGGCCTCGCGGGTGATGGGCAACAGCGAGATCATCACCATGGCGCGGCACGTGCTCCCCAACTGCGTCGCCCCGATCATCGTGCTCGCCACCACAATGTTCGGCTGGATCATCCTGTCGGAGAGCGCGTTGAGCTTTCTTGGACTGGGCGTCCCACCTCCAGCGCCGAGCTGGGGCAACATGCTGTCGACGGCTCGGCCCTATATCGGCCAGGCGCCGCATCTGATCATCCTGCCGGGTCTCTGCATCTCGATCACGCTGCTCGGCATCAACATGCTGGGCGACGCGGTGCGCGACTGGCTCGACCCGAAAATGTAGGTCCTGGAAACATGCTCGTGCCGACCGCGGACAACAACACGATGCTTTCAGTGCGCAATCTGTCGATCTCGGTCGGGCCATCGGGAAAGCGGATCGTCGACGGGCTGAATTTCGACCTCGCCCCCAGTGACATGCTGGCGCTGGTCGGCGAATCCGGTTCGGGCAAGACAATGGCGGCCCGCTCGATCGTGAGCTTGCTCCCTGCCCCGCTGGTCACGACGCCGGACAGCAGCATCCACTTCGAAGGACAGGAGCTCACCGGCCTCGCTCCAAAGGCGCTGCGCCAGATACGCGGTGCGCGGATCGGCATGGTTTTCCAGGAGCCGATGGTCTCGCTCAATCCCGCCGTCACCATCGGCGAGCAGATGGCGGAGGGCCTGCGCCTGCATAGCGCCATGTCGCGCGCCGAGATAAAGGACCGCTCGCTGGCAATGCTGGAGAGGATCCAGATCAAGGATCCCGGCAAATGCCTTGCGGCCTATCCGCACGAATTCTCCGGCGGCATGCGCCAACGCATCATGCTCGCATCGGTCATGCTGCTCAAGCCGCGCCTGCTGATCGCCGACGAGCCGACCACCGCGCTCGACACGCTGGTGCAGCGCGACGTGCTTGACCTGATGGTCGAGCTGACGCGGGAGAACGGAACCGCCGTCCTGCTGATCAGCCACGACCTCGGCATGGTGTCGCACTATGTGAACAACGTGACGGTGATGTGCGAAGGCAAGGCGGTCGAACAGGGAAGCAGCACCCAGGTGCTTCACGCACCGCAGCACGATTACACGCAGCGGTTGGTGGATGCGCTTCCCAAGCGCAGCGCCGGTGGATCGAGAAAAGCCGTCGACGGCCCGCCCCTGGTCGAGATCAGCAATGTCGTCATCGACTATCCGGGCCGTCCCAGGCTGTTTGGGCGCGCGCAGCCGAAGCGCGCCGTCGACGGCGTCGACCTGACCATCCGCCGCGGCGAAACCCTGGCGCTGGTCGGCGCGTCGGGCTCCGGCAAGACGACGCTCGGGCGCGCCATTGTCGGTCTCGTCAGGCCGGCCAGTGGAACGATCTCGTTTCTTGGCACGGCGATTGCCAACGATCGATCCGCTGACGCGCGTGCGCAGCGTCGTGACATGCAGATCGTCTTCCAGGACCCCTATTCGTCGCTCGACCCTCGCCAGTCGATTGCCGAGATCATCACCGAGCCGCTGAAGCTCGACACCGAATTGGACCGCAAGCGGCGGACCGCGCGCATGGATGAGGTCATCGAGGAAGTGGGGCTGACGCGCGACCTTCTCAAGCGTTTCCCGCATCAGCTTTCGGGTGGCCAGCGCCAGCGCGTCGCGATCGCCCGGGCGATCGTCAGGCGACCGGCCTTCGTCGTCGCCGACGAGCCGGTCTCGGCGCTCGACATGACGGTGCAGAAACAGATTCTGCTTCTGATCCGGTCGTTGCAGGAACGCTACGGGTTCGCCTGCCTGTTCGTCTCGCATGATCTGGGTGCGGTGGAGCAGGTTGCCGATCGGGTCGCCGTCATGCAGGACGGAAGGATTGTCGAGATCGGCGACCGCGACGACGTCTTCGATCGACCACGCCACGCCTACACACGCGCCCTTCTCGATGCCGCGATGCTGATCGATCGCCATTTCGCCGATGGCGCGGGCGCACGCAAGGCAGTGGCTCGATGAGGACGGCATGGCTCGTCGCCGCATCATGACAGCGTTTGGCCGTATCACGGAGATCTGGCGATACCCCATCAGTTCGATGGGTGGCGAACGGCTGGACGGGACCGAGCTTGCGCAGGGCGGGATTCCGGGCGATCGGATCTGGGGCATCATCGACCGGCGCGACGGCGCTGTTGCCGCGCCGGAGAAGCGAAAACACTGGCGACCGCTGCCCAACCTTGGTGCAAGGCTGAAGGGTGACTGGCCGGAAATCGGCTTGGACGGCTCCTGGATCGATGCCGGCTCCAGCCTCGCAGGCGAGCTGGTTTCGGCCTTCCTCGATTTCCCGGCGGCGCTGCACCCACATGTCCCCTTCGGCTCGGAAGCCCAGGATCATATCGCGCCACGCTATCAGCGCGCCGACATCCACATCGTCACGTCAGCCTCGATGAACAGGCTTGCCGGCCTGCTTGAGGATCCTTCGCAAGTGGATTCCAGGCGGTTCCGGCCCAACATCGTGATCGAAACCGACGCCTCGCGGGAGGGTTTCGTCGAGCAGCAGATCATCGGGAAAGTGCTGTCGATCGGGACGGCACGGATCGTGATCTCGGAACCGTGCGCGCGCTGCACCTTCACGGCGCTGGCGCAAGGCGATCTCGCCTTCGAGCCGGCAGTGCTGCAAACCATAGCGCGCCATGGCGAAGGCGGCTTCGGCGCGCTCTGCCAAATCATCGAACCGGGCAAGATCAGGCTGGGCGACCAGGTCACCTTGAACGAAGCCTGACCTTATCCAGCTTTCGTCGCCGGACGGCGGCGCGTCGTGACCCTGGTGGTGAACATCCAACGCTTGGCGCCGGGGGCGAATACAGCTCACGATCACTTTTCTCCCCTTCCGCAGGAGAGTCCGAAGGGAATTGGTGACCCAAACCGGTCCTTGCTGGGCCGATTTGGCGGCTCGTAACCGGACGTTGCCCGGAACCAGCGACTTTGCACCGTTCCTGCCGTTCCAATTGAAATCAGCTACGGCGCTAGGTGACCCGGCTCCAGTCATTCCCAAGGCCGTCGGCTTCTTCAAGCCGCCGATCAGCGGCATGGAAGTGGCATGTTACTCAGCCCGCTTGGGCGCGGTGAACGTCCATAGGGGGCGATGCTGACGTCGCGACTTTGCCAAGCTGGAAGACCTCCGTCGCCTCGCCGCGGCCGCGCAGCCGGTGCTTGCCCGCCGGGATCCTTTCGAACCCTTCGTCGAGCCGCGACGCGGTCTCGCCGGAAATGGCGATTGCGGCGGTGGCGCCCGGTTCGAGCTGCTTGCCGAGGTCCTGCAGCCGCTGGCTGACGTTCACGGTGTCGCCGACGATCGTATAGTTGACGCGGTCGGATGCGCCGATATTGCCGACGATGACGGAGCCCGTGTGGATGCCGATGCGGACATGAAGCGGAGGCCGGCCTTCGCCAGCCGCTTCCAGATTGTCCTTGTCCAGCTCCTCGCGGATGGCCGCGGCTGCGCGGACGGCCGCGGCGGCATGGCCCTTCAGACGATCCGGCGCGCCGAAGAACGCCAGCATGCCGTCGCCCAGGAACTTGTCGACAGTACCGCCATGTGCATCGACCGCGCCGCACAGGATCGCGAAGTGGTGGTTCAGCAGCCTGGCCGCGGCGGCGGCGTCCATCTGCTCCGACAGCGTGGTGAAGCCGGCGATGTCGGTGAACATGACGGTGACGACCGCTTCGCGCGGTTCGGCGATGCCGATCTCTCCGGTGCGCACCAGCTTGGCCACCAGCGAGCGCGGAATATAGGTCGAGAATGCACGCAGACCGATCAGCATGGCATTGAAGGCCGAAGCCTGGTTGTCCAACTCCAGCACCCTGCTGCGCGGCAGGGGGGTCACGCCGTCGAGATCGAAATCGGCGACGCGCGTGGCCTGGCCGGCAATCGCCTGGATCGGGCGCGACAGGCGCTTGCCGAGAAGAATCGCGACGATGACCGCCACCGCCATCGCGCCAAGACCGAGCAGAGCTGACCCCATGACGCGCTCGATCTCATCACTGATCTGACTGCTTTCGAAATACCCGCCGATCGTCCAGGGCTTATCGCCGTAGCCGGTGATCTTGCGGGTGATGGCGATGTAAGTGTTCTCTCCTTCCCATGAGGTAGGATCGTCTCGGTCATCAACGCGGATCTCGGCGATTTCTATGTCGCGGGCGTGGCGCGTGTCGAACTCCCGTTCTACCTTGCGCGAGCTATATGCGGCCAATACTGGATCGCCATACGTGGCCAGCGGCGTCAGCGGCAGGACGCCATTCTTCAGACCGTCGGGATCGGCCAGCCTTTGGTCGGCGAGCACGCGATCTTCGCCATCGAGAATGAAGGCATGCGTGCCAAATCGCGATGACAGCTCCCGCGTGATATCGGACAGTTTCTGCAATTCGACCGCCGCGATCACCCAGGCCTGCGTCACGCCATCACGTGCCAGCGGCACGGAGACATGCGCGTACAGGCCGAACTCGTTGGCCACGAACGCCCCCCACTGCCGGCCGCCGACCCGTCGGCGTTGCTCGAGGGCGGCGCGGACTTGAGGCGACTTCTCGGGCTCGGCCGGAAAATGCTCGATCGCGCCCGTTGCAACGTTGTTATCTATGGAGCGCGCGGCGCCGCGGCAGACCAGGTCTGGGGTGCAGATCAGCATCGCCTCGACCCCCGAAGCGGCAGCCAGAGCACCGGCAACGGCTGCAGACATCGCCTCGTCGTCCATCTGGAACTGGCCCTGGGCATAGAGCTGCGCGATGCCGTTCACCGCGTTCTCGGCGTCTCCCATCTCGGCGCGCAGCGAGTCCTCCATCGCATCGATAAGAAGCGTTGATTTCGCGCCGAGCAGGTCGAACGTGTTGCGAAAATTGGCGCCGACCGACAATGCGAGCACGCCGCCGACCGACAGGAACACGAGGCTGCCGAAACTCATCGCCATGATGACTGCAATGGGTATGCGACGCCGCTTCTTTTCGGGGCGGACCAGACGCACTGGTTGTGCGGACGTACTCATGCAGCCAACGTCATAATGCGCCACGGCATTGCAAGCCCGGTGACGGCTTTAAGGAGAGGACGCGCCGAAGCATTCGCACCAATGTGGCGCCGATGTTTCCAGCGCCGATGATTCCGATCCTCATAGGGGTGTTCCTCGAAGATGCGCCCCTTTCTCGCGCAGTGTCGAGAGTGTCAACTCCCGGAAAGGCGCATGCACCACATGATCGTCGCCGCCATGCAGGAGAACCGGGCGATCATCAAGTCGCATATCGAGCGAATGGTGACGATCTTTGAGCCGATCATTCGCGTGGGGACCGAGGCGGGCGAACTCAAGGTCGAGGACCGGCAGAAGCGGCCTGTGCGGTCAACACCGCGTTCACGCCGTTCTTCCACCCGATTCTGATCGAGCACTGCGTTCAACACGGCGAAGAGACCGACGCGGCGGGTACCAACCGTCAGGTTTTCACCACCAGGTACCTTCAAACGAAAGATCGGAGGGCAATACGCCTCCGATCTTTCGGTGACAGGAGAAGCGCCGGCCTATTCGCTTTTCCAGACACCCCATACATGGGGGTTTGCCGCGGGCCATACCGAATAGCCCTTTACTTTCGGCGACACGGCATCGAGGGACGGCTCGTAATAGAGGCCAAGGATCGGCACATCCTTTGCCATGAGTGCATGGAGTTGCTTGAACAGTGCCTTGCGTTGCCCGGCGTCGGTCGTGGCCATCGACTTCGTGTAGAGATCGAGGGCCTCCTTGCTGTCCCACTGCGCCGTCGGGTCGGTCGCCTTGTCGCCAAGGATGACGCCATACATCAGCGACGGATCGAGACGAGCCGAATAGCCAAAGGACTGGATCTGGAATTTGCCGACAAGGTAGTTGTCGAGCTGTGCCGCCCAATCCAGCACTTCGAGCTGGGCGTTGAAGCCCGCAGCCGTCAGCATCGCCTGCAGCAGCACGGCGTTCTCGTACATGCCCTGATAGCGGGTGTTGGTCTGAATCTTGATCGGCTCGCCCTTGTAACCGGCTTCGTCCAGCAGGGCCTTGGCCTTGGCCGGGTCGTATTCCGGCCATTTGAGGAAGTCGTCGTCGAAGAACGAGCTCGCCTGGGCGACGGCCGACGGACCTCCCGTGGCGGCACCGCTGGTGCTGGCGGCGGCGATCTGGTTGATGTCGGCGGCATGCGCCAGCGCCTCGCGTATTTTGACGTTCGACAGCAGCGGGTCCTTGGTCTGCAGCAAGATCACCGTCCACGACAGGCCTTGCGTCGACAGCACCGTCATGCCGCGCGACTTGGCTTCCTCGGCACGCGATGATTCAAGATCGGGCAGGACATCGAGCTCGCCGGCAAACAGCGCGGTTTCCGCCGCCGCCGTGTCAGGGATGACCATGAAGCGCACCTCGTCAACATAGGCCTCACGGCTGCCGGCAAAGCCGCTCGGTGCCTCCTTCACCGGCTTGTAGTCGGCAAAGCGCTCGAGCGCCAAATACTGGCCCTTGACCCATTCCTTCAGCGCGAACGGGCCGCTGCCGATGGCGGAATCGGCGAGCCACTTGCCGTCGGCGCCGACATTCTTCGGGCTGGCGACCCAGCCATTGCATTGGACACTGGCGAGTTGCGCCAGAAAGAGCGCATTCGGTGCCTTGAGCGTGAAGACCACGGTGCGTGGATCAGGCGTCGCCACTTGCTCGACCTTGAGGCCCTGGCTGCCGTCGAAGAAGGGAATGCAGAACCACTGATTGGCCGGGTCCATGCGGCGGTCCCAGTTCCATTTGACGTCGGACGAGGTCACGGCGTCGCCATTGTGGAAAACCGCGCCGTCGCGCAACGTGAAGGCATAGGTCTTGCCGTCGTCCGATACTGTCCAGGATTCGGCCAATGCCGGGCCCACCGTGAGATCGGCGCGATAAGCCACCAGCGTCTCAAAGATATGGTGCAGCACAGTGTCGGTGTTTGCGTCGCGATTAAGACCGTCGGTGGCGCGGATGTCTGCGTTGATGCGGACCTTGAGCGTGCCGCCGGTTTTCGGCTGCTCCTGCGCCATCGCCGGCAGTGCACAAATCATCACCGCGATTGTCGCCAGCACCTGGAACAATCGTCTTCCCATCATCAATCCTGTTCCCATTTTTTATCTCCAGTTTGACCGCAGTTTTTCAGGCGGGCGCCGCATTCAATGTCCGCGCAAAGAACTCCTTGACCTTGGCGATGAGCGCGCAGTCGTTGTGAGCGATGCCAGGCACGACATCCAACTGCACCTCGACGCCATGTCTCTCCAGGCTGCCCTTCAACGATCTGATCCGGTCGTTGCGGGTCGCGCCGGCGAGATCGGCGCCGGGCATCCACCAGTCATCCTCCGGTTTGATGGTGATCTCCCAGGTTTGGAGATCGTCACCACCGATCACCATCTGCACGGCGACCTTGCGCATGGCGTCGATGTCGATGGCCTTGCCGAACACTTTCTCGAAGTCGCGCACCCCGACCCAGAAATCGTGATCGAAGTCGAGCAGGGTCACGACGCCCGGCGCACCGATCGATGCCGCCAGCAGACGTTCGGGATGGAGGAACAGGAAACGATGGGTGAAATGGCCGCCGCCGGAGAAGCCGTACATCAGCACGCGGTCGCCACTGATGCGATAGCGCTCGCGCATCTCCTCGACCATGTCGAGCAGCACGGCATCGTAATGCAGGTCGCCCTGGCGCAGCATCTTGTAAGAGGAAAGATCGCCCGGAAAACAGACATTCGCCGGGAACAGCGGGGCGAGCACGATCACGCCGTTCTGTTCGGCGAAGTCGGCGAAGGCGTCCCGGTAGGCGAGCATGCCTCGCTCGGTGCCATGCACGATCACCGCCAGCGGATAGGTCTTGTCGCTGTCCTCGTCATAGTCGTCGGGGACATAGGCGCAATAGGGGAAGCGCTGGTCGAAGCGGGAGGCGTACACCGTCGTGTGCCCGAAATCGTAATAGGACAGGCGCTTGCCATGTCCGCTGACGTTGCGCATCGAATTTTCCCTGATCTCAATCTCATTGTTTCATCATTTTGTGTGACTGAAAAGCATTTGTTTATCCACATCGTCAGGAAAGTACGTATTTTACATCGCGTAACGCCTGACATCATCGGGCAAGCATGAGAAGCTATCCGGGCCGTCGCGCGTCAAGTCCAGCCGAGCGGCACGACCAACGACATCGTGAAGTTGTGCAGGTTGACTCGGTTGTCTGCTCGCCTAACTTCGCGGTCACATGATATTTTCCCGCATCCGCAAGCTTGTCCCTCTTGTTCTCCTGGCCGGCAGTTCGATCGTGTCCTCCTGCGTCGCCCCTGACGACACGTCGAACCTCCCGAAGGAAGACGCCACAACGTCGGCAGCCCGCAAGGAGATGGTCGGTCTCAGCGAGGCGGACGTTCGAATGTGCGCCGGCTTTCCGACTGCCACCGCTGATGCGGCGGGAGGCCAGATCTGGACCTATCAGCGTACCGTTCAACGCGGCAATCTCAACGTGGTGATTCCAACCTTGGCCGTGGGCGCGATCCCGACGGTTGGAGGATCGCTCAATGTCGATCCCGGCGGCTATTGCAACACGCAAATCCGAATGGTCGACGGCCGTGTTGCCGAGGTTGCCTACGCCGGCGACAACAACACGCCGAACCACCGCGATGCGCTCTGCGTCAGCACGGTAGACGGCTGCGTGGCCTATGCCCGCCGGCGCCATCAAGTCAGGACAGGAGCCAGCCCCAGGTAACCGGCCAGGTAATCTGGCTCCAGCTAATCGGGCTGGCTGGCGCAACCCAGGCCCTGCAGCATTCGTTCCTGTTTCAGGCAGACGTTCCATATCCGAACCGTTGCCAGAGACGACCGCCGGCTCCCGCCGATCGGCCTTGCGGAAAGCCGGTCGGCCGGAACCATTCTTGGGGTCGGGAGTACAAGAGGTCGAAAGGACAGGGATGGCAGACGATGATCATCACCCGCAGGACGTTCGTGAAGACTGCCGCCGCTTCCGGAGCGGCTCTGGTGATGCCGGCAGCCGCACCCGGCGCGCCGCCCGCGCCGGCGATGCGCGCCGTGCCCTCCTCGGGAGAAATGCTTCCCGCTGTCGGCCTGGGCACCTGGATCACCTTCAATGTCGGCGACGATCCGGTGCTGCGCGACGAGTGCGCCGAGGTGATGGCGGCCTTCTTTGCGGCAGGCGGCCGCATGATCGATTCCTCGCCCATGTACGGCTCCTCGCAGCCCGTGATCGGCTATGGCCTCGAAAAGCTCGGCCGGCCCGAAGCGCTGTTTTCCGCCGAGAAGGTCTGGACCTCCTCCGCCGCCGACGGGCCCGCGCAGATCGAGCAGTCGCGCCGCTTCTGGGGTGTCCCGCGCTTCGATCTCGTGCAGGTCCACAACCTCGTCGCCTGGGAGACGCATCTCGAAACCCTGTTCGCCATGAAGGCGGACGGGCGGATCCGCTATGTCGGCATCACGACGTCCGAAGGACGGCGGCACGATTTGTTCGAACAGATCATGCGCGCGCATCCGCTCGACTTCGTGCAGCTCACCTATAACGTCGTCGACCGCGAAGCGCAGCAACGGCTGCTGCCGCTGGCGGCCGAGCGCGGCATGGCTGTCATCGTCAACCGGCCGTTTCGGCAAGGCGCGCTGACGCGTCAGCTCCAGGGCGAGACGCTACCGGACTGGGCGGCCGGGATCGGTGCCGCGACCTGGGCGCAGTTCATACTGAAATTCATCGTTTCGCATCCCGCCGTCACCGTCGCCATCCCCGCCACCACCCGCGTCGACCACGTGCGCGAGAACCTGTTGGCAGCGACCGGACCCCTCCCCGACACGGCCATGCGCGAGCGGATGGCGGCCTACGTCCGGGACCTCTAAGCAGGCATTCGTGGGCTGGAATGCCTGCGTGGATTCTGTTGTTTGTCGCAGGCTCTTGTCGCAAAACCGTGGGAGGCTTTTGTGGAACCTGCTTGGATGTCGGAATGGTGGACCTACCGGCTGGAGGATTTCCTGCTCTTCTCGCCGCGCGTCTATTGGCGCATGTTCGAGTTGGCCAATGCCGCGTTCTGGCCGCTGCATCTCCTGACGCTCGCCGCCGGCCTCGCCATTGTCTTGCTCGTGCTTAGGCAGCCGCGTCGCCATGATCTGTGGATTGCGCTCGTCCTCGCCGCGCTCTTTGCCTTCGTCGGCTGGTCCTTGCTGTGGAGCCGCTATGCCGCGATCAACTGGGCGATCGCCTATGTCGCGCCGGCCTTCGGCCTGCAGGCGCTGCTGCTGGTGATCGGCGGTGCGCGCGGCGGCCTCGCCTTTGACCGGCGGGACATCGCAGGGCGGCTCGGGCTGCTGATCGCGGTCGCTGCCCTCGTCGTCTATCCCCTGCTGCCGCCGCTCTTCGGGCGGCCATGGGCGAGTGCCGAGGTCTTCGGCATCGCGCCGGACCCGACGGCGATCGCAGCGCTCGGCGTCCTGCTTGCCGCGAGCGGCGGGCTTGTGCCGCTGCTGTTGGCGATCCCGCTGCTGTGGCTGCTGCTCAGCGGCCTGACGCTGCATGCCATGGGCGATCCGCAAGCCTGGCTGCCGCTTCTGGCAGCGGCCACCATTTTAGCTGCCTTGACCCTGCGCCGCATCGCCCGGTGATGCCGGCACGATCAAGAAATCAGCCGGCTCCGGCCAGATAAATACAAGTTTCAGATGTAACAGAATTTTCTCCTTCTGAAATCGTCGCGTAACGCCGTACCGCCAGGTTCGCACTTCAGCAGACCGCAGCCACACGCTCGCCGCGTGGATTGTCACAAGCCAGCCGGTTGCGCCAGCCGGTTGCGGATGTGACTTGCTCTGAAAGAGAGGTAATCATGGCCAATCAACTTTCGCGGACAGCGCCTCCGGCCAAAGATGCAACCGTCCAACCGATTGCCGCCACGCCGGAACTTCCTTCCGCCGTCCCGCTGATGGCGCTGTCGACCGGTTTCTGGGCCTTCAAGACCTTGGCGGCTGCGCATGAGCTGGACCTCTTCAGCCGCCTTGCGGGCGGCGCCGGCACCACGGTTGCCGAGCTGGCCGAAGCGCTCAGCCTGCATCAACGCCCGGCCGAGATGCTGTTGACCGGCTGCGCTGCACTCGGGCTCCTGGAGAAAACCGGCGGCCGCTATCGCAACACGCCGTTAAGCGAAACCTATCTCGTGCGCGGAAAACCGTATTACTTCGGCGGCTTTGTGCAGATGCTCGACAAGCGGCTCTATCCCGGTTGGGGCAGACTGACCGAGGCGCTGCGCACGAACCGGCCGACGACGTGGGACCCGGCGGTGCAATCCTCGGTGTTTGACGGCGAAGATCCGATGATGCTGGCGCTGTTCTGGGAGGCGATGCATTCGGTCTCCACGATGACCGCGCGCAAGCTCGGCGAAGCGATGGATTTCGGACATTTCCGCCGCCTCCTCGACATCGGCGGCGGATCGGGCGCGTACGACATCGAGCTTTGCAAACAATATGGGGCGCTGCGTGCGACCGTGTTCGACTTGCCGCATGTCGCCGCGATCGCCGCGGGAAAGATCGCCGAGGCCGGCTTGACCGACCGGATCGAGACCGCAGGCGGCAACTTCTTCGAGCAGCTTCCCGGGGGTCACGATTTGCATCTCCTGTCGATGATCCTGCACGATTGGGACGAGGCGAAGAACCGCGCCCTGCTGCGCCGGTCGTTCGGGGCTTTGCCGAGCGGCGGCGCAGTCGTCATCAGCGAGCTTCTCGTCAATGACGAAAAGACCGGACCGGCGCCGGCGGCGCTGATGAGCCTCAACATGCTGATCGAGACGGAAGGGCGAAACTACACGCCGGCCGAATATTCGGCGTGGCTCGAGGAAGCCGGATTCCGGGACATCGAGACGGTCTGGTTCGAGGCACCCGGCGCGAACGGCGCCGTGATCGGCCGCAAGCCGTAAGGCGCGAAGCGCAGTGGAATAGGCGCCCTGCAGTTCAACCCTGCCGACATGATGATGGAGGCCGAAATGGCTCACACGCAAAATCGCATCGATCGTCACCGTCTGCTTGAACTTGTGCTGAAAACCACAGCAACCGCAATCGCGGCTCTCAAGACCTGGCAACGGACCGTCTCAAGACGTCGGGCAATCGCTGATTTGACCCCCGATCGGTTGCGGGACATCGGTCATGCCGAGGCACCCGCGCCTGTGCTTGAGGTCAAGGCGGGTCTAGTCACGAACCTGATGTCGATGAGGTAAGCGAATTCGAAAGCGATAAGATGGACTGGAACAGTCTTGCCCAATTCTCGGCCGCAACACTTTTGATTCTCATCACGCCCGGCCCGATCATGGTGATCATTACCTATAATACGCTGCGGCACGGGGCGATGGCCGGTTTCTCGACCGCGATTGGCGTAGCGTTCGGAGAGGTGTGTCTGCTCGGGGCAATGTTCGTCGGCCTGTCACTTTCCGGTGAGCTCTTGCCAGTGCTGTTGCGATGGCTTTCGCTGGCCGGAGCTCTTTATCTCATCTGGCTCGCTGCGGGCGCGTTGCGCCTCCGCCGTCGGCTTTCGCGCTCTCCGAATTTGTCTCGCGCTCGTCCGCCGGTCCTCGATGGGCTGACGATGGCCTTTGCAAATCCCGCAGCCCTTCTGTTCTATGCCGCCTTCTTTCCACAATTCGTGGATCCGGATCATTCGGTCTCTATGCAAATAGCCTTGCTTAGCGCGATGTATGTTTGCTTGCGCTCGGTCACCGCCTCGGCTTGCGTCTTCACAGTCGCGCGCCTCCGGCTGCCGGTCGGCTGTGCACAGGTCGGCAGGTTTGCAAATCTGGGCAGCGCCGCAGTCTATCTCTCAATCGCAGTCATCACCGTCCTCAGACTCATGTGAAATCGCACCGAACGGTGACCAATGTCGCCACGTTCGGCGGCAGCGCGGCCGGCCGTCATCGCAGGTACAAGGCGAGCGGTCGTCATGCATTTTTGCTCCTTCTCACAAGCTCAGGCAACCGGGCGCTTTGCCAGCAGCAGCCCACATCCAAGCATGATCATGGCACCGCCCGAGCCTTCACGAAGACGGCGAACGAGATTCCCACGCGACGCCGCGCCATCGCGAAGCCTTCCGGCTGCAAACGCCACGACAATATCGGCGAGCGTGTTGAGGGCAACCGAGACGGCGCCGAGGATCAGGAACTGCAGAACGACGTGATCCGACGATGTATCGACAAACTGGGGAATGAAGGCGAGGAAGAATGCGGCCGTCTTCGGGTTCATCACTTCGACAAGAACGCCATCCCTGAAGGCCCGCATCGTGCCGACGGGCGGCTCCGAATGACCCAGCGACTTGTAGTCGAGCCTGGCATGGCGAATGGTTCGGTATCCCATCCAGACCAGATAGAGCGCGCCGACCACCTTGAGTGCCGTGAACAATTCGGCGCTTGCCAGCACGATCGCCGAGACGCCAAGGCTGCCGGCCACGACATGAAACAGCCCGCCGAGACCATTGCCAAGGCTCGAAGCGATTCCTTCCGAGCGACCGCCGGAAAGGGTTCGGGCGGCGACATAAAAAATCCCCGGACCCGGGGTAATCGCCAGCAGGAATGCCGTGAACAGGTAGACTGTGAAGGCGTTGGAATCCAGCATGGAAATGTCCTGATTAAGACTGTCTATCGAGCTTGCATATAACCAGCGGAGAAACCGCATCGAGATGGTCGAGAGCGGCGGCGACGCGCTGCCCTGCCTGGTCCTTCAGCGGGAGGACGGGGCGTGGCGGATCGACGTCGCACAGGTTCAGAAGACTGGCGAGGACATACATCACCCTGAAACTGCCGAATTCCTTGAACAGCGCCCAAAGCGGTCCGAAGGCGGCGTCAAGTCGCTCGACGGCCGCAGCGTCCCCGGCTTGCGCCGCTCGCGTCAGGGCCAGGGCCGGTGACGGCAGAAGTCCTGCGACGACGGAATACCAGGCGTCGCTCCCGGCGAGCAGCGCAGGCGCGCCGCCCCAGTCGCCGCTGTAGCCGATCCTGAATGCCGACCCGGTCGCAGACCGGAGGGAGGCAAGTTCGGACGCGAAGTCACCACCGGACGGCAAAGGCATCTTCACGGCTTCGATGTTGACCACCTTCGACAAGCGGGAAATGAGGTCCAGACTGAAGGTGAACCTGGTCGTGCCGGGATTGTTGTAGATGCAAAGCGGGAGTTGCCCCGCGTCGGCGACTGCGGTGAAGTGTTCGAAGACCTCGTCGTCGACAAGCGGCGTATAGGAAACCGGAGCGAGCAGCAGGCCGTCGGCGCCCGCAGCCTTCGCGTCACGGGCAAGGTCCACCGCATCGCTGGTCCGGATCGCTCCGACGCCGACAATAACCGGGATTTTGCCGCCGACCGTGTCCATTGCCGTTTCGACCGCCCGTCGACGCTCTTGTCGCGTGAGGAAAGCGTAGGCGCCGGTACTGCCGAGCAGTCCGATGGAGTCCGCTCTCGCCTCCTCGATGTTCTTCAGAAGGCGCGCGAGGGCGGCGGTGTCGAGCCTGCCGGAAGCGTCCGCCGGGGTGATCGGGAATGCTGAAAGGCCTTGGAAGAGTGACATGAAGGAACCTTTTCAGATGCGGGTCAGGAGAAGCTTTAGCCCGGCAAATCCGAAGAATACCGCCAGCGTGCCTTCGATCCAGCGCCGCGCCCGCCGATACAGGGCGATCATGGGAGCGGTCGAAAAGACGATCGCGTAGCCGCAGAAGATGGTGACGCTCAGCACCGCGCAGCCCGCGAGGATCACCAGAACCGTATGCGACGACGACCCGGGCCCGAGTCCCAGCGTCATCAGCGCGATCCATGCCAGGATCGATTTCGGATTGGTGAGATGCATTAGCAGTCCGCGCTGGTAGAGAGTGGCCGCCGTCGCCTTCCGTTCGTTGGTCGGGCGAAGCTGATCCTTGTCTGAAGAAAGCGCAGCCTTGCCCGCCTTGAAGGCGAGATAGAGAAGATACAGGCCGCCGAGCAGCTGCAGGACCACAAGTGCGTGCGCGTATCGACTGAGGATCGCCGAAACACCTGACGCCGCCATCAGGCCCCAAAAGATCGAGCCACTGACGACGCCAGATGCGATTGCCAGCGCGGCCCCGCGGCCGTCGTTCATGGCGACGGCCATGATGCGCATATTGCTCGGCCCGGGACTGCCGGCAGCGATGACGTAGGCGGTAAAGACGATGATGAATTGGTGGAACTCGGCCAGCATTTTACTTCCCAGGAGGTGCAATCTGGCCTCATCAATACAAGCACAACTGGCCCTGACCTAGAACCAGTTTTGAATAAAAAGCGCTGGTCCAGTTGGCCTCGGGCCTTTGCCTGGCTGATTTTCCCGGTAATGTCTGGATCAACGAAACGTCTTCATTTGGGTAATCGCGAATGGTCCAGTCCCGCAAGCAGAATTCGTCGTCGGGAAGTTCGTCGTCGGGATTGGGCGCGCGCGGGATCTATGAGAACCTGCGGGAACAGATCGTGGCGGAGGTCTACGGCCGCGGAGACGTGCTTCCGTCGGCTCGTGCACTGGCGGTCGAGCTTGGCGTCTCGCGAACGACTGTGACGTCCGCTTACGAACAGCTCGCCGCCGAGGGCTTCGTGGTCATTCGACATGGCGCTCGGCCACGGGTGGCCATCAAGGTCGCGCACAGCGAGCCGGGAAACCTCGTTGATACAGCCGCAGAGCCACACAGCCTCTCCGCTTTCGGAGAAAGGCTTCGATCCCGAGCCATCCCGATGCGGGTTGCGTCGGAGAAGCTCGTCGCCGACTTCCGCTACGGCGACATGTCGGCCTCTGACTTCCCGACCCTTGCCTGGCGAAAGGCCATGAACGATGCTGCGCTGGGACGGCCGCTCAAGCTGTCCTATGGCGACCCCTGTGGCTTGACCCGCCTGCGTGCCGCCCTGCAGGGCTATCTATGGCGAGCGCGCAGCATCCGCTGCGAGGTGAGCGAGATCGTCGTCGTCAACGGTTCTCAGCAGGGACTGGATCTCTGCGCCCGCCTGCTTCTCGATGAGGGCGACGGCTTCGCCATCGAAGAGCCCTGCTACCCGATGGCACGGAGCGTCTTCGAGATGACAGGAGCCATCGCCGCCCCGGTGGAGGTCGACGCCGAAGGCATCAGGGCGGACTTGTTGGCGGATGTTGACGCGCGGCTGGCTTACGTCACGCCTTCACATCAGTTTCCCCTGGGAAGCGTCATGTCGATGGGGCGACGCCAGCAACTGCTAGGATGGGCGAAAGAGAAGAGGGCCTACATCGTCGAGGACGACTACGACAGCGAATATCGTTTCGACATGAACCCGATACCGCCGCTTCGCGCGCTGGGAGGCGCGTCGAACGTCATCTATATCGGAACGGTCTCGAAGACACTGTCGCCGTTGCTGCGGATCGGCTACGTCGTCGTTCCGCGTGAGTTGCAGGAGGTTTTTGCCCATGCCAAGCGGCTGACGGACAGGCATGCCCCCAGCCTCGAACAGGAGGCGCTTGCGACCCTGCTGGAATCCGGCGCCTACGAAAGCCACGTGCGCAAGGCCCGGCGTCAAAATGCCCGCCGACGTGCAGCGCTCCTCGACGCTCTGCAGGCGGAATTCCGCGATCTTGTTCGGGTCGAAGGCGCAGAGGCCGGTCTGCACGTCGTCGTCTGGTTTCACGACACGCCGCCCTCCATGGCGACATCATTCATCGAGAAAGCCGCCTCGCTTGGGGTCGGCATCTATTCCATATCGCCGCATTATTTCGACCAGACATTGGATCGCAGCTGCCTCGGCCTGGTGATGGGATACGCAAGTCTGACCGAGAGCCAGATCCACAGAGGACTAAAGCTCCTTCGACGCGCTTACGAGGAGGCAACAGGCAGCGGCGACGTATCGTAGGTGCTTTACGGCCTGCCTGAGGGAACAGGCGCGCGCGACCCCGAAGGCAGCCTCGGCATCGCGCGGGTGGTGATCTGCCGCTAGAGCGCTTTGCGTTTTGGTGGACTAAAACCGCGCTCTAACTCCTTGTTTTACGCATTTTGTCGGACGCCAAACCAAGATTTTTGGCTGCAAAATGCCCTAGAACCACCGCCGTTCAGGCTCGGAGCTCTTTGCAATCACAATTCCCAAGAGAACGCCGAGCACGCCGCCAAGCATCATCGCCGTAGAGATCGTGCCTGGATTCTGCTGGACGGTTTCGGTCACGGTGTGTGCCTGGCTACGCAATTGCCGGGCTGCGCGCGAGGCTCGTTCGGCGGCGCTCTCGTACCAGCCCTGTGCCTCCTCGGCACGGTCGGAAAGGGTCCGGTTTATTTTGGCGATTTCGCGACGAAGCTCGGCGATCTGTTTCTTCATCACTTCCTGCGCGTCGTTTGCCGCCTTTGAGGTGCCTGCCATATTGGTGGTCTCCGCCATTGGATTTCTCCCTTTGGTAATCATATCCCCCAAGGTCATCAGATAGCGGAAACGGTCGCGGACGCGCAGGGTTCCTTGCCCCAGAAAACGCGCCGCTGATTGCGTTATCAAGCATCCCCTTGCACCCGCGCGTGGCGGGCAATGATGCTCTCCTCGTCGGTCGCGACGACGCGTATTTCGACCTTGCTGTCGGGTCGGCTTATGATCCCGGCATGGGCGGCATTGGATGGCTCGTCGATCGCCACGCCAAGCCAATCAAGCCTTTCGCATATTGCCTTGCGGACCGGCGCCGAGCGCTCGCCGATGCCGGCGGTGAACACCAGGCATTCGAGGCCGCCCAGCGTGTTGGCGAGCGCGGCAGCTTCCCGTGCCGCCCTGAAGGCAAAAAGCTCTACCGCTTCGCGGGCGTGGGGGCCGTCGCTCGCTTCCAGCGTGCGCATGTCGCCCGAGATGCCGGATATTCCAAGCAGCCCGGATTGCTCATAGAGCATATGCTGCAGAGCCTCTCCGGCGATGCCTCGTTCCAGGACGAAGTACAAAAGCACGCCCGGATCGATGGCGCCGCAACGCGTGCCCATGACCAGCCCGTCGAGCGCGGAAAAGCCCATCGTCGTGTCGAAGCTTCTCCCGTCGCGCATGGCGCACAGGCTCGCCCCGTTGCCGAGATGGGCGACGATCGTCCGCTTCGCTGCAAGCGCCGGCGACATCGCCTTGAGCCGCCCGGCGATGTACTCGTAGGAAAGTCCGTGAAACCCGTAGCGGCGGATTCCGTCCGCATCGTATTTGCGCGGCAGCGCGAAGCGGCTGACGATCGGATCGATCGTCTGATGGAAGGCTGTGTCGAAGCAGCCGACCTGCGGCAGATCCGGCCGCAGCGCCGCAAGTGTGCGGATCGGCGCGAGACTGCGGGGCTGGTGCAGCGGCGCAAGCGGCGTCAGCCTGTCCAGGGCCTCGATCACGACCGGCGTCAGGCGGACGGGTTCGACGAACTCGCGCCCACCATGCACGATGCGGTGACCGGCGCAGACCAGTTTCCTGCCGCCAAGTTCGCTCTCGATCCAGCGCAGCAAGTCGCCGATGCCCGTATCGCGTGCGTCTGCGGCAAGCCGCCGATCACACTGCACTGTTCCGTCGGCCGCTTTCGCGCTGAGCCTCGGCGCATCGCCCAGATCCAGCGTGCCACGCGAGACAAGCTGCAGTTCGGCGGAGGGTTCCAGATCGTATAGTCCGAACTTGATGCTGGAGGAGCCGGCGTTCAGTGCCAGAATTGCCTGTCGCATCAATCGCCAGCCTTCGCCGCGCTGTTCTCGGGCCAGTTCCACTCCTGGATCTCGGGCATGTCTTCGCCGTGCTTGCGAACATAGGCCTTGTGTTCGGCAAGCTTCCCGTGAAGTTCGGCGGCAAGGTCTTTCGCCCGTTCGGCGAGCCCAGGCACGCGTTCGATCGCGGCGAGCGCCAGGTGGTAGCGGTCGAGCTCATTGAGCACGACCATGTCGAACGGCGTCGTCGTGGTGCCTTCCTCACGAAAGCCGTGCACGTGCATGTTGTCATGGTTGGCGCGTCGGTAGGTCAGGCGGTGGATGAGATAGGGATAGCCATGATAGGCGAAGATGACCGGCCTGGCCTTCGTGAACAGCGCGTCGAAATCCTCGTCCGCCAAGCCATGCGGATGCTCTGAATTCGACTGCAGCGTCATCAGGTCGACCACGTTGACGACGCGAACCTTCAGGTCAGGAAGCGCCGAACGCAGAATATCGGCGGCCGCGAGCGTCTCCAGTGTCGGCACGTCGCCGGCGCAGGCCATGACCACATCCGGATCCTCGCGCTCCGCAACCGTCCCGGCCCACCCCCAGAT